>JBGSYJ010000223.1:0-16465 GCA_041750915.1 Thermoanaerobaculia bacterium | reverse complement strand
ATCTTTTCCTCAGCGTCGCTGACCGAAGCGGCGTGGCCCTGGTATGCGTACGCCGCCGCCATCTCGCTGGAGTAGGCGACCCGGAGCAGCCGGGTAAGGCGACGCGCCGTTCGATTTCTTTGACCGTGCATTGTCATCTTGTATTTTCAATATATACTGAAAATTCAGAAAGACAAGCCTATGACACTGGAAGAAGCAAGACAGGCGTTCGTGGACGAGTGGGGCAAGCTGGGGGCGGCCTGGGGAATCAGCCGCACAATGGCGCAGATCCATGCGCTCCTCCTCGCGCACCCCGGCCCGATGGACACCGATACGATCATGGAGAAGCTCGTCATCTCACGGGGTAACGCGAACATGAATCTCCGCGCGCTGATGGACTGGGATCTGGTGGTCAAGACGAACCAGCCCGGCGTCCGCAGGGAATTCTACGCCGCGGAAAAGGATGTCTGGAAGATGGCCCGCGCCATCGCCGCGCAGCGCCGCAAGCGCGAGCTCGAGCCCCTCATGCGTGTCCTCGGCGAGGCGATCGCGATCGAGCCCGGCAAAAATGATGACCCTGCCGAGGTGCGGGATTTCCGGAAGACGCTACGCGAAATTCAGGGCTTCGGGACGAAGGCCGGCAAGGCGCTCGACCTCGTCCAACGCCTCGATCAGAGCTCTTTTGTGGCGCGGCTCATGGGCCTGCTCAAGGCGGGGTGAGCGACATGTGGCAGGGCCCTCCGAGGCCCTGCCTATTCCGCAAGGTAAAGGTGTTCGACACCTGGGGTCATTAAGGGGATGGTGCAGACTCCAGGCGTCGTACATCGTCACTGCCCGACAAGGCAGGGCCTCGGAGGGCCCTGCCACATAGACCACTAGGATTCCTTCCCTCGCAACCGCGTTCGTATCATCTGTCGCAAATCAAAATCCGCCGTCTCCGCCAACCTGCCCGCCCACCCGTCACCCCCGAAGATGAACGGCCCGAGCCCTGCGGCTTCCGGTGCGCGGGGAAGCAGGTGCAGGTGGAAGTGGATGTCGACGTCGCCCACCGCAGCGACGTAGAACTTCTCCAATGCGGCAAGCGGTCGCACGGCCGCCGCGATCCGTCTCGCCGTGATCATGAGGTCAGCGGCCTCATCGTCGGTTAAATCATCGAAGAGCGGCCGGTGCTCGCGGACGGCCACGACGATGTGAGCCGGGCCGACTGGATTCTCGGGAAAAAACGCTTTGGACGTTCCTGAGGAAACGATCAGATCGTCGTCAGGAATGTCACAGATCCGGCAGCTCACAGCACACCTCCTCGATGCATCGAGGGAGGCCTGCTTACGTCGAGGTGAATCGAATCCGCCCGGGAAAGACGGTCGATGACTCCCTGTGCCACCTCGATCCACTGCGTGAACATCAGGCCCGACTCGAACGCGTCGCCCTCGCCGACGGTACGGCTTCGCGTCCAGATGACTTCCGCATGGAGAGTGATGGTTCCGCCTCTGAAATTCAGTGTGCCGCCCTTGAAACCGTCGATCGGATCTTCGTGTCTTATGAGCGCGCCACGCACGCTGATGTTGACCAGTGTGATCGCAACGTTTTCGAACTCCCCTTCGATCGGCGGGCTGGCTACGTACCGAGGATGCGCGCGCAGCTCTTCGTCGCTCATGGCAGGAAGGTCAGATTCCCAATTGCGTCTTCAGGTCCCGTATCTCGGCGCTGAGCTTCTCGACGGTCTCTTCGAGCTGCGCTACACGAGGCTCGAGACCCGCGGATCGCGTCGTGATCGCGGGCGCGGCCGTTTCGGCAAGCTCGCCAAGATCCGGCGTTCCCCCGATCAGATGCATCCACCGGGGCTCCTTCCGTCCCGGCTGCCGCGGCAATTCGACGACGAGCGGCTCGTCTCCGGACGCGAGCTTCCGGAGCGCCTCTTCGACATCGGCCGGTGTCCCGAAGGCAAAGAGACGTTCGCTGCGACCGCGGAGCTCGCCCGGAGTCTGCGGGCCGCGCAGCAGCAGAAGCGTGATGAGCGCTTTGCCGGGAGCGTCGAGGTCCCAGGGGCTGTCGACGTTGTGCTTCCAGTGGACGCTGCGACTGCCGATCACTTTCCAGACGAGGACCTGATGCTGAAGACGGTCGAGCGCATCGACGACATCGTCCTCGGTGAGCTCCATGACAGGGTCGCGATTCGACTTCTGATTGCAGGCGGCCAGGATGCCGTTGACGGTCATGGGGTAGTAGTCGGGCGTCGCCTGCTGTTTTTCGAGGAGTGAGCCGAGAACGCGCTGCTCGATCGGGTCGAGCGGCTCTTCGAGCTTCATCTTCTCGCGGTCCATGGTCACAGGATAAAGGAAAGAGCGATCTGGTCGAGCGATTCTTCCGTTTTTTGACGTTGCATTGACGGCCCGTCGCTACTCTCAGGGAAAACGAGGGTGGGAGAGACGCTGCATGGTGAACTCGGGGAAGCGGGCCCTGGTAGTCGATGACAACGAGGCAACCCGGTTGCTGATCGAGGCGGCGCTCAGGCGAGACGGCTTCCAGACGGAGTCCGCGAAAGACGGAGCGGAAGCGATTCAGATTCTCGATCGGGATGACGAATATGAGCTGATCGTGCTCGACCTGATGATGCCGAACGTGGACGGTTATGGTGTGATCGAATATCTGAAGTCGGGAGACGGATTTCCTCTATCGCTCCGGAAGATACTCCTCGTGACTGCTTCGCCGAACCTCGTTGACGACTCCCGGCTCCCGCAGGAAATGTGCGAAGTCCTCCTCAAGCCCTTCACCGGCGAGGTGCTTCTGCAGCACGTCAGTTAGCTGTCGCTCACGAAAGTTTCTCCGGCCTGAAGATCTCCACCTCGACTCCCGGCGAGTAGTGAGTAAGTAGACCCGACTCAGGTCTCGTGATCCCAGCGGCCCAGATGAGAGTCTCTTCGACTTTCCGCACTTCCGGTTTGATCAGCGGATACGGCGCGTGATGAACTCGCGCGCGATAAAGCTGATCCTCCGAGCGCGCGTAGAGAATGTAGCGCTCGACGAGAAAATGCTCGAGAGTCCCGGGCGCGGCGTGCGTCGTTGCGGATTCGACGGGACCGTACTCGATATGGCAGTGGGCCGGCTCCGCGCCGCCGCCTGTCCTGTGAGATTCGAAGTCGATCGAAGGCTGCTCACCCTCTGACAGATCGAAACGTATCTCAGCGGGGTAATACTCGAGATGGTAGAGAGCGCGTGCTGCGGTGACGGCGATGAGGCTGGAAGCGTCGAGACTGAAGAACCAGACTCCGGGGTCCTCTCCATTGCGGTGCACGTAGGTGCGGACGTTCACCTCGTGAAAGTCGGAGAGAAACGGCACCGATGGAGTGAAGAGCGGGCGGGTTCCCGTGATCGTGAAGGGGATGAGCCCGACCCATGCGTTTCCATCATGCGTGTCGATGTCGAGGCCGGGTGGCACGAGCGGTCTGAGCTTGTCCTCTGGCACCGGCCAGTGCAGAAAGAGCAGGTGGTGCCAGTTCTGCCGCATGATTGCGGTGCCTTCGGGGCGGAGTGTGGGCGCGATACGATCGATGAATGAAGTCACGAGGGAATGGATATCAAGATCCGTTCCCATGTGGCAGGGCCCTCCGAGGCCCTGCCTTTCCGAGCAGTAAAGTTGTCGTACATCTCTACAAACGGGAAGAGGCAGGGCCTCGGAGGGCCCTGCCACATGCCGTAAGCTACGCTCGTGTCCTTCTTCATTGCACTCGGTCTCGTATTCATCGCCGAAATGGGCGACAAGAGTCAGCTGCTCGTTCTCGCGTTTGCTGCCCGTTATCCGCTTCGTGTCGTCGTTCCAGCAATTTTCCTTGCGACGCTTCTGATTCACTTCATCTCCGCAAGCGTCGGTCATCTCGCGGGATCGGTACTTCCTCTCTTCTGGACGCAGCTCGGAGCCGGGATCGCGTTCATTCTTTTCGGGCTCTGGACTCTGCGGCCGGAACGCGAAGATTCCGACAACAAACCGGCCGGTATGCAGTGGGGACCGTTCCTGACAATCGCTGCGACCTTTTTCCTCAGCGAGCTGGGGGACAAGACGATGCTCGCTTCTCTCACCGTCGCAAGTCAGCAGCGATCGTTCGTTGCTGTCTGGCTCGGCGGAACTCTCGGTATGTTCCTCGCCGACGCGATCGCCCTCGTCGCCGGCCACCTCCTCGGAACGAGAATCCAGCCGCACTGGATCCGCTACGGCTCTGCGGCGGTGTTCATCCTCACGGGAATTGTCGTGCTGGTTCGTCTGGCGGTGTAGTCGGCAACGTCGCCGCTACGAAGTAGAGGGACATTCCGATGTCCCTCGTTCCCGGGGAGTGAAGCGGTACGACATGTGGAGCATTCATCCCGGGTCGTCGCCCCACAACGCGCAAGAACTGACGATCAAGAAGAACGGCGGATCGGAATCCGCCGCTACTTCTTCCGTTCACCTACGCTCGCGCGGCGGTTTGAAAGTACTGCTGATTTCTGTTGATGAATTTGTCGAAGGCAGCAGGGGAGAGGGGGACGCTGAACAGGTACCCCTGGAGCCGGTCGCAGTTGTTCCGCCGCAGGAAGTTGAGCTGTCCTTCGGTCTCGACCCCTTCCGCCAGAACCAGCAGGCTCAGGTTGTGCGCCATCGAGATGATCCCGCTTGCGATTGCGCCATCCTGCGGCTCGGTGATGTCGCGCACGAACGACTGGTCGAGCTTCAAGGTGTCGACGGGGAAGTTTTTCAGGTAGCTCAATGATGAGTATCCGGTGCCGAAATCATCGATCGAGATGCGGACGCCAAGGCGCTTGAGCTCACGCAATACGCGGATCGTCTGATCGACGTCGTGCATCGCGCTGCTCTCGGTAATCTCCAGCTCCAGATTTCCCGCAGGCAAGCCCGCTTCAGCCAGCGCGCTCTGCACCTGGAAGACGAGATCGGGCTGCGCGAACTGTCTCGGAGAGAGGTTGACGGAGACGATCAGATCGAGACCGCGGTTGAGCCATCCCCGTGCCTGCTTGCACGCTTCGCGCAGTACCCACTTGCCGATCGGAACGATGAGTCCGGACACCTCCGCTGTCGCGATGAACTTGTCGGGAAGCAGAAGGCCGAGCTCCGGATGGTTCCAGCGGATGAGCGCTTCGAGGCCGAACACGCCGCCCTGTCGGAGATCCATCAGCGGCTGGTAATAGAGCGTCAGCTCGTTGTTGCGCAGCGCCATCCGCAGACGATTCTCGAGCTCGAGCCGCTCGAGTGAGCGCGAGTTCATCGCCGCTGCGTAGAGCCTGTACGCATCACGACCCTGCTGCTTGGCTCCGTACATCGCCGTGTCAGCGTTCCGGACGAGCGTCTCGGCGTCCTCGCCATCGAGCGGATAGATCGCGATGCCGACGCTCGTCGTGACGACGATGTCGCGGTCTCCGATACGGATCGGCTCGCGGAGCGCCTCGATGATGTTCGCTGCGATGCGTCCGGCATCTTCGACACGTCCGATGATCGGGATGAGGATCGTGAACTCGTCGCCGCCGAAGCGGGCGACAGTGTCACTCTCCCGCACCGACGTCCGGATCCGCTGCGCAGCACTCTTGAGCAGCGTGTCGCCTGCGGAGTGACCCAGCGAATCGTTGATCTCCTTGAAGCGGTCGAGATCGAGAAAGAGCACCGCGACCTTGTAGCGGTGGCGCATCGCCTGGGTGAGCGCGGTCGTGAGCCGGGTCATGAAGAGGGCCCGATTCGGAAGCGCAGTCAATCCGTCGTGATAAGCGAGATGCTCAACCTGCGAAGCGGCCAGCACCGCGGCGCCGCGCTCGTCATCGAGGAGACAGATGAACATTCCGACGCCGACCGCAGCCTGAAGCAGGACGTGTGGCGTGCCGAAGTAGCTCACCGGATCGCTACCCGGCCCTAGGAGTGTGGCGGCGCTCGTGAAGAAGTAATGAAGCTGGAGGGCGCCGTATGCGGCGAAGGAGAGGCGGATGACGGTGAAGCCGATCCCGCCCTCGTTCGCCCGCCGCGTCCAGATTCCCCATGCGCAGAGAAGCAGTGTCAGGCCGCCGACCAGCGAGTGAACTCCGACGAGGCCAAACTCCGAGGCGCCGGCGCGGCTGAGGGAAGCGATCGAGATCCAGGTGACGGCGCTCAGTGCGATCAGCGCTATTGCGACTGTTCGCTGGTCTTTCCGCTGGAGAGGTTTCCACTTCGCGAGATCGAAGCAGCCCCAGAGCAGCCAGACGATCTGCAGATAGCCGGCGAGGACCGATACGATCGAGGTGGTGAACGTCAGACCACCCGCCGTTTCGGGACGGGCGACCGCCATCAGATGAACGCCATTGCTCGCGTGAAAGATCGCGAGGCTCGCCCAGCTTGCAGCCCAGAGCAGCAGGTAGCGACGGCCGTAGCGCGTGTGGAAATGAAGGAGAAGGAGTGCCAGCGCGAGTGCAGCGAACGCATGCGCAGCGGGACTCGACAGCAGGTGAGGGGTCAGGGCTGCCATGCAACGCCGCCCTTCGGTTGCCCGGCCCTGCCGCCGCGATCAAGAATGGTCACCCTTCCCCTCCCAACCCCAAACCCTTCATCGATCCTCGGCTGCAAACCTCGCCCGAGCCAGTTAATTGTAGCAGACGCACAAGTAGAGGGACATTCCGATGTCCCTCGTTCCCGGGAGTGACGATGTACGACGTGTGGAGCATTCATCCCGGGTCGTAGCTCCAGAACGCGCAAGTTCGAGATGACCCGAGGGACGGCGGATCGGAATCCGCCGCTACTTCTCCCGCTCACCCCACGCCGCGAGCACTTCCTCCTCACGCTTCGCAGCAAGTCCGGCACGCATCTTCGCATTGCGCTCGCTCGTGCGCGTGGCGACATAGTCGAGTGTCGCGCGCGTGGTGTCGGCGAGAGGACGGAACGTCAGGCCCGCAGCCACAGCGCGCGCGTTGCTGACGAGGCCTGCGCCCGCATACTCACCCACGGGCGGCAGCCAGACCGGCATGTCGGACCACGGCTGAACGCTCTGCGCCTCGAGGAAGTCCATTGGCACCCAGGAGCGCTGAGCGCCGCGAAAGCGCTGGGAACGGCGATCGAAGTCGCGAGAAAGTTACGGCGGGACGTCGGCATGCAGAAACCTCCACGTGCATCTTAAGCGAGGGCTGCTGAAAGCTGCTTCGCCCAGGTGCGATTTGCCACTGATCTGTAACGGTCAAAGGTTAACTTGTCGTTGGTGCGCGCGCCGCATGATCGAGCGCTATACTTCAATGCGTGCGGGCTGCGCCGGTGAGCGCAGATCCGTCAGGCACACGATGTCGGGAGCTTCAGATTGGGCCGATCGTCAGACTTTGAAGTCTGAAAGTTCGTTGCTGCTGACAGGACTCGGCGGTATTGCACTGGCAGCTGCCGTCTGGCCATTCTCGTTCCTCGGGCTGCTGACGTTTCTGATCCTGCCGCTCGCGCTGGGCTTTCTTGGCGTTGCCATCTCCCGGTCACGAGTATCAGAGGTGACAAGGTCGGAGGCCCTCTTCGGTCTCACCGTTGCCATGCTCGCTGCAGTTGCTCTCGGCTATGCATCCATCCGAGCCGTCGAGTTCAGTGCTGCTTCTCAGTGGCGTCAGAGCCACCCGGGCGCAACGTTTCCTCCCCTGGCATCCGCGGGCGACTGGCAGCGGGTTGGAATCCTCGTGTTTGCATCGGCCGTCGCTTTTTCCTTTGGCGTCTGGTTTCGCGGTCGATTCTCTCCGTCGCGGGCGGTCGTGCTCGTGGGGATGGCTGTCTCCGTCGTCCCGGCGGCCCTTCTCATGTTCAATCTCGTCAGCAGTTTCTGGTTCCTGGGGAACTGAGCTCGCAGAGGTGCTTGTCCTCTGCTACCGCGGGCTTCATTTCGAGGTGAACGTCGAGTTCACCGAGAACCTGACGGCTACCGGCTCGCCGTCCTTCGTCGCCGGTTGAAACGTCCACCTTGCGACTGCCTCGGCAAGAGCACGTGCCCACGTGGGATCGCCGGACTCCAGCCACACCGCCTCGACCCGCCCCTCGCTGTTGATCGCTGCACCTACGGATGCTTCAACAGTGTGGCCGCTGTTGACCAGTCCGGCAGGCGCCACCGGCTCCACTCTGTGGATCGCCCGCGGAGGTAGAAATCCGGACGCCGCATCGACCGTGGGAAGGGACAGATACTCGTCAGGCATCTCCGCGGTCACGGTCGCGTACTGTTGGGTCGCGCAGCCGATGAGAAACGCCAGAAATGAGAGCGAAAGCAGCAAGCGTATGGACATCAAAGGAACCTCCTGATTTTCAACGATGAATTTCGACTGCGCATTCGTGCATTTGGATCGCGAATTACAGCTCAGGACTTCGGTCATATTCGCCCAGGGTTAGCGGATCGAGATCGAAAGATCCACTTCAGGATATCCGCCGCGCATTGGTGAATTTACAGAGTCGGCGTACGATTTCGGCCGAAGGAGAACGCTCGGCTCCTCGTCATTCAGATAGCTGCCGAGGAACGCAGCGATATAGTCGCGGGAGATCTGCAGCACTCGTGCGGAATCGATCTCGTAACGATGGCGGGACTTCCATTCGTCGTCCGCGTAATGCTGGTAGACGTAGATCAGATCCGAAAAATAGGCGTGACCCGTTCCGTTGATCACGACCTGATAGACGGGCGCGGTCCTCGCCGGCAGGTATTGATCGCCTTCGTGCTCGAGCCGGTTGTAGCCACCGATCAGATGCATGACGGGAGCTCCGACGACCATCTTCCCGCGCGATGATTTGTCCGATGGATCTCTGACTGCTCCTTCCATGATGATCGCGGCTTTGATTCTGGGATCGTGCGTGATCCGCCCGACGGCAGAGCCGCCGTAGGAGTGTCCGAGCGATGCAATTCGATTCTCATCAAGCCGTCCGGCGATTGGACTGTCCGGTGACCCTGCTTCCACCCAGTCGATCACGGCCGTAAGGTCCGCGCTCCAGACGGAAAGATGAGTGGCGAGAAACGCCTGTCGCTCCGATTCCTGTTCGATCCGAGGCCATGCCTTCATGTCGAGTGTCGTACCGTCAGGGTATTCGACGAGTGCCACAGCATGAGGATGCGCGACTGCCAGCACGACGTAGCCCCGGCTGGCCAGATCTTCGAAGAAGCTCTGATAGAGGGCGAGCGGAAAGGACAATCCGGGCGAGAAAATGACCACGGGCAGCGGCCCCGCCAACGGGCTCATCCCCTCACGGGAGTGACCCGAAACGTCCGCTTCAAAGCCGGTCTCGAACGGAAATCCTTCGGCCATAGCTCGACCCATCGCCTCACTCGCCCACGGCTTCGGTTTTCGGGATCCCGGCTCGTCGGAGGGAAACCAGATTGAAAGACCGAGCCGCCGGGTATCTCCAGGCTCTGCGGTCAGGGAGTCGTCCTGCTGTGTCGGCAGTTCGCCCATCCAGTGGCCGACGCCATAACGACCTTCCGGCTCAGGCAACTGGATGCTGACCGCATTCGCCGGGCCTGCGGCCAGGAGCAGGGACAGCACCGAAATGATGATGACGATCGTTCTCAATAGCGGCCTCCCTGTGGAACTCGAGTCCCGGTATGCCTCAACTGACAAGTCGGGGTTTTTGATGGTGCCAGCTGCCCAGGCTCATGCCGAGAAAGATCAGAATCGCGAGTCCCACAGTTACCGAGCGGCGAAACTTGCCGGCGTTTACCGCCAACGACGCTCAACAAGTGCTTCACGGTATCGCAACTCTTTGCTGAACCCACGTAATCATCGTATCCCAGACGCCGGAGGCGAACGGTTCGGTTGCGAGCGCTGCGCGCGGAGACGTGGCGGCTTCGAGCTCATGGTCAGCCTCGGGCACAATCACGAGCGTGTGATCGCGGTTGCCGGCCGCGTCCAGCGCCACCTCGAAGATCGAGCGGTTCACTTCGGGATGCACGTTGAGATCGAACTCTCCCCAGAGTGCGAGCAGAGGAACGCGGAGCTCGAGGAGCGCCGGCAGCGGGTTGTAGTCGCCGTTCAGCCGGCCCCACATGAAGTTGTCCGCACCCGGCTCGGCCGGCGACCAGACCCGCCGAAGCCAGCCCTTTCCTTCTGCGCGGCTGCGTGCGGCGAGATACCGCTGCCAACCCTCTCCCGTCGAGCCGTAGTGAAAGGCGATTTCCTGAAACTCGCGGATCGCCTCCACTTCGGTTGCAGGGTAATCTTCGGCGCGGAGAACCTGGACGGCTCGCTGGATTTCCTGACGGGCGGGCGTGGTCCCGGCTGCGCCGACCAGCATGATGTATCGAATGCCATCCGTCATCGTGTGCGCGAGTGGCGCGATCCAGCCGCCCTGGCTCAGACCGAATACGCCGATGTGACGCGGATTCAGATCGAACCGAAGTCGCATGGCTTCGACCGCGGCCGCGAGATCGGCCGCAGTCGTCGTGAATGCGACGAGCCGTTCTCCGCCGGAGCCGCCGAATCCACGCCTGTCGTACGCAAGCCCCGCGATCCCATGCGCGGCGAAGCCCAGCGCCGTAAACATTCCGTGCTCGTTGTAGCGCGTCTGCCAACTCGATCCCGGCTGCGCAATGACCAGGGGGAAGGGGCCATCTCCAGACGGCAGGATGAGCGTGCCCGTGAGCTCGGTGCCAGCACTCGTCCATTGCACTTCCTCGAAGCGCAGCGGAACACGCGTAGCGGAACGCGACGCGAGGCCGGACTTCGCAATCTCGAGAGCGACGATCCGGCCGTCAACCCGGCGCACGCCGACGCTTGCGCCATCCTGCTCGAAGCGATCCTTATCCGTCTGATCAAACCGGCCGCGCAATCCACCTTCCAGATCCCGCACAGAGATGGCTTCGTCCGAGGCAGCGCCCACGAGGAACAAACCTCCGTTCGCTGTACGGTACGCTCCCACGATTTCTGTAGGTGCCAGATTGCGATCCTGAGCGGAGGCTGCCGGGACGACGAGGGCCAGCAGAAGCAGCGTATTCGACGCCGAACGAATCTTCATCGAAGCCCCCTGCGTGTCGTTCTTTTGTTCAGATATGTCCTCGCAGCGTTTTGAGCGTCGACTTGTTCCATCGGTCATGAGCGGACAGACGATGACGACAAGATCGCGATGCATGATCACGAACTGTCGGTTTCATGGTCCAGCAGAGTGTGACGAAAGGGGCCGGAAGCGTGTCGAGCGTCGGCTGAACTGTGACGAAAGCCGTCGACGGCAGTTGCTTTCAAGCAGCGGCGGCATGGCAGGGCAGCCTAAGCTGTGGATCCGCACACTGAAGCTTGCCTTGCGCCGCAGGCTACCATCTCAGCGCGCGTCGTTGCATCAGCGCTCCAGTGGCGTCAACTCGAGCCTGCGCATGACCAAGTGTCATCCTGAGCGGAGCGAAGGATCTTCTTGCGGGGATCGAGCGTCGCAAGATGATCCTTCGCTTCGCGCAGGATGGCAAGTTCTTCTGTTTTCCGCACGCCGACCGCATCCCCTCCGTGAAACTTTGCAGAATTGTGATCCGCGAATCGTCCGATTCCCGCGAGGATAGATCCCGTCCCAACTTCACCTAACGCACGAGGTGCACACATGAGCAACGTGAAGACCGGCCAGCTCGTTCGTAAATGCGATCTCGATCAGATCCGCGGGATGTACCTCCCCATCCCCACGCAGATCGTGTCGAATGAGGAATTCGTTCCCATCGCCCAGACGCCCGAACAGCGGCGGGTGGAGGAGATGCTCGAGAAGATCGCGTCGGAGGCTTCGAAGAAACTCGGCGTGACGCGGCGGCAGTTTCTTTCGAGCAGCGGCGGAATGGCGGCCGCATTCCTCGCCATGAACGCCGTGTTCGGCTGCAGAACGTACGATGTCGATTCGTCCGAGCTCTACGAGCCCGGCTCCACGGGGGAGCGGTGGCCGAAGCCGTACTTCATCTTCGACATCCAGACGCACCACGTTGCCGCCGGGAGAGTGATCGAGATGCCGCCGCTGCTCCAGTTCCGCGAGTTCGGTGGCGTCATGGGCAACAAGGATCTCAAAGGACGCCAGCACACGTGGGACGATCTCTACCTCGCGAACTACGTCAAGGAAGTCTTCATCGACAGCGACACCGTCGTCGCCGTGATCACCGGCCTGCCTTCGGCGACCGACGACCAGAACGTCCTCCCGCCTGCGGACATGGTTGAAACGCGCACGCAGGTGAACGGCTTCGCGCAGTCCCGCCGCATGATTGCCCACGGACTTTTCTCGCCCGACCTCGGCACGGCGAACATGGAAGACATGCAGCGGCAGGTCGAACTGCTGAAGATCGAAGCGTGGAAGGGTTATCCGGGACAGCCGCTCGCGCCAGGAGGCAACGGCTGGTGGATGGATGACGAGAAGGTCGCCTATCCCGCGTACGAATACTCGAGGCGTGTCGGAATCAAAACCATCTGCGTGCACAAGGGACTTCCGCTGCCCGTGTGGGACGTGGAACACAGCAGTCCCCGCGATGTTCCGAAGGCGGCGCTCGACTTTCCCGATCTCAATTTCCTCATCTATCACTCGGCATTCCGCAGCATGCCGGACCTGCTGTCGGCGGCGAAGGACGACTTTCAGACGACGCAGTACGTGCCGTGGATTTCCGATCTCTGCGATGCGCGCAAGAAGAATCCGCGGATGACGAACGTCTACATGGAGCTCGGGACGACGTTCGGCATGGTCGCCGTCACGCATCCCCGCGCCGCCGCCTACATCCTCGGGATGATGATCGACGCATTCGGCGACGACCATGTGTTGTGGGGCACCGACTCGATCTGGTGGGGATCGCCGCAGTGGCAGATCGAGGCATTCCGCCGGATCCAGATGCCGGAGGAGTACATGCAGCGCTTTGGCTTCAAGCCGTTGACCGACGAAGTGAAGCGGAAGATATTCGGCCTTTCCGCCGCGCGCATCTACGGTATCGATCCCGAAGAGCGGTTGCGCGCGATTCCCGGCGACGCGCTGAGTAAGCTCAAGGCCGCATACGCCGCGGGCGGCGGCAAGCGCTCGAATACACAGTACGGCTGGGTCAGAACGTAGCGTGCAGACTTCCCCGGATCGCATCTCCCTCAACTTCGATGGGAGGAAGCCGGCGAAGCCGGCGTAAGAGCACTAGCCCCCGCCTTCAGGCGGGGGTTCCGTCGTGCGTGCGAAGATCCTCGAGCCCGCGGAGCGGGCGACAGAAAACGCCATTCACAGGACACGACGTCGTCCGCTCCGGGGCTCGATCAGAAGTCTTGAACGGCGCCCGATTGCAACCGGATTCGCACTTCGCCGGTCCAAAGGTCCATGAAACTGAAACGCATCGTCATCATTGCCGCACTCATTTTGTTCCATCAGTTCGCCGCCGCCGCGACGCTCGACACCGCTGCCATCGATGCGGCCGCACTCGAAGAGATGACTGCCTCTTCGATTCCGGGAGCGGCGCTCGTGCTCGTCCGCGGTGACGAGACGGTTCTCGTTCGAGGGTGGGGCGTCGCGAGCGCCGACACGGGTGAGCCCGTCACCGGCGAGACGCTCTTCCGCCTCGGGTCGACGACGAAGATTTTCGTCGGCCTCGCCGCCGCGGTCATGGCGGAGGCGGGCGAGCTCGACCTCGACGCGCCGATCGGCCAGGCCGTCCCCGAGCTCCACGCATCGCTCCGGAAGCTGACCCTTCACCAGCTCCTAACGCACACGGCCGGCCTCGCAGACGATGCGCCGATGCAAGGGCCGCGCGACGAGTCGGCGCTCGGCGACCGGGTCCTTCGCTGGGACGGCACAGCCCTGTTCGCGCCGCCCGGCGAGATCTGCTCGTACTCGAATCCCGGATACGTGCTCGCCGGCTACGTGCTCGAGAGAATCGCGCGGAAGAAAGATCCGGACGTCCGCTTCGCCGACGTCGTCCGCTCGCGCGTTCTCGATCCCCTCGGCATGCGGCAAGCGACGTTTCGCCCGCTCGAGGCGATGACGCGGCGCCTCGCCCTCGGACACGATCGTAAGCGAGACGCCGTTGAGGTTCTTCGCCCGCAGCCGGAGCACGCGGGGAGTTACCCATCAGGGTCGCTCTACGCGAGCGCCGGCGAGCTCGCCCTCGTCCTCCGCGCGCTGTTGAACGAAGGGAAACTCGGCGAGCGACAGGCGCTGCCGGCACGTGCGGTCCGGCGCGCGCTGACCGAACACGCGACGATTCCGTCATCCGGGCTCGGATACGGCTACGGGATCATCGTCCGCCGGGCGGGAGAGGAATCGGTACTGTCCCATCCCGGCGCGCGCGCCGGTTACGGGAGTGCGATGCTCCTTCTCGCAGATGCGAAGGTCGGCGGGTTCGTGCTCGGAAATCGCACCGGCGCGTCGCCGGGTCGCACCGCAATGCGGAGCATCGCGATGCTCGCGCCGATCCCTCCGCCCGCGCAGCCGTCCGATTCCGCCGCGACGGAGATCGACTCCTCATCGATTCCAGGGCTCTACCGCAACGGCGACCGCTCGTTTCGCATCGAGGCGGACGGCGATGCTCTCTTCCTCATTCTCGGGGAGAAACGGCTTCCGGTTGAGCGAACCGGCGCGCGCTCCTTTCGCGCCGCTGGCGCCGGTCCCCTCGAGAGGTTCATTCTGATTCCGGACGATCGCGGAGTGCCGCGCTATCTCGCAGCCGAGGTCTGGGCCGCGCGACGCGTCGAGTAAGGAGAAACGATCATGTACATCGAACAGCAACTCGTCGGTCTCGCATGGGTCTTCGGCTGGGCCGCTTTCTTCCTCGTTCTCAAGGCGATGGCGAATCGCAGCCGCCAGCGCAAACTCGATCTCATCCACCGCGAGCGCATCGCGGCACTGGAGAAAGGAGTTCCGATGCCCGAGCTTCCTGAATACGACAGCCCCTCGAGAGTCCTCACCGCCGCGCGGCTGAACCCGCGCTGGCCCCTCGGGGTCGGCATCCTCCTCATCATGGCTGGCGCGGGGGTGTCGGTCGCCCTCCAGCTGTCGGGCGATCCGTATCACAACCAGGTCTGGCCCTTCGGCCTGATCGGCGTCTTCGTCGGCGTTGGCCTGTTCGCCTTTTATGCGGTGATGAAGGGGCGTCCAGCCGATCGATGACCGGAGGTGCTCATGACGACGAGGCATTCCGGCGGCTCGTCGAGTCGTATCAGGAGCGCGTGCTCCGGCTGGCGGCGTCGATTCTTGGCCCGAGGCATCGCTCGGCCGCTGAAGACGTCGCGCAGGAGGTGTTTCTCCGCGTGTTCCGCGGGCTTCCGCAATTCCGAGGGGATGCATCGATCGGCACCTGGATCTACCGCATCGCCTGGACTGTTGCGGTCACGGCGCGCGAGCAGCTGGGGCGCACCGAGCGCCAGACCGCGCTCGACGAAGCGATGCATGTGCACTCCGGCGATGACCCGATGGCGACGGCGATCGACAGCGCGCGCCGCCGCGCCATTCTCGAGGCGATGGAAGAGCTGCCTCACCTCTACCGCTCGGTGCTCCATCTCCACTACTGGCTCGGGGAGGACGTCGCCGGGATCGCCGCGCTCCTCGGCGCACCCGCCGGGACGGTGAAGTCGTATCTGCATCGGGGAAGGGAGCGTCTGAAGACGCTGCTGAAGGAGAAAGGAACCAGATGGTGAACCAAGACGAACTCGAACGCGATCTTCGTGCGGTCTTCGAGCATGAGCCGAGGCCCGAAGCGTCGCCGTTCTTCGCATCGCGCGTCGCGGCGAACGCGCGGTCGACGGAGCGCGAGCGACGGATGACGCCGTGGCTCCGGACAACGCTTGCGATCATCGCGGGAGCAGTGGTCCTTCTTGCGCTGATCGCGGCTCTCTCTCCGATGTTCATCGCGGTGGCGGTTCCGGTGAGCTTCGCGGTGACGCTCTTCGGCGACCGGATCGCCCGCGCATGCCAGGCGCTGATTGTGGGACTGCTCGGTAAGTGACGGGGAGCGGAGGATGCACGACCGGCTCATCCGACCGAGTGGCGATTGGGGGTCGCAGCTTCAGTTCGGGAGTGGCGATTTGGGGTCGCAGCTTCAGTTCGGGGCTACCCATGCAGTGCTCGGCGTAACTCATTGTGTTGATTGATCGTCCGGAACTGCTTTGACGACTCGAAACCGCAATCTGCGCGAGCCCGTCGCGAGGCCACATCAACGGGAGAGGCTAGGGACGTCCGAAGGGCGTGCCGATCTCGAAGAACTCGCCGCGCATCAGGGCGGACGGAGCTATGCCGAACATCTGATGGAAGGTGCGCGTGAGATGTGCGGCATCTGCAAAGTCGGCGGCGGACGCAGCTGCGGTCAAGGTTCGCTCTCTTCCGATCGCGAGCATCGCTCTGGTGACTTCGCGACACACCGGGAGTGACGCACGCCGCGATGACCTGGTGATCTGGCTGGTACGTCTACTGAGTGTCTGACCAGGCCGAGGGGATCTGGACGAACGATCGATCGAGATCTCGAACGGAGTTGCAGCCGAGGAGTTTCATCGTCCGGATGATCCCCATGCTGAGGATTTCTACGGCCCGCGTGGCGCCCGCGGCGCCCGCCGCGCCGAGACCCCAGGCGTA
>JBGSYJ010000222.1:0-3166 GCA_041750915.1 Thermoanaerobaculia bacterium | reverse complement strand
TTCGCGGTAGATCGCAGGGCCGTGCAGCGTCAGCGGGTTTCCTGCATCGGTACCGGTCGCGATCGGAATGCCGGCGCTGACGAGGAGCATGAGATTCGCCGCGGTCCGCTTCTCTACTCGCTCGAGCCACGCTTCACTCTGAGCGAGTCCTTCTTTCGACGCGAGGCTGGCGTCGAGAGTCGCTGTCTGCGCGAGCTTCGCGACCGTCTCTGCGTCAAGGCAACCGTTCGGATCATCGATCGTGGGCGGCTTGCGCTCGACGATCGAGCGACTGAGCCGCAGATAGCCCGCGAAGACCGTGAGTGTCGGGATGACGATCGTGCCGTTCTTCCTTGCGAGTTCGAAGAACTCTTCGTCGAGCGCCGCATCATCCACACTGTGAACGAAAACATCTGCGCCGGCGCGGAGCGAAGCCTTTGCTTCAGCAAGTCCCGTCGCGTGGACGATCAGCGGGAGTGAATGCTTCCGCGCTTCATCGCCTGCTGCTGCGACAAATGGACTCGTCGCCTCAACCGTCAAATCGGGCGTGACGATGTTCCAGACCTTCACAGCCTTCGCGTTCCGCGAGGCAAGGTAACGGACAGCGTTGCGCGCTGACTCTTCTGAAGAGAGGTGAATGAACTGCCGCTCGCCGGGGAGATTCAACCAGAAGTCGAGCGTCGACAGCAGTGGTCCCGCGGCGACAACGTGCGGCGCGCGCGTGTCGTTCTCGAACCGCTCGCCGAGCTCGAGTGACCAGGGATAACCGCCGACATCGAACACCGCAGTGACGCCCGAGCAGATATAGCTGCGGGCAAAACGCTCCGGGTTGTCCCTCAGTCCGGTCTGAACTTTTTCGTAAGGGTACAGCGAGCGCACGTCGAAGGCGTCCGGTCTCCCGTCGGCCCAGCCGGTCTGTCCGAAGTGAACGTGCGCATCGACCAATCCGGGCGTGACCCACATTCCGCGGGCATCCGTGACCTCGACGCCTTCCGGCATCGGGCACTGAGCAGCGGTTCCAGCGCAATCTATTCTTCCGCCTCGAACGATGACGTTCGCATTGGGAACCGGAGCTCCGCCGCGGCCATCGATCAACGTAGCGCCGGCGATCGCGCGGGGTGGGGGAGGCGTGCCGGGTGGTGCGTCCATCGCGCCGGTAACGGCGATCTTCCATCCATCTGGAGTCTTTACGAAAAGACGCTGTGAGATTCCGGAATGCTCGTCGGTGCCGTACACGACACGGTAGCGATAGGTTCCGTAGACGACGCCAGGCGACACGTGCACGAGGTCCAGTCCGCGTGCTTCGAATGTATCGGGCCAGGGAGATTCTGATTTCGCAAAGCGATCGAATCCTCGCTGGAGGCCCTGCGTGCCTGCGGCCGAGAAGTTCTCCGTCGGCAGATAGGTCGCGAGATAGGCAGCGCGATCACGATTGCGGATCGAGTCGAGGTTCCGCTCGAAGAGAGCGCGCGCGGCATGGAGCTCGGTTGCTTCGTCGGCGAGAATTGTTGATGGCGACAACAGGAGAGCGGCGACCAGCAGAAGTTTTCGCATGGCGAGCATTGTAGAGGGTCATCGACCGAAAGAACCAATGCGCGCTTTGCTATTCGATCGCGTCGTCGAGCATCTCGAGCACGGTCCTCGCACCGTCGCCGAAGGCGTGCCGCTTCCAGCCGGAACCAGCAAGGCGGTCAAGGGCCATCACGAGGGCGAAGCCCTCGGTCTGCGACCACTGTCGGCCGCGCGTGAAGCGCGCCAGAACTTCTTCACGCGGCTGCGCACCTCCGCGCGGATGGATCAGCCACTGATAGCCCGTCCACTGTCCGGCGCCTTCGAACGTCAGCCAGATGTCTTCCGCCTCGACGAGGTACGCATCGTCGCCGATCATCCAGCGGGCCTGCCGTTCCCGCATCATCCGGCGGGCTTCCCGCGCCAGCCGTCCGGCCTCGGCCTCATCCTCGGCAACAGCTGCCTCCAGGAAGAGCCGGGTCTCCTGTTGAACCGACTCGGCAAACTCCACGTTCGCCCTGAAGCGCTCCTGCACGGCGTTGTCGTTGAATGAATCGGGCAGATTGTTGCGTTCGATGAGTGCACCGAGACGCGGGCCGTAGGGTCCGATCTGAGCCACGTGCGATCCTTCGTGCAGCAGGACCGCCACCATCGTCGTGGAGAGCTGAGGATTGGTGCCGACGCCTGCAGCCTCCCAGACGCTCGGCGTCGACATCACGAAGTAGATAACATCATCCTGGCCGGAGACGAACGAAGTCACACCGGCGGGCATCTCCGAGCCGTCGGGGAGAGGGACGGTTCCGTCGTGAGGGGTTGCGGTCCACGTCACCACCGGAGGGGCAGGAACGCTGAGAGCGTTTTCACTTTGAAGCACACAGTCGGCGCTGAAGAAAACGCCCTGGAGATCGGGCACACTGGTGATGCCTGTGATCTCGCGCGATGCGAAACGCCAGGCTTCGACGGAGCGATCGACCCACGCACGATCCGATGGCGACAAGGAGCAAGGGGGTGGGGTGGGCGCAGAGACCGACGTACAGGCAGTCGCTGCCAGTGCAGCAACGAGCGCGAAGGTTCTCCGCAGCATATTGGTGGCAATGCGTCGACGATCGGCGAAGTTCTGCTTCATCACGGAAGCATACGTAGCCGTCTGGAGATAGTTATGCCCGGGATTTTCGGGAACGATGGTCCGAGAATGACACGACAGGGCGTCGCGGCGAGAAATCAACGAGCTTGTCATCCCGAGCTTGGTTGTGAGGGCGGGAGGGGCGAGGGATCTCCGGCGATGGTACAGAGTTGCCTAACGGTATTCGCCGCCACCCTCTGCCCATCACGAATCACGAATGTACTACCGCCGGAGATCCCTCGCCCCTCCCGCACACCCGCCCTTGCTCGGGATGACATCTGGTTCAATCCCTCGCGGGCAATGGCTCGACGTCGCTCAGTTCATGACAACTACCGGCACGCTCGCCTCGGTGTTCTCCCACGCCATCCGCATCTTGCCTTTGTCGGTTCCGAGATCGTGAAAATCGATCGCGAATGTTTCAACGGCTGACTTCGGCTTGCTCACCTTCATCATCACGCGTCCGAGGTCCTGAGCTGCGTCGTAGTTCGTGCCCCACTGGCCCGTCTGCTTGTTCACGATCAGCGTCCAGCCGTCGGCCGCAGGAATCGTGTAGAG
>JBGSYJ010000221.1:0-11495 GCA_041750915.1 Thermoanaerobaculia bacterium | reverse complement strand
CGGGATCCAGGTGTCGGTCACCCATGACCGCATGTACGCGAAAGACTGCACCGAATGTCTCTCGAAGGAAGGCTACATCCACCAGTTCAACGTCTCGCTCACTTTGACGGGCAACCTCACCGAGGCGCAGCGGCAGGAGCTCTTCGGAATCGCGCAGCGCTGTCCCGTCTACAAGACGCTCACGAACGAGATCCGCATTGTCGAAACGCTCGAGGAGTAGCCATGGACTCTAGGGGACTTGTCGTCGGATCCTTGCGTGATGGGAAGGTTCATTAATTGCATTTCCATACCTTGTCTTGATTTCTTGATGCCATCCAGAATTCAAGCTATAGTATTGACATGCGCAAAAAAATAAGCACGATCCTCGACGAATCGCTCTTCCGGCGCGCCAGGCTCGAGTCGGTCCGACAGGCCAGACCGCTCAGCGATATCCTCGGCGAGGCCCTCGAAGCCTACCTCACCGACAGGAAGAGTCCCGGAGGCATTGGCGGGGTCGTCAGCTCCTCCTGGGGAGCGATCAGTTCCAGCCGTCAAACGGTCGCGAAACTCATGAAAGAAGAGGACGACCTTCTTGAGGCTTGACCGCGTTCCTTCCGGAAGCATCGTTTTCATCGATTCGACTGTCTTCATCTATCACTTCACCGGGGTCTCCCCCGACTGCCGTGACTTCCTCGAACGATGTGAAAGGCGTGACGTCAAAGGAATCACTTCCACCCTCGTCCTGGCGGAGACGGCCCACCGTTTGATGATGATCGAGGCGGTCAGTCTGAAACTCGTAACTCCATCGAAGGTTCCCGCGAAATTGCGCGCGACGCCATCGCTCGTGAAGAAGCTCCGCCCCTACAGTGAACAGACCAGCAAGATTCCCCTGATGGGGATCGAGGTCGCGCCCGTCGACCTGCGAATATTCCTACGGGCCACCGAGATTCAGCAGACCCATGGACTACTGATGAACGACTCGCTCGTGGCAGCCGCCGCAGAGACCGCGGGAGTGGACGGCATCGCCTCGGCTGACCGCGACTTCGGACGCCTCGCGCTCGAGCTCTTTTTCCCTTCCGATCTGAGCTGAGCTGACCGCCAGACTGTGTGACAACTGCCCGAAGTGTCATCTCGAGCAAGTAAATGGCGGGGCGCCAATTGAAGTGTCGATGAACTGCGCACCGGAGGTGTGCTGAGAGGGTAGCCGGTGGCAAGCGAAGCGCAGCCACCGGAGAGAGAGTCCCTCTTGTACACGCACCCCGGCAGGGGTGCCAGATCCGACTTTGTTCTGCCGCCCCGCCGGGGCGGAGAGATCTCGCGCAAGGCAGGCACTCGATCTTGGTCCCATAGGTTCATTAGCAGCGTCGAGTGAGGGATCAGACGGACTTGTCATCCTGAGCGCAGCGAAGTCCTCTTATTACTGGCTGTATCGCAAGGCCTGGGGAGATCCTTCGCTGCGCTCAGGATGACACGGCTGAAGGGGCGGGCGGGCTACTGTCTTCTGTCTACTGTGTCCTGTCTACTGTCTTCTGTCTACTGTCTTCTGTCTACTGTCTTCTGTCTACTGTGTCCTGTCTACTGTCTTCTGTCTACTGTGTCCTGTCTACTCCGCCCCTCAAGCTACATCCCCGTACACCATCCACCCACGTGAAAGGTAGTCGCTGAGCGTCAGCACGAAGAGCACCACGAGCCACAGGCATGCGCCGAGCACCACCACCCACGTCAGCCGCGTGCTGTGGCGGAGATGCATGAAGTAGAGCACCACGAGAAAAGTCTTGGCGAATGCGATCGTCATCGCGATCGGCGCGTTGAGCATGCCGAGGTCGATCTGGCGCGCCCCGACGGTCAGTGCGGTCAGCACCAGGAGGAGCGCGAAGATGATGAAGTACACCCCTTTAGACGGGACGTGATGCTGCGGGTCGGGATGTCCGATTTCGGCCATTGCCAGGCGTTCTCCGAATCAGTGAATGAGATAGAGCAGCGGAAACAGAAAGATCCAGACGATATCGACGAAGTGCCAGTAGAGACCGGACACTTCCACCGGAGCGTAATAGTCCTTCGAGAACAGCCCCTTCCTGGCGGTCAGGATGAGCCAGATGATGATACCGAATCCGATGATCATGTGGAGAGCGTGCATACCCGTCATCGCGAAATAGAACAGGAAGAAGAGCTCAACGTTGTTCGCAATCGGACTTTCATATGTGAACCACGGCCCGGGGACGAGACCATGATGGTAGTGCTCGACGTACTCGACGACCTTGATGCCGACGAAGGCCACGCCGAGGATCAGCGTGAGGACGAGGTTGACGATGAGGGCCTTTTTGTTCGACATCTGGGCGTAATAGACCGACATCGCCATGGTCAGACTGCTGCAGATCAGCACCGCCGTGTTAATAGACCCGAGAAGAACATTCTGATGGTGTGCCGCCTCGAGGAACGCCTCGAAATAGAGGTTCCGGTAGATCGCATACGCGAGGAACAGCCCGCCGAAGAACAGAATCTCCGTCGTCAGAAACGCCCACATCCCGAGCGTCGAGGCCTCGTGCTGCTGGCCCATGTCGTCGAAATGGTGCTGCAGAGCCGGATGATGCGGATGGGTGCCGTGCGCGTCAGACATTCACGGCCTCCTTGGCTGGACGATACTCATATGCATCCCAGGTCACCGTGGGCGTCTCGTCGAAATTGTGCGCAGGCGGCGGAGAGCTGATCGTCCATTCGAGTCCCGCGGCTCCCCACGGATTGTTTCCGGCGATCTTCCCAAACTTCAACGACCAGAACATATAGAACAGCGGCAGCGCGTAACCGACAGCCAGCACGGATGCGCCGGCCGTCGACATGACGTTGAGCACCTGAAACTCCGGAACGTATGCGTGATAGCGCCGCGGCATCCCGAGGTATCCCAGGAGGAACTGCGGGAAAAATGTCAGGTTGAAGCCGACGAACACGAGGAGCGCGCTCAGACGTCCCCACCATTCGGGATACATGCGGCCGGAGATCTTCGGCCACCAGTAGTGAATGCCACCGAAGTACGCCATGACGGCGCCTCCGACCATGATGTAGTGGAAGTGCGCAACGATGAAGTACGTATCGTGAACGTGGACGTCAAGGCCGATCGAGGCGAGGAAGAGTCCTGTCAGCCCGCCGATCGTGAAGAGCCCGATGAACCCGAACGCGTACAGCATGGGCGTCGCATAGGAGATCGAACCCTTGTACATCGTTGCCGTCCAGTTGAAGACCTTGACCGCTGACGGGATCGCGACGAGAAAGCTGAGCATTGAGAAGATCATCGCGGAGTAAACGGAGATTCCGGCGACGAACATGTGGTGTCCCCACACGAGAAACCCGAGGAAGGCGATTCCGAGACTGGCGAATGCCACGAACTTGTAGCCGTAGATGCGCTTGCGCGTGAATGCCGCGACGATCTCGCTCACCACACCCATGCCCGGAAGAATCATGATGTAAACGGCCGGGTGCGAGTAGAACCAGAAGAGATGCTGGTACAGCAGCGGATCCCCGCCCAGGGCGGGATCGAAAATACCGACGCCCAGTGCGCGCTCGATGATGAGCAATAGCAACGTGATCGCCAGAACCGGCGTGGCGAGCAGCATGATCACACTCGTTGCATACATCGACCAGACGAACAGCGGCAGCCGGAACCACGTAAGTCCGGGCGCGCGCATCCGGTGAATCGTCACGATGAAGTTCAGTCCCGTGAGAATCGACGAGAAGCCGGTGATGAAGGCCGCCAGCGTCGTCGGAATGACGTGCGTATTCGAATACTGTGTCGAGAAGGGCGTGTAGAAAGTCCACCCCGTATCGACGCCGCCGGTGAGCAGCACATAAAACCCGCCGAACGCGCCGATCATGTAGAGATACCAGCTGAGCAGGTTCAGCTTTGGAAAGGCGAGATCCTTCGCCCCCAGCATGATCGGCAGGATGAAATTACCCAGCACGGCAGGTATCGACGGGATCAGGAAGAAGAAAATCATCACAATGCCGTGCATCGTGAAAAATTTGTTGTAGGTGTCCGACGTCATCAGGTCGCCCTGCGGCGTCATCAGCTCGAGGCGGAGCATTACGGCGAGAAAGCCGCCGACGAAGAACATCAGCGTGATCGAGATCATGTAGAGAATCCCGATCCGCTTGTGATCCTTGGTGAGCAGCCAGGACTTCACCCCGTACGAGGCATTCAAGTAGTTCTCCTCGGTTTCTACGGGAATCGGCTCGAATGGTGTTGTGGTCATTGTGGGTCCTGTCCCTCGGGTGCCGGTGAATCACTCCCTGGCGGCGGTGGCGGCGCGGCCGTCGAGGTTGCCGCACCGGCCGGCGCTGCGGTCGCCGGGAGACCGCCCCCAACGGGAGGCGTGAGCGTCTTGATGTAGGCGATCAGATGGATGAGCTGTTCCTCATTCACCTGCCCCTGGAACGACGGCATGATCGGCTGATATCCGGCAGCAACTCTCGCTCCCGGGTTCAGGATCGATTCACGCAGGTAGTTCTCGTCCACGACCACCGTCCTGCCGTCCTGCAGCGGACGCTCCCTGCCGAAGATTCCGGTAAGGACCGGTCCGCGCGCCGTCGCCGCGTCCATGTGGCAGGTGTTGCAGGTGAGCGACGTGAACAATTTCTGTCCCGCTTCTGCCGGACTTCCCTGCACGCCACCCGAGAGCCATACCTGATAGTCCTCCGGCTCCATGACGACTACCGAACCGATCATCCGCGAATGTTCGGTTCCGCAATACTCGGAACAGAAGAGGTGGTAGGTTCCGGGAATCGTCGCCTCGAACCAGTTGTAAGTGTAGCGGTGCGGGAGCACGTCGGTGTGTACCCGGAACTCCGGAACGAAGAACGAGTGAATGACATCTTCCGATGCCATGATCAGCCGGACTGGACGCCCGACGGGCACATGCAGGCTGTTGATCTCGCTACGCCCGCCCACGTGCTGGAACTTCCACATCCACTGCTTTGCGGTGACGTAGACGTCGAGCGCGTGAGCCGGCGGACGGTTGACGTCGAAGAAGAGCCAGGCGCCCCAGGCGAACATCACCATCAGAATGAAAAATGGTGTGATCGTCCAGACGAGCTCGAGCCACATCGGAGCTTCCTCTTTCGAGACGGGCTCGTCCTCGTGGCGCCGGCGGTATTTGAGCGCGAAGTAGATAATGAAGCAGACCACGCCCAGGGCGAGCAGTCCGCACACTCCGACCATGAAGAAGTAGAAGGTGTCGATCTGGTCCGCAACCGTCGACGCTGCCCTGGGAAAGAGTGGAAAGTCCTTGAACATGATTAGCTGTTTTCGTCCTCTTTATCGCGCTCGCCGAGTCGTTTCCGGAGCTTCTCCCGGCGCAGCATCACGATCATGAATCCGGCGAGTCCAGCCACCGTGGCCACACCGCCGGCGCGAACGAAGTTCATCGCTGCCGCGCTGTACTTTCCCGTTGCCGGATCATAGTGATAGCAGAGCAGCAGAAGCTGGTCCGCCAGAGTTCCGATCTTGTTCTGACCCGCCTCGATGATGGCGAGCCTGAGATCGCGGGGCTTGTACTCGATTCCGAACAGGTAGCGTGCGATCCTCCCCTCGGGTGTGAGCACGAGGATGTTCGCTGCATGCGCAAACTGTCCCGTCTTGTCGTCGAAGGCCGCGGTGAAGCCGATCGCATCGGTCAGTGCCTTCACCGACGCCTCGTCTCCCGTAAGAAAGTGCCATCCTTCCGCGGCGCCTTTGCGTCCGTAACGCTTGACGAAGACGTTCTTCTTCTTCATCGCCTCCGCCGGCGTTTCCGTCGGATCGAAGCTGAAAGTCACGATCTGGAACTCATCCCCCGCATCGAAACGGAGGTCCCGCATCGAGGTGACGAGGCCGTCGAGCACCATGTTGCACAGCATCGGGCAGTTGTAATAGACGGGCGTGAGAATGACCGGCTTGTCGCCGAAGAACTTGCTGAGCGGAACTTTTCTCCCCTGCTCATCGCTGAAGATCAGGTCGAGCGGAACCTGAGCATCGAGAAGCTGTTTGAGCTCGACTTCCTTCGCCTTTCCGGGACGCTCATCGGAAGCGACACCGTAGGTCTCCCTTGCGGTGACGTCACGGGGCGAGGTCGCAGCGAACGCAGACGTCATCGATGCGGCGAGTAGGAATGCGACGGCTGCGATTCTCATCGGACACCTCCCGGCGGCGCGGCTGCCTGAGGTTCACCCCGAGGAGTGCCGAGAGGCGTTTCGCGCGGAGGGCTCGGGACTCCCGGTCGGACTTCTTCGTTCCGGCCCGCGTCGGGTTCCGCCGGTGGATATCCCGTCTCGAACCCGGGAGCGAGCCGAGGAGAAGGCGGCTGACCGGAGAGTGCTCCGGAATCTGCAGGCACCAGACTGGTCGGTCCTGCCGATGGCTGTACTGGAAGTCCACGCTCGGCAGTCAGGCGGATGGCCTCGTCAATGGAGATGCGTCCCTTCACAGGCTGCTGCCCTTCGGCGATTCCGAGGTTCAACTCTTCCTCGGTCCGCATCTTGTCGATCTCGATTGCGGGCGCCGTGTTCAGTCGCTGCAGATTCGGCTCGGGCGGGCGCCTGACGGTGGTGGGATCGACCAGCGAGATCGGCGCAGGATCACGCTGCTCGGACCGCTGCGTCAGCCATTCGAACGCGAAGTAGAGAATGACGAAGACGGTGGTCGTGACAATGAGGAACCCGAGCGCGAACTTCCCGAGCGCACGGACGTCGACGTCGGTCGACTCGTGCTGAACGTCCGGATTGTCTACCGGCGCCTGAAGATCTCTCCGGTCATCCATGATGGACCGCCTCCCCGCTGAGAGCCTCCTGCACATAAGGCTCGTTCATCGGCAGAAGCGATGCCGTGGACAGCCTGTTGATGAAGAATCCGAACCAGAGCCCGAGCAGCCCGATCGGCACGACGAAATCGATCCAGCTCACCGGTGTTCCCGCTGCGTGCGCATCGCCATGTCCGTCGCCCGCTCCTAATCCCAAGCCGTGGGCCTCGGCCCACTGGATGGACGGAACGACCAGCCACAGGAGGCTGAACAGGTGCATCAAGAGAATGAGGGCGGCAACGAGCCGGATCGTCGAAGGCCGGTCCTTGATCGCGCGCATGAGCAGCATGAAGAACGGGAGGAAGAAATGGAAGACGATGAGCAGCAGTGATACTCCGCCCCAGAACCCTTCCATTCGCGGGAGGTAAAACGTCACTTCCTCACGAAGGTTTGCGTACCAGATCAGGAGGAACTGTGAAAAGTTCAGATACGCCCACAGCATGACGAACGCGAGCAGAAGGTTCCCGAGGTCGCGAAGATGCGAGGGCAGGAGCACTTCCGAAAGCGGACGGGTGCCCGACAGGGTCACGAGAATCACGACGGCAAAGGCGAAGGCGCTCAGCATGTGCTCGATCATGAAAGCGAGCCCGTACATCGTCGAGAACCAGTGCGGATCGAGCGACATGCCCCAGTCGACGGTCGAGAATGTGATCGTGATCGCGAGCGCTACCAGGCCGAGCCCGCTGACTTTCCGCAGGCCCAGCGCCGTCTCCGGCGAGCCTGTTTCCTCGAACTCCTTCGCCTTGCGGGTCAGGAACATCGCCGCGCCAATCCAGACGACGAAGTAGATTACGGCGCGGGCGATCATGAACGGCACGTTCAGATAGATCGTTTTGTGCTGAATCAGAGGATCATTGGCAACGACCTCGGGACGTGCCCACGGATAGAGCATCGGAAGTGCGAGAAGAATCGGGATGACCATCAGCGCTACCAGCGGCAGGGTTCGCGTAGCCGCTTCCAGCTGCCTGCGAATCACGATTCCCCAGACTCCGCCAGTCAGATACTGAATCATCAGCACGGCGAGACTTCCCAGTGCGAGCCCGACGCAGAAGAGGAAGCCGACGAGGTAGCCGCGGAAGAAGATCTGCGCGTGAGCCATCCCGCCGACGATCCCGGCGACGAGCGCAAGCCCTCCCACGACCAGCGCCGGAATCTGCCAACCCGTCAACGGATGACGGCCGTTCTCAACCATCATCGACTCACCTCAGACTGTGCAGCAGGAGCGGCTGGATTCGCCGTTTCCGTCGTCGTTTCCGGCGCGGAGGTCCCGTCGGGATTCTGGCTCAACTGGAGCGCACGCATGTAGGCGGCGATCGCCCACCGATCCGTAACCGCCACGATCGAGCTGTGCGGCGGCATCCCGCCGTAACCATTCGTAATCACGTCGAAATAATGTCCCACCGCTTTCTGCCGGATCTCCGGAGCGTGGAACGACGGCGGGGCCTTGAACCCGCGGCGCACGACCATTCCCCGCCCGTAGCCATCACGGCCGTGACACATCGAGCAGTAGGCGTCATAGCGCTCCCGGCCTCGCAGGATCACCTGTTCGGTGATCTCGAACGGGAAGCGGTCGACGGAGACATTTCCGATCTTTCCGGTCATGAGAAACGGATCTCTGTCGATCGAGCCGCGCGAGACGGTTCCTTCGATGAGCGGACGCGCGGACATGCCGTCTTCGAAGAACTCGCTCGACTGGTATGGCTTGTAACTTGGCTGCCTCGCCATCTCCTGTTCCGGCCTGCAGCCCGAAAGGATCAGGACGGCAATGACGAGGACGAACAGATGGCGAGGCATACGTGAACTTGTCATCCTGAGCGTAGCGAAGGATCTTCTTGCGAGACCGTTCCATCCGCGCGAGATGATCCTTCGCTGACGCTCAGGATGACAACTCTCGCAGCGCCGGATCGAATCCGCAGCCCGCTCTCTTTTCATGATCTCAGCTTGGAACATCGCTCACCTCACGGGGTTCCAGGCTCTGAAGAAAATTGCGTGTGTCCTCGGGATCGAACTTTGGATCGGTCGCTTCAATGCAGAGGAAGAAGTGATCGCGCGACGCGAACTCGAACCGCGGAACGTGAAAGACGGGGTGATACGGCTCGGGAAGCCCGTTCAGCGCGAGCATCCCGAAAATCGCGGCAAGCGCCGCTGCAAGGATCGCGCACTCGAACGTCACCGGGATGTAGGCCGGCCAGCTGTTGAGAGGCTTGCCGCCGATGTTGAGCGGATACGAGATGACCGTCGCGTAGTACTGCATGAAGAATCCGCCGAGACCTCCGATGAGGCCTCCGGCCAGCACGATCATCGGCAGGCGTGAGCCGCGGAAGCCGATGGCCTCGGCCAGTCCGTGAATCGGAAACGGCGAATACGCGTCCATGCGGCGATAGCCGGCGGCATGCGCCTCTTCAGCCGCGCGCAGCAGTTGTGTCGCGTCCGAAAATTCGGCGATCACTCCATGAATGGGTAGCTTCTTCCTCATGTCTCATCCTCGTGAGTCACCTTCGCCTCAGGCACGAGCGTCCTCATCTCGAAGATCGAGATCACGGGAAGGAAACGGACGAACAGGAACAGGAGTGTCATGAACAGCCCGATCGTTCCAACGAACATGCTCCAGTCCCAGATGGTTCCGGTGTACATACCCCAGGACGAGGGGAGGAAGTCGCGATGGAGGCTCGTCACGATGATGACGAATCGCTCGAGCCACATGCCAACGTTGACGAACATCGCCACGATGAAGAGCACCACCGGACTCGTTCTGAACTGTTTGAACCACATCAGCTGCGGCGCGATGATGTTGCAAAGGATCAGCAGCCAGTACATCGGCGCGTACGGTCCTGTCGTGCGGTTCTTCAGCATGAATATCTCGTACTCGTTGCCGCTGTACCAGCCGAAGAACAGTTCCATCACGTAGGCGTACGCCACGATCATTCCCGTGGCGAGCAAGACCTTCCCCATGTTCTCGAGGTGCTTGATCGTGATGAAGTCCTCGAGGTTGTAGAACTTCCGGAGTGGAATCGTCAGCGTCAGCACCATGGCGAAGCCGGCAAACACGGCGCCCGCAACAAAGTACGGCGGGAAGAACGTGGCATGCCATCCGGGGATGATCGACACGGCGAAGTCAAAGCTGACGATTGTGTGAACCGAGAGCACGAGCGGCGTCGCCAGTCCGGCGAGGAGAAGGTATGCAGTCTCATACCTCTGCCAGTGTTTCGCGGAACCGCGCCACCCCATCGCGAGCAGACCATATACGAAGCGGAACGGCCGGCTCCCTGCGCGATCGCGAAGCGTCGCGAAGTCGGGTATGAGCCCGATGTACCAGAAGAGCGCCGAAACGGTCGCGTACGTCGAGACGGCGAAGACGTCCCAGATCAGCGGGCTGCGGAACTGAGGCCACAGGCCCATCGTGTTCGGGTAGGGGAACATCCAGTACGCAAACCACGGACGGCCGGTGTGAAGCAGCGGATAGAGGCCCGCCGCCGCAACTGCGAACAGCGTCATCGCTTCAGCGAAACGGTTGATGGACGTGCGCCAGTCCTGCCGCAGCAGAAGCAGAATCGCCGAGATCAGCGTTCCCGCGTGTCCGATTCCGATCCACCAGACGAAGTTGATGATGTCGAAGCCCCAGCCGACGGGGATGTTGATGCCCCAGATGCCGACGCCGACGAGAATCAGCCGGCTGATCGTGTAGAGCAGCACCGTGAGCAGGAGAAACGAGATCCCGAAACCGATCCACCACCCGATCGGCGTACGCCGGGTAAGCGTGATCATCGAGATCTTCTCGGTGACCGAGCTCAGCGTGTGACCCGGCTCCAGAATCGGCGACGCATCGAAGCGGCTCGGCTTCGGATCGTCTGCCGGTCCGACGGCGACCTCGTGATGGGGCTCTCTTGGCTCTTTCGGTTCCATCAGACTCTATCCGTCTCGATTTCCGGGTTCGGGTTGCGCACGGTCGCCAGATAGCTCACCCGCGGCTGGGTGTTCAGCTCGACCAGCAGTCCGTAATTCAGCGTCGTCGCTTTGAGAAGCGTCACATCAGCTTCCTTGTCGTTGAGATCGCCGAAGCTGATCGCCTGCGAGGGGCAGGCAGCCTGACACGCTGTCACAATCTCGCCATCGCCTACCCGGCGTCCTTCCTTCTCGGCGGCTCTTCGCCCGCGCCGGATCCGCTGCACGCAGAACGTGCACTTTTCCATCACGCCGCGGCTCCGAACCGTGACATCCGGATTGCGGCCGAGCTTGAGACTCTCTGTCTCGAAATCGGCGTACTGGAAAAAATTGAAACGGCGCACCTTGTACGGGCAGTTGTTCGAACAGTACCTCGTGCCGACGCAGCGGTTGTACGTCATGTCGTTGAGGCCGTCATCGCTGTGCGAAGTCGCCTCGACGGGACAGACCGGCTCGCAGGGGGCTTTCTCGCAGTGCATGCAGAGAACTGCCTGGTGCAGAACCTGAGGATTCGCGTCGGGTCCTTCGAAATACCGGTCGATGCGGAGCCAGTGCATCTCACGCTGGCGGAGCACTTCCTTCTTGCCGACCGTCGCGATGTTGTTCTCCGCCTGACATGCAGCGACGCAGCCGTTGCAGCCGACGCAGACGCTCGTGTCGACCGTCATTCCCCATCGGTACTCGTCGTAGCGGTACTCCGGATAAAGGTCCGGTGGATGATCGTCGAGGTCGAGCTTCGTCTGCGCGAAG
>JBGSYJ010000220.1:0-3812 GCA_041750915.1 Thermoanaerobaculia bacterium | reverse complement strand
GTGTCACGGCGAGAAATGGAAGAATTCGGCGATAGGGCGGCATGTCCTCTCGAAGTCAGGTGAGCGGGAGAGTAATTACTTACGCGGAAAGGATCAAGCGTCTCGCGGGGTATCAGGGGAAACGGTTTAAACCTTTTCCATAGGTAGACGTATCCCGAAAAAGGTTTTTCGGTCAGGAATCCGACGCAATCGTCGTGCAGGAAGGTGAACATGGGAAAACTATTCAAGGTACTGATCATCCTCGTCATACTCGCTGCCGTGACCGCAGGGGGTTATACGTATGTGAAAAACTCGAGAGGCGGTGAATCGAAGTTCAAACTGGTCGAGGCCAGTACGGAATCGATCACCGAGAAAGCGGTCGCTGTCGGTCAGGTCCAGCCTCGCCAGGAGTTTCAGGTGAAATCCAAGATCTCCGGCATCGTCGAGAGAACGTTCGTCGAGGTAGGAGATTCTGTAAAGGCCGGCGACCCTCTGTTCGAGATCGCGCCTGATCCAACGCCCCTCGAGGTCAGCGAGGTCGACAGACAACTCGAGTCGGCACAGGCCTCGTTCAACCGCGCGAAATCGGATCTCGATCGCGCAACCGAGCTCTCAAATTCAGGGGTCACCCCACGCTCGGAGCTCGATACCAAGCGTGAGGCATTCGAGCTTGCCAGAATCTCGCTTCTCAAGGCGCAGCAGAACCGCCAGCTCACCAGGCAGGGCCGCACGAGCGTCGGAACGGAGAGGCTGATCCGTGCGCCGGCAGGCGGCACGGTCCTGAGCCGACTTGTGAACCCCGGCGACCCCGTTGTCCCTCTGACTTCGTTCCAGCCCGGGACGGAGCTCGCCACGATCGCCGATATGTCCGATCTGATCTTCAGGGGCACCGTCGACGAGATCGATGTGGGCAAGCTCCAGGCCGGCCTCATCGCGCGGATCAAGGTTGGCGCACTGCCGACGGATGTCGTGACCGGCCGCGTTTCGCGCATCGCGCCCCAGGCCGAACAGAAGGATGGGGCCACGCTCTTCAACGTGGAGATCGAGCTGGATCATGCGGCCGGTGCGGTGCTTCGCGCCGGTTACTCCGCGAATGCCGACCTCATCATCCGCGAGAAGAAAGATGTGCTCACAATCCCGGAACGCCTCGTCACCTTCGAGGATGGCGGACAGAAAGCGTACGTCGAGATCCCTGGGGCGACTCCCGATGCGGAGCCGACGAGAGTGGAGATCAAGCCCGGAATTTCGGATGGGATGAACGTCGAGATCCTGTCGGGATTGTCGAAAGGGGACAAGGTCGTAGAGAGACCGCCGAAGGAGATCTCGTAGGTGCTGAATTTACGTGACGTCTTCCGACAGCTCTTCCGCGACGTGCGGGCGCAGAAGCTACGCACGTTCCTGACGGTCTTCGGGATCGTCTGGGGCACCGTCGCGATCAGCCTTCTGCTGGCCTTCGGGACCGGACTGCACAAGCGGATGATCAAGAACACAGCAGGTCTCGGTGACCGCATTGTCATCGGCTGGCCGGGCCTGACATCCATGCCCTACGAGGGGTTGGGCAAGGGTCGTTCCATCCGGATCTCGGAAGAAGACATCGAATACGTTCGAAGCCAGGCGTCCGGCGTCCGGGCGATCTCGAGCGAGTACGCGACCAACTTCAAGCTGAATTACGCGGCGAAGACGCTCGCCGTCGACGTCTCCGGCGTGACGCCGGAGTTCGGCGACATGCGGAATCTCATTCCGCAGGAAGGCAGCCGTTTCATCAACGCGCTCGACATGAGAGACCAGCGGCGAGTCGCATTCATCGGCGACGAGCTCGCCACCAGCATCTTCGGCGAGTCTCCGGCGGTCGGAAAGATCGTACTTCTCCACGGATCACCGTTCATGATCGTCGGGGTTCTCCAGACCAAGGAGCAGGACTCGAGCTACAGCGGAAGGGACAAGGAGAAGGTCTTCATCCCGGGGACGACGTTTCGGGCGATCACAGGCCGGAAGTACATCAACAACATGGTCTTTCAGGGTGAGCGGGGAGCCGATTCGAAGCCGATTCTGGACGAAGTGCATCGGCTCCTCGGCCAGCGCGTCCGGTTCAGTCCGGACGACAAAGAGGCCCTCTCGTTCTGGGATACGACCGAACAGTTCAAGTTCTTCGACATCTTCATGCTCAGCTTCAACCTCTTCCTCGGCATCGTCGGCTCTCTAACGCTCGTTGTCGGAGGCATCGGCGTGTCGAACATCATGAACGTCGTGGTCGAGGAGCGCACCCGTGAGATCGGCATCAAGATGGCGCTCGGCGCGAAACAGAAGTGGATACTGTCCCAGTTTCTGCTTGAGACGATCCTGGTGACTGCGATCGGAGGAGCCATCGGATTCGCCATCTCGATCGGGGTGTGCACGATGTTTCCGAAGCTCGGTCTGTCGCAGTACGTGGGAGAGCCTGTCGTCTCCCCGATGGTTGCTTCCCTGACGGCGGCGGCACTCGGACTGGTCGGTGTGATCGCCGGCTACTTCCCGGCGCGCGAAGCCTCGCGTCTCGACCCTGTCGTGGCGATGAAACTGTGATGGAAGGGAATCGGGAGTCCAATCATGAAGACGCGTGACTTTTCGGTGATCTTCGAGCTGTTCAAGCTCTCGTCGAGGCTGCAGAAGAAACGCGCCTATCTGACGATCGCCGCCATCGCCTGGGGCACCGTTTCGATACTGCTCCTGCTGGCTTTCGGTGAAGGCCTCAAACGGCAGCTCTCGAAGAACATGCGAGCGATGGGCGAGAACATCGCCGTGATGTGGCCCAGCCAGACGACGAAGGCATGGAAGGGCATGCCTCCCGGCCGGTCGATCCGTCTCGTCGCCGATGATCTCGAGTTCATTCAGAAGCGACTTCCCGAGCTCAAGGCTGTCATCGGCGAGATGACGTCGTGGAGGACTGCGCTCGATTACGGTCCGAAGACGGTGAACGCGCGGGTCATCGGGACGAACGTCCCCTACGGCGAAGCAAGGAAACACTATCCGATGGCGGGGGGACGCTTCTTCAGTGACGTCGACATGGCGGAAAAGCGAAGAGTGATCTTCCTCGGTGATGAGCTCGCGACGGACATCTTCGGAACCGAGGATCCGATCGGCAAGACGCTCCTGGTGAACAACTCACCGTATACCGTGATCGGTGTGATGCAGAAGAAGACACAGATGGGAGCGTACGGGGGGCCTGACAAGGGTCATGCAGTGATTCCGCTGTCGACCTTCCGAGCACAGTTCGGCAGGGAGCAGCTCGGAAATCTTCTGATTCAGGTCGAGCAACCGGAGCAGATGGCAGGCGCACTCAGACGTCTGAACGAGGTGCTCGGTGCAAAGTATGGCTACGATCCAACCGACGAGCAGGTGCTCCGGACGTGGGACACGGTCAAGACCTCCGAGATGAATCGCAACATGACATTCGGGATCCAGCTCTTCCTCGGAATCATCGGCGCGTTGACGCTGCTCATCGGCGGTGTCGGCGTCGCGAACATCATGTACGCGGTCGTAAAGGAACGGACGCGCGAGATCGGTGTGAAGATGGCTCTGGGCGCCCGTTCGCGATGGATCGTCGGACCGTTCGTGCTCGAAGGTCTCGTCTATACGTTGCTGGGGGGTATGCTCGGCATCATCATCGCGACGTCTCTCATTACCGCCGTGGGCTTCGTGCCGCTCGAGGACAATCAGGTAATGTCGTTCCTTGGACATCCAACACTGTCCTGGCAGATCGGAGTCGCGACCTCTGCGATTCTCGGGCTCATTGGAATTCTCGCCGGATACTTCCCCGCGCGGAAAGCTGCGGCCATCGACCCCGCCTCAACGCT
>JBGSYJ010000219.1:0-1677 GCA_041750915.1 Thermoanaerobaculia bacterium | reverse complement strand
GTGTCACGGCGAGAAATGGAAGAATTCGGCGATAGGGCGGCATGTCCTCTCGAAGTCAGGTGAGCGGGAGAGTAATTACTTACGCGGAAAGGATCAAGCGTCTCGCGGGGTATCAGGGGAAACGGTTTAAACCTTTTCCATGGCGGCACGGTCCTGAGCCGACTTGTGAACCCCGGTGACCCCGTTGTCCCTCTGACGTCGTTCCAGCCCGGGACGGAGCTCGCCACGATCGCCGATATGTCCGATCTGATCTTCAGGCGTGGAGATCGAGCTGGATCATGCGGCCGGTGCGGTGCTTCGCGCCGGTTACTCCGCGAATGCCGACCTCATCATCCGCGAGAAGAAGGATGTCCTCACAATCCCGGAACGCCTCGTCACCTTCGAGGATGGCGGACAGAAAGCTTACGTCGAAATTCCCGGGGCGACTCCCGATGCGGAGCCGACGAGAGTGGAGATCAAGCCCGGAATCTCGGATGGGATGAACGTCGAGGTCCTGTCGGGATTGTCGAAAGGCGACAAGGTCGTCGAGAGACCGCCGAAGGAGATCTCGTAGGGTCGATCAACGGTGTCATCCTGAGCGAAGCGAAGGATCCCCCTCCTCGAGGCGATATGGAAGTCTTCAGGGGATCCTTCGCTGCGCTCAGGATGACACGCAGTGACATTACAACAGGAATCATCGGACATGATGAATTTACGTGACGTCTTCCGACAGCTCTTCGGCGACGTGCGGGCGCAGAAGCTACGCACGTTCCTGACGGTCTTCGGGATCGTCTGGGGCACCGTCGCGATCAGCCTGCTCCTCGCTTTCGGTACCGGACTGCACAAGCGGATGATCAAGTCTCATTCCGCAGGAAGGCAGCCGTTTCATCAACGCGCTCGACATGAGAGACCAGCGGCGAGTCGCATTCATCGGCGACGAGCTCGCCACGAGCATATTCGGCGAGTCTCCAGCGGTCGGGAAGATTGTGCTGCTGCACGGGTCACCGTTCATGATCGTCGGGGTTCTCCAGACCAAGGAGCAGGACTCGAGCTACAGCGGAAGGGACAAGGAGAAGGTTTTCATCCCGGGGACGACGTTTCGGGCGATCACAGGCCGGAAGTACATCAACAACATGGTCTTTCAGGGTGAGCGCGGAGCCGATTCGAAGCCGATTCTGGACGAAGTGCATCGGCTCCTCGGCCAGCGCCTCCGGTTCAGTCCGGACGACAAAGAGGCCCTCTCGTTCTGGGATACGACCGAACAGTTCAAGTTCTTCGACATCTTCATGCTCAGCTTCAACCTCTTCCTCGGTATCGTCGGCTCTCTCACGCTCGTCGTCGGAGGCATCGGCGTGTCGAACATCATGAATGTCGTGGTTGAAGAGCGCACCCGTGAGATCGGCATCAAGATGGCTCTCGGCGCGAAGCAGAAGTGGATCCTCTCCCAGTTTCTGCTCGAGACGATCCTGGTGACTGCGATCGGAGGAGCCATCGGATTCGCCATCTCGATCGGGGTGTGCACGATGTTTCCGAAGCTCGGTCTGTCGCAGTACGTGGGAGACCCTGTCGTCTCCCCGATGGTTGCTTCCCTGACGGCGGCGGCACTCGGACTGGTCGGTGTGATCGCCGGCTACTTCCCGGCGCGCGAAGCCTCGCGCCTCGACCCTGTCGTGGCGATGAAACTGTGATGAAACGGAA
>JBGSYJ010000218.1:0-3772 GCA_041750915.1 Thermoanaerobaculia bacterium | reverse complement strand
TCTGAGTTGTGAGACCCACCGCCGGTTTCGGGGTCGGGCGTGTGCCGGAAGGGCGGGCGGGAACTCACAACTCACAACTCACAACTCACAACCGGGCGGGAGGGAGGACGGCCCTACCAGATCAGCGCCCGATTCGTGCCGATCTGTTCGAATCCCAGGGCTTTGTAGAGAAGGACGGCAGGTTCGTTGAAATCATTCACGAACAGAGTGACGCTCCTGCGCTGCCGGAGCAGGTTGCCGCAGACCTCCCGCAATCCGATCCAGGCGAGTCCCTGCCGCCGCAGCGCCGGCGCGGTCCAGACTCCCATGATCTGCACGGCCTCGCTCGTCACGGCGGAAAGCTCGCACTTGAACGCGATGCGTGAATCCTTGCGGAGGATCAGCGACCGGCCGCCGAGAATGAGCTCCCGAATCCGTTCCCGATACCCGAATGCATCCCGCTCGAGGGGATCAATTCCGACCTCCTCCCGGTGCATCGCAGCGCAGGCGGGAACGAGCTCATCGAGGTCTTCGAGGGTCGAATAGCGGACCATTGTCAGGTCCGGAAAGTCCTCGGCAGGCTTGCGCAGGGCGTATACAGGTTGATTGAGTCGTACGACGGTCGGGGGGTCGACTTTCGAAGCGAGATGACGCCATAGGTGTTCGACCAGTTCGCTCTCGGAGACGATCGCCCGTACCGGGATTCCCCGCGCCGTGATCCGTTCAGCCAGCATCGCCATGGCGGGGCCGAGGCTCTCGGAACTACGCGGGGGCTGCGAGGCGAGCACGATGTTCGAGCCGAGCGTTGCGATACAGACCGTCTCTCCATTGCGCCGCACTTCGGTGGTGTTGTTCGCAAGAACGCCATCCTCGCGGATCCGCGACATCAGATAAACGTTCATGAGCGGATTGCGCCCCAGGTACTCCAGTACCCGTGAGGCATCACTCTCCTGAAGGGTGATGACCGACCAGCGCGCGTTGTCCCGGAACGCAAGACTCATGACGAATGGGGAGTATAGCCTCGGGGGAGACTCCATGGCGTCAACTTGAGGACCTGAGCGGGGCAAGTGTCATCCTGAGCGCCGCGAAGGATCCCCCGATTTCTTGCTGAAGAGCGAGTCCTGAGGGGATCCTTCGCTGCGCTCAGGATGACACTCGTTGGCTCGCGCTAACAAAGGCCATGGGATGACACCCGCGCTCTTAAGCTGACGCCATCAGTGGGGTCCCGGAGCCCCTTCTCCTCTCTGTTCTTCCCGTCTCACATCTGCTCATGTCCGAGGTGAGCGATACGGTCCTTCATGCGGTGCCAGATTCCTCGTCCCCGCCAGCCTTCGAGTGTGAGCTCGCGCGAGAAGCGCAGGTCCGCTTTGTAGGCGTCTTTCAACTCCTTTGCGATCGAGCGGTCGAGGATCCCGACGCTGGCTTCGTCATTGATCTCGAGCGAGCGGTCGTCGAAGTTGGTCGAGCCGACGGCGGACCAGATGTCGTCGACGACGATGACCTTCTGGTGGAGCAGCGTCCGGTCGTACTCGAAGATGCGGACACCCGCTTCCAGCAACTCCTCGAAACGATAGTGGCTTGCGTGCTGGACCAGGGCATTGTCGGTCGCCTCCACGGAGGGCAGCATCACCGAGATGGCAACACCCCGGTCGACCGCCTCGCTGAGCACCTCGATCATCGCCGAGTCCGGAAGGAAGTAGGGATTCTGAATGATGACTTCGCGCTCTGCGGCCACGATTGAAAGGTAGTAGAGGATCTCGACCGCGGATCCTGTGCCGGAGGGGGTCACGTAGGCGAGGTGCATATCCGTGGGTCCTGCTCCCTGAAGGTCGGGAAAAAACTTCTCGCCCGTAAACGCTTCGCCCGTTTCCTGAACCCAGTTCTCGGAGAATGCCGACTGGAGTTTGTTGACGATGGGTCCCTGAAGGCGCACTGCAGTATCTCGATACTCTTTCTTGTTGCGCGCGGAGCCGGTCCATTCGTCCGCGATGCCGTGGCCTCCGACGTATCCGATGCGTCCGTCGATGACGGTGAGCTTGCGGTGCGTGCGGTTGTTGATCCGGCCAAGGTTGCCTAGGGTGAACTTGTGAAACTTCTCCACCTGGCAGCCGGCGTCTCGCATCAACTCTTCGACCTCGTCCTCCATCGGCCTGGTGCCGGATGCGTCAAGGAGGACGCGAACCTCCACGCCTTCCCTCGCTTTCTCTGCGAAGGCCTCTGCGAGCTTCCGGCCGATCGTACCTTCGTGCCAGAGAAACGTCTCGAAGTGGATGCTCCCTTCGGCGGCTGCGATGTCCTCGAGCATGCGCTCGAAGAATGCTCCGTTCTGAATGACCTCGACTCGGTTGCCGCTCTGAACCGAGCCGTGAGTCAGGCCTGCGATCGATGGAAGGAGGTCCACCATGCCGCCGCGGCTCGTCACGTGAAACTCGGGATCCGGCTTTTTCTTGACAGACCAGACGATGATCACGAGCGCCAGCAGTACCACGACGAGAAAGACGAAGAGGACGAGAGGAACGGAGATGCGGGTGGTTCCGCGTACATTTTCGATTCCAAAGAACTTCCTGAGATTCATTGCGCATCTCCTTGTTCTGCAGGTCCTGGCCGTTGGCCGTTCGAATCATTGTTTGAGTCTTCTGGTCCGGAGACGCTACGGCTTGCGAGACGCGCGACGACGGGCCAGTGGTCGGCCGGCCCTGAGGTCAAGACGTTCGCGTGGAGTGTGTCCCAGCCTGAGTCCGGAAAGATGTAGTCGAGATGCTGCTGAGTGAGGATATGAGTGGCGGCGGAGGGATTCACGGCCTGCCGGACCAGCGGCCCTGAGGTCAGCGGTGTGATCTCAGGGTTTCCCGGCGGCGTGTTGAAGTCACCCAGCAGGACGAAGGGATGCTCCGACCGCTCGATGATCTCGACGATGCAGTTCACCTGGGCGGAACGTGACGCTCGCTGTAGCCTTCCCCAGCTGGCAAGGTGCGTGACGTAAACCGTAACCTCGCGTCCGTCGAGCGTGACGATCCCCTCGAGCAGAGATCGCGGCTCTCCGCGTCCAGGAAGCGGATAGACCTTTGCCCGCTCGATCGTGCCGCGAGTGAGGATCGCATTGCCGTAGCTTCCGCCGTAGGAATCAAAGCTGCGGCCGAAGAAGAGATTCATCCCCGTAAGCTCTGCGAGAGCTGAGGCCTGATCTTCGAAGCGCGCCTGCCACGTGCCATCGTGAACCTCCTGAAGGCCGACGATGTCGGCGTCTGTCTCGCGGATGACCTCCGCGATTTCTTCGAGGTGATCAGCATCGAGCAGGCTTGCCTGCCCCTGCATGTTGTACGACATCACGATGAGGTCTATCGCTCCGGCTCGCGGCGGGTATCGCGCATCGCGTCCGTCACGGGTATCGTGGACCATCACGGTGGCTGGACGCTCGGGGGGTGCGCATAGCTCCGGACGGACGACATAGACCGCCGTGACGCGATAGATCATCAGGACCGCAATCAGGATCGCGACCCCGCATCCAGCGCGACGGAGCAGACTTTTCCCGGGCGGCGGCCCCTCTGGTTTCGGCATTGAAAGCGGAGTGAGCGAGATCGGTGCCGGAAGTAGCGGCGCATTCCGATGCGCCGTTCCTTCGGATGTAAGACTGGCGATCTCTGGCGTTTGCGCCCGGTCCTCAATGGCTAGCGGGTGTCATCCTGAGAGGCTGTGAATAAATTGGCCAGGAGTGTCATCCCGAGCGTCGAGCGAGGGATCTGGGCGGTGGCTCCCTGTACAAGACCCCCTCCCAGATCCCTCGCTCGACGCT
>JBGSYJ010000217.1:0-5675 GCA_041750915.1 Thermoanaerobaculia bacterium | reverse complement strand
CAGACGCATCTGTATGACGGCGTGATCGAGATGCTTTATGAGCTGCAGAAGATGCCGGGAAGACGAGCGCTCGTCGTGCTGACAGATGGAGTCAACCAGGGTGGCAGTTTCGAGCTGGACCATGTCGTTCACTACGCGCGGTACGCTGGCGTTCCGATCTATCCCGTCGTTCGCAATCCGACGCTGAGCCGCTTCATGCGTTTCGGAATCGGAGGGTTTCAGGCGAAGCGATTCGCCGAGATCGCGCGTGACTCGGGCGCTACATGGTTCATCGTGCAGAAACCTTCAGAGCTCCCGGGCGTTTATGCGCGCATCGCGAATGAGCTGCGGAATCAGCAGACCCTCATGTTCTACTCCGACGCTTCCGGGATGGACTCATGGCATTCGCTCAAGCTCGAGAGCTCGCGGAAAGGTATTTTCAGGATCCCGCGAGGTTACTTTCCCTGAGGTGCTGATCGGGTTGTCATCCTGAGCGAAGCGAAGGATCCCCTGATTGCTTGCGGCAGAGCGAGTTCTGGGGGGATCCTTCGCTTCGCTTAGGATGACACGTGCTCGTCCGCCGCTTCCTAAAGGGCACTCGATCCGGTCCTATCCCTTTCCGGCACGTGATATGAAACCAGATCTCCTCTGGAGATACGGTTGAACAACGTTGCGCTCATACCTGAATACAAGGAAAAACGGTGGTCTTCGGCCGGGTTGACGCCACTCCAGGAGCGGATCTTCAACTGGACTGCAGCGCTGCTGATCGTGACGATGATCGCGGGCTGGAGCTTCACGATCATCGATGCCTATCGCGATCCCCCCGTAGCTGCGACGGGCGAACCGCTTGCCCGGACCAGTCCTTCGAATCGGGTTGCTTCGGCGCTGCTCGATTCCCGTGCGCAAAGTACGGTTTTTCTCAACGAGGCGGCGCTGCGCTATTTCGACCCACTGCGCGGATATAGCGGAAAGCTGAGGGCTGCCTTTCTGTTGCCCGGCGATCCATTGGCCGAAGAGACAGGAGATCAGGCCGTCAGTGCCGAGTTCCGCGAGGGTGAAACTGCCATTCCTTCAGCGGATCTCGTTGCCCCTCCTCGCCCGGGCATTTACAACATCCACATCCAGCTCAATCAGGCGAGAAAAGCCATCGACGGCCTGTCGCTGGTGAGCCTCGTCCCCTCGTCCGAGAAGCGGCAGGGGCGGATCGGCAGCTACATGCTAGGCAGCTGGCCCTTCGAAGACGGTGGAACACCCGGTTCTCCGGCTTACGCGCCTCCGAGGGGCTTCATTCGAGTGACGCCGGAAAATCGGAACACTTATGTTTCAGAGCACTTCCAGCTCAAGGACTTTCTGACGAAAGACCAGCCAAATGTCTGGCCGAAGTACCTGCTTCTGGAGCCGAAGACCCTGGACAAGCTGGAGTTGATCATCCAGGACCTGAGGGAACAGGGCTACGACGTCCGCCACGTCACAATCATGAGCGGATTCCGAACTCCTCGCTACAACCACAGCGGTGGAAACACCGAAGGAAGGGCCAATCTGAGCCGCCACATGTACGGGGATGCCGCCGATTTCTTCGTCGACAACGATGAGGATGGCTGGACGGATGACATCAACGGCGACGGGAAGGTCGACCTCAAGGATGCCGAGATCATGGCGGCTGCGGCCGAACGGATCGAGAGGAAGTATCCGGCGCTGGTGGGTGGAATCGGAATCTACAAGGCCTGCTGCGGGCATGGGCCGTTCGTCCACGTCGACGTCCGCGGCATCCGGGCCCGCTGGCGGTACTGATGGCCCGAATCAAGCAATAGAGCGGTATGCAGGAGGTATCAGTGAGCGAAATCAATTGCCCGGAATGCGGGACCAAACGGGGAGATATAGGTGGGGTGTGCCACGCCTGCGGGGCGCCTCCGGGAGGCGTCGACCACCGCCAGGGAGATGAAGAGCCGATCGGTGGGGTTCGGCAGACGGACCTCGAGCCATACGTGGGACTTCGATACGTCGCGCGCCTGTTCAAGGTCCTCGCCGTACTGATGCTCGTGATGCTGGCCGGAGAGGTCGTCACGGGTCTCGCAACTGAGGGCCGTGCCGCGGTTCTGCCATTGCTTGGAGCTGCCACGCGACTTCTCGTGCTCGCAGGGCTGCTCTGGGCCGGGGGCGACATCATGACCCTCCTGATCGACGGAGGACACGATCTTCGTGTGACGCGAATCCTGTTGGGCAGGATCAATGCGCAGCTGCATCAGAACGGCGCTCCACAGATTCCGGAGGTGAAGCTCGATGCCGCGCAGCGAGAGAATCAGCCTCGCGAGGTCTTGAGGGGCTGAGTCGACGTCAGACGATCGCGCGGCCCATGAGCTCGCGCAGGTCGCGAAACACTGCTTCCGGCTGAGACGATCCCTGGGTGGTTCTGCCCGCCTTCTTGATCGCGCTCTCGAGAGTCTTCTCATCCAGAATCTTTCCATCGATCGAGCGTCCATTGAGCTCGCAGAACGCGAGCAGTGCGGCGAAGGCGACGCGCCTGTTTCCGGCGCGGAACGGCATGTTCTGAAGAAGTGCAAAGATGAACGCTGCGGCCTTGTCGCCCATCGTAGGAAAGGCATCCTTGCCGAAGATCGTCGTTTGCGGGCGCTGGACGGTATTGGTCAGCCCGAATGGAGAATCGATTTCACCCGGGTGCGCCTGATTGCCACCGAAGTCGAGGGACACGGCGGTGTGAAGGTCGACCAGGTCCTGAGCGGTGAGGTAGCGGATCGGGGAGCTAGTCGGAAAGCCGCTTGAGCGCACCGGAGTACTTCTGAACGGCTCGACGGTAGGCGGCGCCGACTTCTGGGGTGGTGAAGGTGACGCCTTCGGCGCGGGCGGCTGCGTTGCGGGCCGTGTTGGAGGGCTCGCTTTTTTTTGCTTTGCTGCGGGCTTTGCCGGGGGTCGCGCCGGCTTTTCCGGCCGGCTGCTTTGCACTGCCGCTTTTTTTGCTGGCGGTGCTGCTTTTTTTCTTGCTGGGGCTTTTGACTTTGGCGCCTTTGCTGGCGGCTTTGGCCGCGCCGGGCTTTTTGCTGCCGGCTTTGTTCGAGACTTGCTTGCTGGTTTTGGCTGACTTTGTTTTCGAGCTTTGGCCATGCTTCATCTCAAACCTCAAACTTATCGTAGACCGGTTAAGTATCTGAGTCAACAGGTTTTACAATGCGACGACCGCGAGAATCTACGAATAACATGATTGTGCCGCGACGAAAGTCGCGCGGGGCGCCGGACATTCCTTGCGGGAAACCATTGGTGCAACAGGGATTGTGCATTTCCGCCCCCGAGGGCCGCCTCTGAGGAGCCGTCTGAACGGGGTTGCAGCTGCCGGTACGCCGGATCGGGTCCAATGGCGTCAACATAAGGGTCTGCGCAGGAGCATGTGTCATCCTGAGCGCAGCGAAGGATCCCCCTACTACTGGCTGTATCGCAAAGCTTTGGGGGATCCTTCACTGCGCTCAGGATGACACCTCGTGGCTTGAGTTGACGCGATCGGGGTCGGGCGTCAGGGCTCCGGATTGTAGGAAAGCAGCGCCTTCGCTTCTTCGGTGAGCGCCAGCGATTTTCGGGTGTCGTCCGCCAGCAGGTAGCCTTTGTCTGCCAGGGACCAGGCGGGAGCTTCGCCGCCTCCCGCCGGGTGCTTGATGGCGACGATCTGTTCGATGGACATCTGTTCGGCTCCGATACGTCGGAACTCCTGGAGAACTCTCAACTCCTGGGGCGTCAGGCCGTTCGGCATCAACATGCAGTCCTCGCTCGTGCGCAGTCAGTCGAAGCGATATTCTGACACGAATCAGCCGATGATCCGTATGGAACGGCTCCGAATCGCGAGCCAGACTCTCGTGCCGACGGCGAGCCCCAACTCGCTTGCGGCCCCCTCGGTGATGCGGATGACGAGAGGCGTTGGCGTTCCCACCGTCATATCGGCGAACCCGCGGTGGACATCGATCTGCCCGATCGGGCCTTCGAGAATGTTTCTCGCCGATAGGAACCGCGGCCGCTCGGTGAAGACTACGATCTCGTCGCCGCTGATCTGGATCGTCAGTGGAAATCGTGCACCCTCGAGCTGGTCGGCAGGGAGAAGAAGAACCGTCCCCTGAGTGGTTATCACTCGCCGGACACCGGCAGCGGCCGGACCTTCCTGCTCCTTCACTTCGAGAACGTTGAGGATCGAGTCATCGCCCGCGATGGATCGCCTGTGCAGGACCGAGATTGTCGGCCCCTGCTCGAGAAGGCGACCTTCGGACAGAACGAGCGTTTCCTGGCTGAGGGCGAGCGCCTCGACCGCGTGGTGGGTCACGTAAACGATGGGAATACCAGACGTGTCGCGAATGGCCTTCAGGTGAACGAGGATGCGTTCCCGCAGGGGACGATCGAGCGACGACAGAGGCTCGTCGAGCAGCAGCAGGCGTGGGTTCATGGCGAGCGCTCGGGCGAGAGAAACGCGATGACGCTCGCCGCCGGATAGCTGTGCCGGATATCGCTTCGCAAGGTGACCCACCTCGAGTTTTTCGATCGCGGCACGGGCAAGATCTGGATCGCCTTTCGAGTAATGGACGTTCTTCTCGACGGTGAGATGAGGGAAGAGTCCGGCGTCCTGGGGCACGTATCCGATCCGTCGCCGTTCTGGTGGTACCGAGAAGCGCCGCACGCTGTCGAAAAGAACCTCGCCATCGACGACCAGGCGTCCTGTTGCCGCCCTCCGGATCCCGGCGATGGTCTCGAGGAGTGAGGTCTTGCCCGAGCCCGAAGCACCGACGACAGCAGTCACATTGCTGGAAAGCTGCGCTGAGATCGAGAGCTCGAACGATGACAGGGGTAGCCTGACGTCGAGCTCGATCATCGTGCGAGACGCTCTTTCTGGCGCCGCATCAACACCTCACTCGCCGCGATCGCCGTGAACGCGATCACGACAACGAAGAGAAGCAGGATGCGCGCTTCCGCCGTTCTTCCGGCCTGGACATGATCGTAGATTGCGAGGGCGAGCGTCTGAGTCCGCCCCGGGATACTTCCGGCGATGAGGATGGTCGCTCCGAACTCCCCCAGCGCGCGGCAGAAGGCGAGCAGCGCTCCGGAGACGAGCCCCTGCCAGGCAAGAGGAAGAATGACGCGTACAAACGCGGATGATGGGCGGGAGCCGAGTGTGCGTGCGAGATCGAAGTATCGAAAGTCTGCCGTTTCAATCGCGGTACGGAATGCCCGGAACATCAGGGGAAACGCCATCACGCCGGCAGCGATGACTGCGGCAGCGGGTGTGAACAGAACGGCGATTCCCGCTCGATCCAGAAGCTGCCCGAGTGGAGACGCGCGAGAGAAGAGGTCGAGCAGGACGAACCCGACAGCCGTGGGAGGCAGAATCAGAGGAAGCGATGAGATCGATTCCACGACCAGGCGCGTGCGCGTCGGCAGGAGCCGCGTGACGATGGCGAGTGCGAGAGCGAAGGGAACGATGATGAGCGTGCTCAGCATCGCCACCTTCACGGTGAACATCACGATCTCGAGTTCGTCCCGCATCGTTCGCTGTATAACATGATGGCGCAGCCGGGTGGGTCAGTAGTCCTTGAATGTCAACCTGAGAAGTTGTGAGGAATCAAACACGATGTGTCATCCCGAGCGTCGAGCGAGGGATCTGGGGAGTGCTCCCTCTAAGAGACCCCCTCCCAGATCCCTCGCTCGAC
>JBGSYJ010000216.1:0-23857 GCA_041750915.1 Thermoanaerobaculia bacterium | reverse complement strand
TGGTGAGTCTGGGATAGGACAGTAGACAGTACACAGTAGACAGAAGACAGTAGCCCGCCCGCACCGTGCCAGACTGAAGGAGCTTGGATGCCTCCTCGAGCTCCCTCGATACAGCGCCCCGTTGACGCTTGGAAAGGGCGGAGCCCCGGGTGGGGGCCTCCTGTCTCCTGTCTACTGTGTACTGTCTACTTGTTCACTCATGCCTCAACGCATCAATCGGCGCCAGTCGTGTGGCGCGCAACGACGGCAGCAGTGTCGCGAGGAACGACACGACGATGGCGAAGCTGCCGATTGCGGCGAGATCCGTCCATCGCGTGACGAATGGAATCGACGAGACGAAGTACACCTCGGCGATCTCCGGGCCGAACGAGATCAGCTCGTAGCGGGTGAGGACCCACGAGACTGTCGTGCCGAGAAAGATTCCGAGCAGTGTGCCCGAGACACCGACCAGCGTGCCGTACCAGATGAAGATGCGGCGAATGAGCCGTGAGTCCGCTCCCATCGACGCCAGGATTCCGATCTCCCGCCGTTTTTCATGCACGGTCATGATGAGTGTCGACACGATGTTGAACGTCGAAACGAAAACGATGAGGCCGATCACGATAAAGAGCACAAGCTGCTGGATCGCGAGGAGCGAAAAGAGCTGCCGGTTCATCTGCCGCCAGTCGGTGACTACAAACCGGTTTCCCGCAATGCTCGCGATCCGCGAAACCATGATGTCGAGCTCGGTTTCCTGATCGAGCTTGATCTCGATGAGGTTCGCTTCTGTCGTCTCGAGCAGCACCATTGCTTCCCCGAGCTCGATGAACAGCCACTTCGCATCGAATTCGTAGAAGCCTGTGTCGAATACCTGCATGACGACGAAGCTTCCGGTGCTGGGCAGGAATGACCCTTCAGTACGGGAGGGCACGGTCACAGTCAGTGCGTCACCCCTTGCGACGCCGAGTTTTTCCGCCAGGTACTTTCCTACCGCAACCCCCGGCAGGCCGTCCGGCGCGCGGAGAGCAGTCGGGCTGCTGATGATCTTCTGAAAAAGCGGAGACGAACCGGACCGGTCGGGCTCGACACCCTTCAGCATCACCTGTTCCCCTGTTGCGTGATTCTCTGACGAGACGAGCGCGTTCTGAAAAATGACTGGCGAAGCCTCGGCGACGCCCTCAACAGATCCGATCCTTTCGAGCGTGCCTTCTGTATCAATGACGGCGCCATCGATTGAATAGACGAACATCTCCGCATTGCCGCCGAGCAGCTTCTTCTGCAGATCCCCTCGATACCCGGTCATGAGCGCCATCGAGATGACGAGGGCCATCACTCCAATGACCAGGCCCGCAAGCGAGGCGAGGCCCACCGCAGTGACGAGACGATCGCTCGGGCGCCGGAGGTACCGCCATGCAATGCGACGGGCAAGACTCAACGGATGCTGCTCCCTTCAGGAAGTGTAGAAGATGCAGGTGGGCGGGCGGGCTACTGTCTACTGTCTCCTGTGTACTGTCTACTTGAATTCTTCCGTCATCCGCAGAAACTCGTCGAACAGATGAAACGAATCGTGGGGACCCGGTGCGGCCTCGGGATGGTACTGAACTGCGACGAGGGGCTCGCTCCGATGGCGGAAGCCCTCGAGCGTTCCGTCGTTCAGGTTGATGTGTGTGAACTCCACTTCGGACTCGCGCAGCGAATCGGGATCGACCGAAAAGCCGTGATTCTGCGCTGTAATCTCGACGCGTCCGGTCTGCAGTTCCTTGACCGGATGATTTCCGCCGCGGTGGCCAAACTTGAGCTTGTAGGTTTTCCCGCCGAGGGCAAGGCCGAGAAGCTGATGTCCGAGGCAGATCCCGAAGAGCGGGACCTTGCCGATCATCTGGCGGATGGAATCCTGCGCGTAGAGTACGGGCTCGGGATCGCCCGGGCCGTTTGAAAGGACAACACCGTCGAACTTCTGCGCGAGGATCTCTTCCGCTGGAGTTCCTGCCGGAAATACCGTGACGTCGCAACCTCTCGATGCAATCTGCCGGAGAATGTCGCGTTTCACGCCGAAGTCGTAGACGGCGATGCGCTTCCGCTTTCCTTCCACATCCGAGTCGACGCTGTAGATCGAGCTCGTGGTGACTTTCGCAACCAGATCGAGTCCCGACATCGACGGAGCGCTGCGGAGCTCGTCGACGATTGCGTCGACGCTGCGATTCTGATCGGACGTGATCATTCCGCGCATGGCGCCTTCCGATCGAATCCGGCGGGTCAGCGCGCGCGTGTCGATGCCGGTGATGGCCGATACGTTGTGCTTCGCGAAGTAGTCGCCGAGTGAAAGCTCGGACAGCACACTCGATGGATGTTCCGAGAGATCGCGTATGACGAACCCGGCGACCTGCGGGTTCTCGCTCTGATCTGCCGCGGCGCTCGTTCCGTAGTTCCCCTGATGCGGATACGTCATGACGACGATCTGAAAACGATACGAAGGGTCAGTCGCGATTTCCTGGTAACCGGTCAGAGAGGTGTTGAAAACGACTTCTCCAATGGAGTCGGCTCTGGAGCCAAAGGAGGTGCCGTCATAAGCAGTTCCGTCTTCGAGTACGAGTCGGGAGTCGATCATCAGGAGGGGGATTATAGCCTCGCCATCGTCTCCAGTAGACAGTTCATAGTAGACAGTACACAGTAGACAGAAGACAGTAGCCCCCCTCCCGGACTGAAGCCATCTGTCATCCTGAGCGAAGCGAAGGATCTTCCTGGGGGATCGGACGTCGCAAGATGATCCTTCGCTTCGCTCAGGATGACAGACCAGGGATCTTCGCTCCAGTACGGGGCGGGTGGTCTACTGTCTACTGTCTACTGTCTACTGTCTACTGACTACTGTCTACTTCGAAATCAATACCCCTGCTCGCGATGCTCCCCAAACGTCTCCTTCAGCGTTCCTACGATCTCGCCCACGGTTGCGCGATGGCGGACTGCGTCGATGATCAGAGGCAGGAGGTTCTGGTCGGATTTTGCTCCGGCATCGAGATGCGCAAGGGATTCGGCGTGGAGTCTGCGCGCTTCGGGTTCGGCATCGCGACTCTGCCGCAATGCCTGGAGTCGTTCTACCTGTTCCTGTTCGATCGCGGGATCGATCGTCAGCAGGGGAAGGGTGAGACCTTCCTCTTCGACGAACGAATTGACGCCGACGACAATCGACTCTTTCTGCTCGACCCGCTTTTGCGCCTTGTACGCCGATTCACCGATCTCGTTCTGGATGAAGCCGGATTCGATCGCGGCGAGCGCGCCGCCCATCCCGTCCACCTTTTCAATGAGCTCGAGCGCACCCCGCTCGATGTCGAGCGTCATTGCTTCGACCGCGTACGATCCCGCCAGCGGGTCGGTGGTCGCCGCGACTCCCGTCTCGTGGGCGAGAATCTGTTGGGTCCGAAGCGCGATGCGGGCCGATTGTTCGCTCGGCAGGGCCAGCGCTTCATCGCGCGAATTCGTGTGCAGTGACTGGCACCCACCGAGGACCGCTGCGAGAGCCTGGTACGCAACGCGGACGACGTTGTTTTCTGGTTGCTGCGCGGTGAGCGTCGATCCCGCTGTCTGGGCGTGAAAACGGAGAGCGAGGGAGCGTGGATCCTTCGCGCCGAAACGCTCGCGCATCAGCCGCGCCCACAGTTTTCGCGCAGCCCTGAACTTCGCCACTTCCTCGATGAAGTCGTTGTGAGCGTTGAAAAAGAACGACAACCGAGGAGCGAATGCATCGACTTCGAGCCCCCGCTCGATCGCGCTGGAAACGTATTGAAGACCGTTGGCGAGAGTGAACGCGACCTCTTCGATGGCTGTCGATCCGGCCTCGCGGATGTGGTAGCCGGAAATCGAGATGGTGTTCCACCGCGGAATTTCCGTTGCGCAGAACTCGAATGTGTCGGTCACCAGCCGGAGCGACGGCTTCGGGGGAAAGATCCAGGTGCCCCTCGCCGCATACTCCTTCAGAATGTCGTTCTGCACCGTTCCCGTCAGTTTGTCCCATCGGATCCCGCGGCGCTCTGCGACGACGAGAACCATTGCGAGCAGGATGGCGGCCGGGGCATTGATCGTCATCGAGATCGAGACCGACTCGAGAGGGAGTTCATCGAGCAGCGTTTCCATATCGTCGATCGAATCGATCGCCACTCCCACTTTGCCGACCTCGCCGCGAGCAGCGGGGTCGTCGGAGTCCATGCCGATCTGCGTTGGAAGATCGAAGGCGACCGACAGTCCGGTCTGGCCGCGCTCGAGCAGGTAGCGGTACCGCCGATTCGACTCAGCCGCGGTCGAGAAGCCTGCGTATTGCCGCATGGTCCAGAGTTTGTCGCGGTACATCGAGCGGCGTACGCCACGCGTAAACGGAAACTGTCCCGGAGCTCCGAGATCGTCCTCTGGAGAAAAGCCCCGATCAACGAGGTCTGTGGCCTGGAACGCTTCCGGAAGTTCCACTCCTGAAGAGGTGGTGAGCGGTTCTCGGTTCTCTTTCTCTTTCATTGTCATGGTCTTCTCTCGATTCTAGTGCAGATCGTTGCCCGATGATTGCAGTAGGCATCGTGGGGTCAGGTACCGGGCCGAAGGAAGCTTGGACGTTTCCATAAGTATTGCAAACGCCGCAATTTTGGACGATGCTGGCGGCACTCGATGGGGCTCAAAGGCAATCTGCAGACGATGATGTTCGCCGACCTGCTCCAGTGGTTGAGCCTGGGGCAGAAGACGGGCACGCTGGTCGTCACTTCTGACGAGGCGGAAAAGCGCATCTATTTCAGCGACGGCAAAGTGATCGCTTCTGCCTCCAGCGATCCCCGGGACTATCTGTCCGAGTTTCTCATCAGCGAGGGCTACCTGACATCCGAGCAGCTCAGGAGCGCCATCGAGGCGCAGCCTCCCGCGCAGATGCTCCTCGGAAAGCTTCTCGTGATGCTGGAGTCGATCAGTGAGAAGGATCTGCTGCGGCTGATGCGGACGAAGGCCGAGGAGGAGATGTACGACATCTTCCTCTGGGGCGAAGGTGACTTCCAGTTCTTTGAGGACGAGCTCCCGACCATGGAGATGGTGCCTCTTCAGGTCGATGTCACGGGAGTCATGATGGAGGGGACCCGGAGACAGGATGAGTGGAATCGAGTCCGTAAGGTGATCGTCAGCAGATCGCTCATTCCGGTGACCGAATATCCCGTCGACGAGCGCCGCTATTCGGAGGCTCAGAAGCTGATCCTCCACTGCGTCGATGGGCAGCGGACGATCGACCAGATCATGACCGAGAGCCATTCGAGGCTTTTTCTGGTCGCAGCGACTCTTGCAAACGCAGCATCCTCCGGTGCGATCAGTTTTCGCACAGATCCGGAGCCCGTCCCTGCTCAGGCCCCGCTGCCTGCGCCTGAAGAAAGGGAACGTGAGATTGGTGAAGAGGTAGAGGCTCTCGTCAAACGGGCGCAGGCTGCGCTGCGTGAGGGAGAGTTCGAGCGCTCGCTCCGCCTGCTTCGAGCTGCCCAGAAACTGGAGCCGGAGAACCCCGCTGTTCTCAGCTCGATCAAAGGTGCTGAAACAGTCATTTCGTCCGAATTAAAAAAGGGGGGGATCTCGCTGAGTCGCGTGCCGCGAATCACCCGCCCGCTCGACGAGATCACCGATCTGGACCTCGGGCCGAATGAAGGCTTTCTGGTCTCGCGCATCAACGGGATCTGGGACGTAGGCTCCATCATCAAGATCAGTCCGTTGCGGGAGTCAGAAGCCCTTCTGATCTTTCACCGTCTGCGGAAGGATGGCATCGTCGACTTCGCAGACAAGTGACGGGCCGGGCTCTTGCCTCTCGATTCAATGAACATCAACGAATCGCGCGGCGATCTTCAGGACTTGTCATCCCGAGCTTGGTTGTGTGGGAGGGAGGGGCGAGGGACCTCTGGCGATAGTACATTATCAATTCGTCACGGGAATCGACGTGCGGACCGCTCCTCAAGGCAACTATGTACCATCGCCGGAGATCCCTCGCCCCTCCCTCCCGCACAACCAGGCTCGGGATGACAAAGTCGTTCATCCCTCGCCACATTCGACATGTCCGTCATTCTGAAACTCGGGACGACATGACGTCACTCGAGCCCCACCTTCGAACGCAGTTTATGCTCGAGATCGTTCATCTCGCCGTTATCCGACTCATGGTCGTAACCGTAGGCGTGGATGATTCCGTGCAGGATGAGGTAACGGATCTCGGTCGGGAGAGAATGGCGCTGTTCCGCGGCCTGCCGCCGGGCCTGATCGACTGAGATGACGATGTCTCCGAGGGGCCTGCCCTCGGACTCGGGCGGGGCGTAGGATTCATCGGCCTCGAAGGTGAGGACGTCGGTGGTCTTTTTCCTGCCGCGCCAGCTGTGGTTCAGCTGGATCATCTCCTCGTCGTGTACGAGGAGGATCGTGAGCTCGGTGGCCTTGAACGGCGCAGCGCGGAGTCTGCCGATCGCAGCGACGCACTTCTTCGCGAATGAAGTCGCGCTCGCCCGTGAAAGCCGGGGGACCGAGACTCCAGTGACCTCGACTTCCATCAACTCTCTTTTTCCAGCTCCCTGTCGCGCTGGTCGTACGCGGTGACAATCTTGCCGACGAGCGGATGCCGCACGACGTCCTTATGCGTGAACTCGAAGAACTTCATCCCATCGACGCGGTGGAGCAACTGATGCGCGTCGCGCAGTCCGGAGCGTTTGCCTTCCGGAAGATCGACCTGCGTGACGTCGCCTGTGATGACGGCCTTCGAGCCGAAGCCGAGCCGGGTGAGGAACATCTTCATCTGTTCGGGCGTGGTGTTCTGCGCCTCGTCGAGAATGATGAAGGAATCGTTCAATGTGCGCCCGCGCATGAAGGCGAGGGGAGCGATCTCGATCGCGCCGCGCTCGAGCAGCTTGCCGACCTTCTCGAATCCGATGATGTCGTAGAGCGAGTCGTAGAGAGGGCGGAGATAAGGATTGATCTTTTCCGCGAGATCGCCTGGAAGGAACCCGAGCTTCTCTCCCGCTTCGACTGCAGGCCGGCAGAGCACGATGCGCTTGATCGAGTGGTCATTGAGCGCTGCTGCTGCGACAGCGACGGCGAGAAAGGTCTTGCCCGTACCGGCCGGACCGATCGCGAACGTGATGTCGAAGTCCTGCATGGCCTGCAGGTAGAGCTTCTGATTCACATTCCTCGGCGTGACGACCTTGCGCACCGCCGGCTGGAGCTTCTCGTCGGCGAAGAAGTCGACGATGTCTGCATCCGGCTTCTCGCGGAGCACACGAATCCCCGTAGCGAGCTCGGTCTTCCGGATCGGATGACCGCGATCGATCAACTCGTGAAGCCCGGATAGCAGCTTCTCGGCCGATGCAATATCGGCGGGCTCGCCCTGAACGAAGATCTCCCCGTTGCGGGCGGAGATCTTTACGTTGAAGGCGTCTTCGATCATCCGGAGATTTTCGTCCTGAACGCCGAACAGTTTCGTCGCTGTACCTTCGCTGAGAGTCAGACTCATAGATCCTTTCGTGCTGCCGTTGACTTCACTGCGTGCCGGGATTGGATACTCCGTCGTGGGAACAATTCGGATCCCGCACCGGACCGGACCAACAGCGCCGTGCGAGGGCTGATTCCGCCATCCTGAGCGCCGGAATGATTGGACAGGTCATGAGGGCGAGGGATAAACCGGCTGTCATCCTGAGCGAAGCGAAGGATCATCTCGCGACACCCGATCCCCGCAAGAAGATCCTTCGCTTCGCTCAGGATGACAAGTCCCTGAAGTTTCTCCGTGTGAATTAGGTTCATCAAAAGCACTCCTATTCTGTCCCGGCTTCAAAAAGGCTGAAGGCGACTTCTCCGTAGGTCGCGGTGCGGGTGAATCGCAGGTGGGTCAGGCGATCCGTCCGGAACGGTTCCGTTCTTCGCCGATGCTCGATTGCGATCGTTGCGGCGGGCGCCAGCGCGGCATGTCCGTCGAGACGTTCGAGCAGCACCTGATAGCGTTCGAAGTCATACGGTGGATCGGCGTAGACGAGGTTGAACGGTGCGCTCGATGCGAGTTGCTTGAGCGCAGGAAAGACATCGGCCTCGATGACCTGCAGCTCGAGTTCCCACGCGGTGGCAAGCTTCGATAGTGCCGTTGCAGCGCGCGGCATCTGTTCGACGGCGACTGCCGATGCGGCACCACGCGAGAGTGCTTCAAGCGCGAAGATCCCGCTGCCTGCGAAAAGATCGAGAAACCTGCAGTCCGGAACATCGAGTGAGACGATGTTGAAGAACGCCTGTCTCGCCCGTTCGGAGGTCGGCCGAAGATCATGTGTGGGGATGGAAATCTTTCTACCGCGAAGCTCGCCGCCGGTGATTCGCAGACCAGGCATTCAGCTGGTGAAGACCGTCGAAGTGCCGGTCAGGATCTCACTCACGTCTGCGCGATCCGATGAAATGTTTGTGAAGGTCCTCGGAAGCGATGAACATCCGAGTCGGGTCACTCAGGCATGCAAGCTCGACGTACTTTCCTTCCTGCACGACACGCACGACCTCGAAAGTCTTCTGATCGTCCGTGACGAGCCGGTCGCCTACGCTCGGGCGATAACCGGTGACGGTGTTCGTGACGTCGCGATCCTGAATCAGCGCGCGGAAGAGATCCTGCAGCACAGTCCGGAACTTCTCGATGTCCTGAGGCAAGAGAGAGGTGGAGTTGAACGAGCGTTCCACCGGTGTCCCCGCCGGGTCGTAGGCGCGGATCGTCGCGCGGTTTTCAGGTGAATCGTCGTTGAGGTCGACCTTCCGGATTCTCGCCAGCTTCGCGGCAGAAAGCTCGTTTCGATAGACCTCTACGGCGTCGGGTGGCAGGATCAACCGTTTCTGGATGCGGCCACCGGGGCTGTCGAAGTGAATCGAAACGAGCCCGGTCTCGAAGATCGTGATCCGCTGGAGGAACGTGTCAACTCGCGCCGAGTAGTCGATCAGCGGGCGCGGAAGTCGTCCGTCGATCAGCTGTGAGCCGAGGGCCTGACGGGTGCCTGCCAGCTCCGGGAGCTCGAGTTTCTGGGAGTCGACGCGTGGATCCTCGAACGAGACGGCGATTCCAGTGCCAGGCGGGGCCGGCGCAACATCCTCGATACCGTGGCCTTGGCCGAACGCGCTGGAAGTGACGGCCGAAAGGAGGAAAACCGAGAGCATGCAAACGAGGCTGCCTGCCGGAGTGAGCGATTCCGATCTCCGGCCGGGAGGCTGATTCGGAACATTGAACTGACGGCCACTCGGCATCTGATCTCCCGCCACTCGCAACAGAGAGTCCGGACTCAGGCTCCGGAATCCCGTTCTTTCTCGTCACTAAGATACTGCAAGCCGATGTTTCGGGCAAAAGCCAGCGCTTCGCCGGGAGGGATGACGCCGAGGAAAACGGCCTCCCGGGTGGATTCGAGCGCCTTCGCAATATGTGGCCCGGGTGGAAGCTCCAGCTCGTCGCCGCGGATTCCGAGGGCAAGGTTCGCGTAGCCGGCAAACTGTCGGATCATCTCCGCCGCGTCGCTGCTGACGGAAGCGGCCACGACGTTGACCTCGTCGCTGGCACCGGCGCAGAGCCGCAGTTGTTCGAGGGGTGAGTCCGCTTCGGTGAGCTGTCGGGACAATTGGTGCGCATCGTCGACGAGAGCGACGGCTCTCTTTTTTCGCGCAAGCGAGAATCCCGCGCCATCGAGCGTGCGTTCAGGTTGCGCGGCGCCTTCGAGAAGGACGCCCGCGAAGACGACCTCGCGATCGATGTCTGTCGGAATTGAGAGCTGGCGCCCGGCGCTTCTCAGGAGCTCGTCATTGAATGAAGACGTCTCGAGGAACGGCTCGAGCAGGCCCCACTGCCGCATTGCAATGAGGGTCTCCGCCGGCTCGCTGTCCGCCATTGCGATGAGGATTTCACGCCACACTCGCTCTCGCGAGATCGCGGCGAGTACATCGGTTTCGGAGCAACGTCTGATGAGCTCCGCCGTCTCAGCGTCGAAACTGAATCCGAGTCGTGTGGCGATCCGGATGCCTCGCAGCATCCGAGTGGGATCGTCGATGAAGCTCTGCGGGTGGAGCACACGCAGAATGCCATCCCGGATGTCCGCGATCCCACCGGCAGGGTCGATGGTTTTCCCTGAGAGCAAATCGAGAGCGACGGCATTGGCCGCGAAGTCCCGACGGAAGAGATCTTCATGAATCGTCGAAGGCTCGACGATTGGAAGCGCGCCCGGCTGCCTGTAGGTCTCAGTCCGTGCTGTCGTGATATCGATCGGCGAGCCATCTCCAATATCGATGCGCCACGTGAGGAACCGCGGGAACGACTGCAGGCGCCCGCCGAGTCTTTCGGCAAGACTCGCGGCGAACTCGTCGCCCCGCTGTTCTACAACCAGATCAATATCGACGAACTGAATGCCCAGTAGGAGATCCCGTACCGGCCCACCGACGGTGTACAGAGCAACGCCTGTCTCACCAGCGGCAGCGACGGCCGCTTCGAGGATGCCTTTTTGCGCAGGCGCTACGCGGCTTCGCCAGTCGAGCAGGTCATCCATGGAGGATTCGATTGTAGATCCCGAGGAGGGCGAGTGCTCTTGTCGAGGGATGAAATCGTCCGGAGTGGGCGATGGCGGCCTGCTGCCGCTCAGCTGCGATCTCATCCTTGAACAGTGCGGTCAGAATTGCATGGGCAAGCTCGTTCGGATCGTTGACGGGAACTGCGAAGCCGCTCCCGTTCAGAAGGCGCTGCCGGTTGATCGCTGTCCTCGAAGCCACCACGCGCATCCCGCCGACGATCGCCTCGGCTGTGAATCCGTCGTAGTCCTCATCGCTCGTGGCGGGATCCACCCAGAGGTGGAGCGTCTCGAGATCTTCACGGGCCGGCGGGCGGTCGAACGCCTTCCAGTCGAGGTCCTCTCTGAATCTTTCCAACCGTGAAACGGTCCTCTCGATCAGTGATTTCACGCCGGGCCTGCCGATGCCGTAGCTTCCGATCGTGTAACGGTCTCCGGTCTTCGGTGACGAGGACTGTCCCTCCACCGCGAAGAAGTGTTCCTCCACCGCTTCAGGCAATGGAGGGTCTGTCAGCGGTCCAGCGGCCGTGGGCTGATTGTTCTGACGGCCGAAAAGGAATCTCGGGGGCGGGGGATTGCGGGTTGATATCCACGGCATAGGCATCCTGAGCAGAGCTGTCCGTCGTGAGGCGTCGCCGTAAACGTGCGCGAGATCGGCGGGACGATTCCGGAGACTCGCCGCGAATGCGGAAACACTTGCCGCGACCTCCAGCGAGACGCTGACACCAGCGGTCCGCGAAAGAATTTCGTGGTCGATCCTCTGGCATTTTTTCTCGTATTCAGAGGCTTCCGGCAGCACGAACTGGACGAGGTTCATCGCCCGCATCCTAAATCACATTCGTAGCCTCTCCGCATCCCCGATGTCGGAATCGTGACCCGAGGCACTACAATTGGATTCTAACAACCATTCAGGCCATGAATCGCTCAAAAATCGAGGTGATCACGGACGATCCGGAACTGCTCCCGAATTTGACGGAGCTGGACGGATCTCGCGAGTTCGTGCGCGAAGGAGAATGCGCGTCGGGCGAAGTTCTCATCTCCATTGTCGATCGCACGGGAAGTGACGAGGGAGCCAACGAACGGCCCGGGGCGCCAACTGTCTTGGTTCTGACGGATTCGGAACTGCCGGATTCTCAGATTCCGTACATGCGCAAGTCCGTGTTCCTGTCCGGAGTGGGGCCGATTCTGGATGTATGGGAACGCGCCCTTCGAGCCGAAGAACAGACTGCGTTCCTGAAGCGGGAGATCCAGATTCTCTCGCACATCCAGGAGCTTCTCACCCTCAACGATACGCATTCCCTTTCCCAGCGGGTGACGCGGGAGGCGTTGCAGATCCTCGGACTTCCGAACGGGACGATGCTGCTTCATGACCCGAAAGTCGAACGATATGTCACGGCGTTCAGCGACGATCCTCAACATGTCGAGGCGGGTGAGTTTCTTCCGGGCGTGTCGCCCTCCCAGATTCAGCAGGCGATGGCCCTGGATGCGGGATATGCGTACGACCCGCCGAAAGGTGTGTCGAAGGGGCTGGTGATTCTGACGATCCAGGTCGAACACGACCTGATCGGCGTCATCAGGGCGCCCGTAGGTTCCGAAGCGGGCTTCGATGAGGCGACGATTCCCGAAGCATCGAGATATGTTCGCGCGGTGACGGCGATTCTGAGGAACGCCTACCTTCTGACCAGAAGCCGGGAGCTCGCGCTTCGAGACGATCTGACCAAATGCTTCAATCGCAGGTTCTTCGAAGCCTTTGTCGAGGATGAGATGGAGCGCGCGCGGCGCTACAAGTCGGTCTTGAGCGTCATCTTTCTCGATTTGGACGATCTCAAGGCCGTGAATAACGCGTATGGACACATGGCGGGTTCGACGACCCTGCAGGAAGTTGCGCGGCGAATCATGGACGCGGTGCGGACGGTCGACAAGGTCGTCCGATTCGGCGGTGACGAATTCTGCATCATCCTTCCTCAGACCGATCATGAGCAGGCGACCGCGGTGGCTGCCCGAGTGCGGGAGGGAATCATCCGTCGTCCGATCCAGCTCGGTTCGGATATCGACGTGCGGATTACAGCGAGCTTCGGAATCGCCTCGTATCCGCTTCACGCCAACAGCAGGGATGACCTGATTACGGCCGCCGACGCTGCGATGCTTCTGGTGAAATCGACTACGAAAGACGAGATCGGGATCGCGCGGGCGGCGCCTTCGAAAGCATTCGGCGATCGGAATGTCTGAGCGGCTGAACATCGAAGGGAGTCTCGAGGAGACGACTGTTCCCGACCTGATTCGCGCGCTGACGCGGAGGGCGGAGACGGCCATCCTCTCGCTCGAGAGGAACGACCGTACGGACCACATCTACGTCGTCGACGGACAGATCGTGTTCGCTGCGACGACCGACCCCGACTACGGCGTCGCAGAGGTCCTGTTCCGGAGCGGCGACCTGAACCTCGAGAACTACCGCATGGTGCTGGAAAAGGTGGGTGGCGCGCGGAGGATCGGAGCGGTGCTCTGCGAGCTCGGCTATCTCCATGCGGATGAACTCCTGGGTGCCTATGAGCGCCAGGTATCGCGCATTCTCCGGCAGAGTCTCGGTTTCCGTTCCGGGATCTACCGGATCGAGTTCACTTCCGACTTTGGTCCCGAGGTCATGACGCTGCCGCTCAAGACCGACCGGCTCGTGCTCGATGCCGTCAGCGAGATCGATCACTGGTCGCTCGTCTCCCGCGGATTGAGCGATGCCGAGCTCGTCATGCAGCAGGCACCAGGCGCGGACGCGCGCGTGTTCCATCTCGAACTGACCGACGACGAAACCCACATCTACTCGCTCCTGAGTGAGGCGCAGTCTGTCCGCTCCGTCATCGAGCAAAGCTACCTTTCGAACTTCATCACTGCGCGCACGCTGTGGGCTCTCCAGTCGGTCAATCTGATCGAAGAAGCCGAGACCAGCCAGGTTGACGAGCAGAGGGCTGCAGTCGTCCACGCAATCGAGCTCGAATCAAACGTCGAGCGATACAATTCAGTGTTTCAAGCGATCTTCCGCATGGTCTTCCAGCGCATCGGAGACTACACGTGGGACTTCGTCGACCGCGTCGTACAGCATCTCTCGCCGGAAGTTGCACGTCACCTGACCGGGATCAATCTGGTGAACGAAGGCCGGGTGGATTTCGACCAGTTGATGAACAACCTCATCGCCGCTGGTAATCAAGACCCTCGGACGGCCGTCTACTCAGTGCTCAACGAGCTGCTCTATGGCTGGATCTACGAGATCAAGAAAGAGTTCTCCGGCGAGCTCGATGCTGAGGTGGACGAGATCATCAGGGCACTGCGAGGCTGAGCCATGTGGCAGGGCCCTCCGAGGCCCTGCCGTTCCGCATCGTGAAGATGTACGACAACTGGAGCATCGGCCGTGTGCGCTCCAGGCGTCGCACATCTTGACTGCCCGACAAGGCAGGGCCTCGGAGGGCCCTGCCACATTCGGTTACAATAACCGCATGAAATTGTCCTCGCTGCTCATTCTGTCGGTGATGCTCACGGCATGCGTCTCCTCCGGGCCGCCGACGCGTCCCACCGAAACGGAATGGAACTCGCTCCTCACGGAGTATCAGTCGCTCGAGACTCTCAGGCGGTCGGCTCCGCAAGCCTCGGCGAATGCAACGCGACGCGGACAGATCGAAGTGCTGCTGGCGGCTCACATGAAACTCGAGCCGGTCTACGAGCCGCTCATGGAGAAGCTTCGCGAGTACTACGAGCGGACCGCCGATCCCCGGGCCGCGCAGCTCTATGCGCGCGAGAAAGTCTTCATGGCCGACCAGTACATGAACGTGCTAGCCCGCTACGACAGGGCGCTCGGGATGTACCAGGCTGCACTGGTGCTCGATCCGCAGAACCTCCAGGCAATCAATGGCCTGAGGCAGGCCGAGATGCTGCGGTACGTCAAGCTCGAGCCTTTCTCCACGATCCGAGCCGGAATGAAGGAAGATGAAGTGAGGCGGGCCATCGGAACGCCCCGTGAGGACTGGATCAAACAGGTCGTCCAGAAGAACCGCGTCTATACGGTCTGGATCTATCCCAGACAGGACGGCGGCGCTTCGGCGATCTACTTTGACAACGGAGTGGTTTACCATACGAACTGGAACGCGGCTCCAGGCAGGAGCTAGGCGGCTTTGTCAGGGAGAGGGAGGGTGTGAACATGGCTCTGGAACAGACACGGGACGATTCGTCCCACTACGAAGTATCACTCACCGCAGGGCAGGCCTTCATTGCGTTTGTGCTCCTGCTGTTTTCGCTCGCAGCTTCATTCGCATTCGGCGTGATCATCGGCAAGGAGCGCAACAGTGAGCCCATGATCGCTCGCGGGGACTCGGCAGTCGTATCGCCGGCCCGGCGCACAGCCGACTCTTCGGGGATCGTCGAGCGCGGCGAGCAGCAGGAACCGCCCCTGCGGATCATCGAGGAAGCTCCTCCTGCGAGTGCAGCCGCCGCTCCGGCCAGGGAGCCCCAAAGCGTGACTGCTCCCGTCACCAGTACAGCAGGATCAGCGCTGCCGGCAATAGCGGCAACTCAGCCTGAAGCGGCAACCCAGCAACCCGCTGCCGGCGACGGTCCCTGGTATGCGCAGCTTCTTTCGACGTCCGACGCGAAGTCGGCCGAGTCGCTCGCCGCCAGGCTCATCGATAACGGCTACACCTCGGCGTACGTACAGCGAAACGCGGGGGAGCAGGGAAACGTCTTCCGCGTACGCGTTCGCTTCCCGGACGAGCGAGCGGCCAGAGCCGCCGCGACACCCCTCAAGGAGTACTCGAAGGGTGAAATCTGGGTGACGCGTCAGTAGTCCGGTCCTGAGCTTGCATCGCGACTCCGAGTAGCAGCGCTGCGCTCCGGTGGCTGAGCCGCCGGAGCCTTGCCGGCCTGCGCTGGCTGAGCTACTGTTCCATCTCCTGAATCGTTCTGTGAACTCGAAAGGAACCATGTCGCGCAAAAAGAAATCGACCACGCCCGAGCTCGAGTCTCTTCGGGAATCGGAGGCGGAAAAGTCCAGTCCCGTCGATCCAGCTCGAATTCTCGACCGTGCCATTTATCACCTCTGGGAGACCATCAACGATCTCGACAAGATCCAGCCGGAGACAGTCGAGCACTTTCGCGTATCAATTTTCGGTAGCTCCAGAATCCAAAAGGGCGATCCTCTCTACGCGGAAGTCAAGAAGCTGAGCTACGAGCTGGCCCGGATGGGGACCGACATCGTCACGGGAGGCGGTCCCGGTCTGATGGAAGCTGCAAATTCCGGAGCGGTCGAGGGCCAGATCGACAGCAACATCCGCTCGTACGGGCTCGCAATCCACCTTCCGATGGAAGAGCAGGCGAACGCGTTCGTTGACAAGGTGTACAACCATCAGACGTTCTTCTCGCGCCTTCATCACTTCGTGAGGCTCTCGTCGGCATTCATCGTCATGCCCGGAGGGATCGGGACGGCCCTCGAGGCGTTCATGATCTGGCAGCTCCTGCAGGTCAAGCACATGAAAGCGCATCCCCTGATCCTGGTGGGCGATATGTGGCATGGCCTTGTGGGATGGATGAACGAGGCAATGGTCACACGCGGCCTCGTCAGTCCGGGGGATATGAACTACGTCAGCGTGGTAGGATCGGGAGAAGAGGCGCTTCCGATCATCCGGGAGGCCTTCGAGCGATTCAGGCAGGAGTGATCAATGGCCACCAGGGACGAAGTTCTCGACGCATTGAAGACCGTGCGGTTTCCCGGTCTGTCACGCGACATCGTTTCGTTCAACTTCGTTCGCGAACTGCGCGTCGAGGACGGAAACGTGTCCTTCATCGTTCATTTTCAGACCGAGAATCCCGCGATCGGTGAGCAAATCGTGCGGGAAGCCGAGGCGGCTGTCCGCGCCCTTCCGGGAGTGAGCTCGGTCGATGTGAAGCTCGAAGTCGTCTCGAAGGGCTCGACCCCGCCGCCGCAGGCCGGCGGAGTTCCAGCGCAGGGTGATCCGGCGATTCTTCCGCAGGTCCGCTACAAGATCGCGATCGCTTCGGGAAAAGGTGGCGTAGGCAAGTCGACGGTCTCGACGAATCTGGCGCTCGCGCTTCGAGCCCTCGGAAACACTGTCGGCCTGCTCGACGCCGACATCTACGGACCATCGCAGCAGATGATGCTCGGAATCGAAGGCCGCCCTCAGGTGGATGAGCAGGACGAAAAGATCATCCCGATGGAGCGCCACGGCGTAAAGACGATGTCGCTCGGCCTCATCACCGATCCCGATACTCCGGTGATCTGGCGTGGACCGATGGTGATGAAGGCGCTAGACCAGTTCCTCAGAGACGTGAAATGGGGCGAGCTCGATTACATGCTGATCGATCTGCCGCCCGGCACGGGCGACGCGCAGCTGACGCTCACGCAGAAAGTTTCGCTGACCGGCGCGGTGATCGTGACGACACCGCAGGACGTCGCCCTCATCGATGCGCGCAAAGGCCTCGCGATGTTTCGCAAAGTGAACGTCCCGGTCCTCGGAATCATCGAGAACATGAGCTACTTCATCTGCCGTCACTGTGGACAGCGCGAAGAGATCTTCGGCCACGGCGGCGGACGCAAGACCGCGCAGATGCTCGACGTCCCATTTCTCGGAGAGATCCCGCTCGATCCAAAGGTCGTAGTTGGCGGTGACTCGGGAGAGCCGATCGTGTCGCTCGATCCTGAGTCGCCGGCGGCTCAGGCGTTCTTCGAGCTCGCCCGACAGATCGTCGAGGCGATGGACCGCGTCGAAGCGCCGGTGTAGGCGCCTTCGCAGCTCACGCATGGTTGCTGATGAACCTCTCCTGAGTCGGCGGAGATCTGGCGGACTTGTCATCCCGAGCGCGGTTGTGCGGGCGGGAGGGGCGAGGGATCTCCGGCGACAGTACATAGTCAATCCGTCACGGAGAAAGTCGAAGCGCGGAGCTCCTCGAGGCAACTATGTACCATCGCGAGAGGTCCCTCGCCCCTCCCGCACACCCACGCTTGCTCGGGATGACAAGCACGTTCATGACGCGCGGAGCGCGCGCCCTGTTCTTCCTCGCGCCACCCCCACTCCACCCAGCAACGCCAGCACGGCGACCACGGCAGAGATCCAGAACGACATCGGGACGTACTTCACCTCGATCTCATGCTGCCCGGCGGGCACATAGAAGCCGATGAATGCGCCGTTGACTGTGTGAATCCTTGCCGGATCGCCGTCTATCCTTACCGTCCACCCCGGCGAATGCGGCTGACTCGAAGCGATGAACGTCCGATCGGGCGCATTGATCCGTAGTCTGAATTTCCCCGATCGTGGCTCGGTGATCGCGAGCGATTCAGGTTGCACGTTGTGCATCGACTCTGGCTCGTCGACGACGACGGCAGATCGGAAATCGTCGATGCTTCTGAGTTGATCGTGCAGAGCGTCGTCGGCCGGCATGAGGCGTTCAGGCGCGTAGAAGCGACGCATCGAAAAGCCGTTCTCCAGCAGTGTTCCGTCCGCGCCTTCATACACGACTCGCCATCCCGGAGGTGGAATCGCTCCCGGCTCCGCCAGCGCCATACGTACATTCAGAAAATCGACTCCCGGCTGAGCGAGATCCTCGATTCGCTTGACTCCGAAGCTGTCGTCCTCCGCCTCGATGAGCCTGAAAAAGTTCATGTACGAAGCGGACGCCATCGGGTCGCTTCCACGAATGTCTTCGACTCCGTAATCGGCGGACGTCTGCGGCATCAGCACCCAGCCGGTGCCGGTGATGCGGAACGGCTCTCCGGGTGATCGCTCGTGAATTGCGTCGATGATCGGCAGATCAGGTCGATAGAGCCTTTGGTCCACGAGCGCGTTGAACGGGACATTGATGACAAAGAGCTCGATCGTGATGGCCACCACGGCGGCCGGAGCAACCAGGTGCATTCTCGACACCCTTCGCGCGTACACCACGACGAGCCAGAAGCCGGTGAGCGCGATGATTCCTTTCGAGGGCAGGATACATGCGCGAGCATTATCGCTGCTCGAATGGATTGGCATAGGCAGCCTTCCCTCTCCCCGCCCGTTGCTTGATTTCGTGCACGGAAGGAAGTTCGGGGAGAGGGTGGCGCGCGGACTTCGCGCTGACGGGACCTCACGCAAGAGCAGCGCGCCGGGTGAGGGGCAGCCGTGTGACATCCACCCAGGCTTCAACAACCGCTACCCCTCACCCGGCGCGCCCACATTCTCGTGAAGCGCATGAGCCTCCCGAATCGGCGCGCCACCCTCTCCCCGAACAGACGATCACGCACAAGACGCAAATCCGGGCGGGGAGAGGGGAGCACGCCGCAAGCCTCTTCGTGAATTATCTCCGGGAGCGGGCCCACTCCATCGCATCGGCGACTCCGGGGTCGTCGTCGAGGTCGCTGGGCGAGGAGCCGGACCCGCCAGAGACGATCAACGCATTCCGCACCATGCCTGCTCGCTTCGCTCGTTTCACGGCGCTTTTACGAAACAGCGTCGAGAACGCCGACTGATCGGCGCGCAGCAGATCGGTGACAGGGGTCGCGCCATAGACTTCACGCGGTGCGAGCGCCGGATGGGATTCGGCCGGCCTCTCGTTCCACGGGCAGACTTCCTGGCAGATGTCACACCCGAACAGATTCCCGCTCAGTCGCTCCTTGATCTCGTCGGGGATCGGTCCTCGCAGCTCGATGTTTGCGTGACTGATGCAGCGGGCCGAGTCAACCGAACGATCCGGAAGAATAGCATCCGTAGGACAGGCATCGATACAACGGGTGCAGGCGCCGCAGCGGTCAGCGACCGTTGCGATCTGCAGGTCGTTCTCGAGCGATGTCAGCAACGTTCCGATGAAGAAATACGATCCGTTCTCCTCATCGATCAGCATCCCGTTCTTTCCGATCCATCCGAGACCTGCCTGTGCGCCGGACGCGCGGTCGGATAGTGGACCGGTGTCGACGTAGCGCCGCGTCGTCGTTCCCGGTACAAGCGACTCGATCAAGACTTCAATCTCCCGGAGCATGCGGTCGAGCACATCGTGATAGTCGTCGCCGAGGGCGTAACGTGCAATGCCGTTCCCGATGACATCACCGGCGTGGGGATAGCGCTCGGCGGAGTACGGCACCGTGATCACGATGACCGATCGCGCCCAGGGAAAACGCATCTCGGGATGTTCGCGCGCCTCACGATTCTTCGCGAGATACTGCATGCTCGCGTGGCGTCCCGCGGCGATCCATGCCGCGAAGCGTGAGACCTCCGGATCGTCGAGCCGGCTGACCCCGGCACGCATCGCACCGAGAGCGAGGGCCGTGGTTTCGATCGCCTTCCAGATAACGCTGATCCCGCTCATCGATCCGGTCCTGCGCGAAAGGCGCGCGCGTTACATCCGGTCGAGAATCGGACGGATGTGCTTCTCCTCGACGCGGACCGTGCCGAGAGTCTCGTTGGTCTTCGCGGTTCCGTGATCGTCCGAGCCTCCCGTGACCATCAGTCCGCGCTCGGCGGCGAGCGCCGTGTAGAAACGGCGGGACTCCGGATCGACTTCGGGATGAAAGACTTCGATGCCGTCGACTCCGAGGTCGAGCACCTCTGTGACGAGCCGCCGATGGTCAGGGTAGAGGGAAGGATGGGCCACAGAAGTCAGCCCTCCGGCCGAGTGAACCAAATCGACGACTTCTCCGATGGAGAAGCGCGGTTTCGGAACGAAGCCAGGCCGGCCCGGCCTGAGGAGCTGCTCAAATGCATCCTTCATCGAATCGACATGTCCCGCTTCGATCAGCGCACGCGCGACGTGCGGGCGCCCCATCGCGCCACCACCGCACAGCTCGAGCACGCGCTCGGTGCTGATCGGATAACCGGCGGCAAGAAGTCGCTCGCACATCCGGTGTCCGCGCGTGAGCCGATCCTCGCGGAACTTCACGAGACGTTCGTTCAGCCGGTCATCGAGCGGATCGACGGCATAGGCGAGCACGTGAATATCGACTCCCCGATGTTCGGCTGACAGCTCTGCGGCCGGAATCAGCGTCACACCCGACTCGTCCGCGTAGCCTTTGATCTCGAAGTAAGCGGCGAGATTGTCGTGATCGCTGATCGCGACGATCTCGATTCCATGGCGCTTCGCAACGTCGATGACCTCCCGCGGTGAGCGGGTGCCATCGGAGTGGAACGTGTGAGTGTGGAGATCAGCGTAGCGCATAGAAGGTCCTTCCCCTCTCCCGGCGGGAGAGGGGTCAGGGGTGAGGGTCCCCTGCTGGGCAGCGAGAAGCAGTGACGTGAAACAGAAAGAGCGCCCTCACCCCTTACCCCTCTCCCGCCGGGAGAGGGGATGTGGTCTCCGCCAGTTTCCCGACGACCTCTTTGCAGCGGTCGCAGAGGCCGCCGTCTTCGGTGACCGCTTCGACGTAACGCCAGCAGCGGCCGCATTTTTTTCCGCGGGCGAGAAGCATACGGATCGAGATGGCTCCCAGTCCTTCGATGGTTGCGGTCTCTGCGGAAGCTTCCGAGGATGATTCGAAATCGACGTGCGAGACGATGAAGATGTTCGCCAGGTCGAGATCGAGACCCGCCGTCACCGCTTCGCGGGTGACGCCGCCGAGCACGACATCCGCTTCCAGCGACTGTCCGATCTGCTGGGCCGCGCGCGCCTTCTCGAGCACCTTCGAGACCGCTTCGCGAAGCTGAAAGACCCTGCCCCACGCCGCGAGCTTCGCGGGCTCCAGCGCGACTCCCGCTGGTTTGACGAACTCCGCGAGATGCACTGATTCTTCCCTCTCGCCCGGAAGTGACTCGTAGATCTCCTCCGCGGTGAAAGGCATCACAGGCGCCATCGTCGCGACGATCCCTTCGAGGATTCTGTGCATTGCCGTCTGTGCCGAGCGCCTCGCGCGTGAGCTCGCGCCCTCGACATAAAGCGTGTCCTTCTGGATGTCGAGATAGAGAGAAGAAAGATCGACGGTGCAAAGATCGAGTATCCGGTGGTAGACGACGTGGAACTCGTACTCTTCATATGCCTTTCTGCAGCGCTCGAAGACAGCGTCGGCCCGTGCGACGGCCCAGCGGTCGATGTCGAGCATCTGATCGAGCGGCAATGCATCTTTCGCGGGATCGAAGTCGCTCAGATTCCCCAGAAGAAACCGGGCAGTGTTCCTGATCTTCCTGTAGGCGTCGGCGATCCGCGAGATGATCTCGTTGCCGATCCCCATGTCGTCCCGGTAGTCGATCATCGACACCCAGAGACGGAAGATGTCGGCACCATGCTGCTTGATGATGTCCTGTGGCGAGATGACATTTCCCACCGACTTCGACATCTTCCTGCCCTTCTCATCGACGACGAAGCCGTGCGTGATGACTTCACGGTAGGGAGCCTCTCCCGCGATCCCTGTCCCGACGAGCAGCGATGATTGAAACCAGCCGCGATGTTGATCGTGACCTTCGAGATAGAGCGAAGCCGGCCACGCAAGCTCCGGCCGCTCTCTCAGGACCGCGTAATGCGAACACCCGGAGTCGAACCAGACATCGAGAATGTCCAGCTCTTTGCGGAAAGACTGCCCACCGCATTTCGCGCAGCTTCTGCCTTCAGGGAGGAACTCGGACGGCTCGCGTTCGAACCAGACATCCGCGCCGTCTTTGCGAAACGCCTCGACCACCCGGCCGAAGAATTCCGCATCGCTGATCTGCTCACCGCAGCCTTCGCAGAACAGAACGGTGATGGGAACTCCCCACAATCTCTGCCGGGAGATGCACCAGTCGGGGCGATTCTCGACCATGCCCAGGATGCGCTCTTCGCCCCACTTCGGAACCCAGCTCGTCTTCCGGATCTGTTCGATCGCCTTCGCGCGCAGCCCCTGCTCATCCATGCTTATGAACCACTGCTCTGTCGCCCGGAAGATCACGGGAGTTCTGCATCGCCAGCAGTGAGGATACGAATGCGTCAGCGTTTCGGAGGCGACCATGAGGCCTTGTGACTCCAGCATCGCGACGATGTCGGGGTTCGCCTTGAACACGTGAACGCCCTGCCATTCCGGAACGTCGGCGGTGAACTCGCCTCGGTGGTTCACGGGCGTGTAGATCGGAAGGTCGTAGTTCCTCCCGGTGTTGTAGTCATCCGCTCCGTGGCCCGGGGCCGTGTGCACGAGGCCCGTTCCCGCCTCGAGCGTGACATAGTCGCCGAGGACGAACAGTCCCTTTCGATCGATGAACGCGTGACGGTATTCGAGTCTGTCGAACTCCTCGCCACGAAGAGTCTTCACAACTGAAGGCTCTTCCCATCCGGCTTTCTTCGCTACGACGTCGAGCAGCTCTGCAGCCACGATGTGGTAGCCGTCCGGACGGTCGACGACGGCGTACTCGAATGACGGTTTCACGGCGATCGCGAGGTTCGCAGGGAGCGTCCATGGCGTCGTCGTCCAGATCACCGCATACGAAGGCTTGCCGGATGGAAGCGCCAGCTTCGCGGCGGATTCGTCGGTGAGCGCAAACCGCACATAGACCGATGGCGAGGTGTGCTCGCCGTACTCGACTTCAGCTTCCGCCAGCGCCGTCTGGCAACGGGTGCACCAGTGAACCGGTTTGAGTCCCTTGTAGACGGAACCGGCTTCAAAAAACTTTCCGAGGGCCTCGGCGATCGCCGCCTCGTAGGAGTACGACATTGTCAGGTACGGATTCTTCCAGTCGCCGAAAACGCCGAGGCGCTTGAAGTCCTCACGCTGCACGTCGACGAACTTGTCGGCGAACTCGCGGCATGCGCGCCGGAACTCTGCAGCCGACATCTCTTTCTTCTTCGAGCCGAGCTCTTTATCGACCTGGTGCTCGATCGGAAGGCCGTGACAGTCCCAGCCCGGCACATAGGGCGAGTCGAAGCCCATCATCGTGCGCGACTTGACGACGATGTCCTTGAGCGTCTTGTTGAGGCCCTGCCCGATGTGAATGCGGCCGTTCGCATACGGGGGACCGTCGTGAAGGATGAACTTCTCGCGGCCCTTCCTTTTTGCACGGATCTTTCCGTAAAGGTCCATGGAATCCCAGCGTTCGAGCCGCTTCGGCTCGTTCTGCTGGAGGTTGGCCTTCATCGAAAACGATGTCTGAGGCAGGTTGAGGGTCTTTTTCCAGTCGTTCTTTTCAGCCATAGATGGTTCACGTCCTCGAAGTCGAATCGCCGAAACTAACATCCGGGGTGGATGATTTCAATGGGTGAAGGGGTGGGGGCGGGGGGTGAGCGCTACCCTTGACGCTCGAACGGGTTATGAGATCGAATGTTGAATGTTGAAATTGTGAATTCTGAATGTTGAATTGGCACCCGGTCTTCATTCAACATTCAACATTCACAACTTCAACATTCAACATTGCTTTTTT
>JBGSYJ010000215.1:0-3189 GCA_041750915.1 Thermoanaerobaculia bacterium | reverse complement strand
GTGCTCGACATGACGACGCGCCCGGCGTCGATCGATCGGCGGGTGACGGTCTCGGCGAGTCTGATCGGTGCGCAGCTCGAGGCTTCCGATACTCACATGAACGGACGGCTGGGATGGCTCGTGTCCGGAAGGCGGGGAAGTACTGACCTGATCGGGCGCGCGCTCGACGCTGAAGACCCTCGTTTCTGGGACCTTTTCGGAAAGGCTGGTTTCGACTTCACACCAACGCAGACTGTCCGCGCACATCTGCTGCTTGCGCGTGACAGCCTCCACTACGCCGATCCTGACCAGGTGCGCCGCATCGATTCCGATCACGACAGCTCCTATCTATGGCTCTCGCACCAGTCTGTTCTCTCGTCCAATCTCTACTTCAACACTATCGTCACCTCGTCGATGCTCGATCAGCGCAGAGCCGGGTTCGAAGACGATGCGCTGCGCGCCTACGATGTACGGGACGATCGCCGGTTCGAAGCCCTCGGCGTCACCCAATCGTGGGGATGGCAGAGCGGTGATCGCAATTTTCTCAGTTTCGGCTTCGAGTTTCAGAGACTCGAGTCCCGCTACGACTACGCGAGCTCGTTCGAATCATCCGGTCGTCTCGGCGAGCTCGAACGCTCCTTTACGCTGAACGATCAATACAGGTCGGACAATGCGAGCGTTTATCTCTCGGATCGTTTTCATCCGATCGACAATCTGACGCTCGAGCTGGGACTTCGATACGATTCGCGAACTGCCGGAGACGCCGATACTCTGAGTCCGCGAATCAGTGCGGCCTGGGCTGCGACACCTTCTGATGTGCTGCGCATCGCGTGGGGCAGATATTCTCAGAGCCATCGACCCTATGAGTTGATGGTCGAGGACAATGACGCGACGTTCTATACGGCTGAAGAGTCCGAACAGTGGGGACTCGGGTATGAAAGGACGTTCTCTCGTACTGGATGGTTCCCGCTGCAGTCGATCAGGACGGAGGTGTACCTGCGTCACTCCAGCAACCCTCGTCCGCGTTATGAGAACCTCTTCGCCGGGTACCACCCCTTTCCCGAGGGCGAGCCTTTCCGGGTGAGGGTCGAACCGGAGAGCGCCACGGCGCGGGGGGTCGAGATTCTGCTCCGTGGACGAGGAACATCCCGCTGGAACTGGTGGATCAACTACGCTCTTGCAGACACGAACGACAGGCTCGATGGAGAGCAAGTGCAACGGCGTGTCGATCAGACGCACTCTCTGAATGCCGACATGACGTTTCGTCCGTCTCCCCGCTGGAGTGTCAACCTGGCCTGGCTTTATCACACCGGATGGCCCGTGACCGACGTGGTGCTCGATGAAGTGGACGGTGAGCTCGTGCCGATCGTGGGCTCGCGGAACGGCACCCGATTGAAGGATTACAACCGCGTGGATCTGCGGGTCAGTCGCGATTTCCACGCGCGAGGGGGAACGCTGACGCTGTTCGTCGACGCACAGAATCTGCTGAACAACCGGAACGAGGCAGGGATCGAGCTCCGGATCGGAAACGAGAGTGGAGATCTGGAGATCCGGAAGGAACGCTGGCCCGGCCTTCTTGCATCAGGCGGGTTCATCTGGAGATTCGGACGCGTCACGGGTGACTGACGACGAGTGTCCCATCCGAAACGCGATGGGAAAATCCGGAGCTGAGCATCACGGTGTTCAGCGCGTCGTCTGGAGCCATGTCGCTCACCGAGCCATGCAGGATGACTTCGTGGGCGAGTAGCGCAGCTTCGTTCGAGCCGAACTCGACGTTCCACCCACGTTCTCTGGCAATCCAGTCGATGAAGCTCTGGAGCGTGCGGCCTTCGATCTCGGGCACACGTGCAGCGACGAGGATCCAGTCCCAGTCCGGATGGCTTCGGGCGATCCCGCTTCGATGCAGCGAACCGTCCTCCCGGACGATCAGCTGCTCACCGGCCCGTGCAACTGCCGGAGTATTGGCGCCGGCTGGCCTCAGCTCCACCTGTCCTTCACGGACCCGAAGGTGCACGGCATCTTCGACCACGCGTAGCTCGAACTGAGTTCCTTTCGGCACGAAGTCGCCCGCGATCGTCGAGAACCTGACGGGGGAGTGGTGCAGAGAATCGAAATAAAGCCTGCCGCGCTCGAGTGAAATGGAATTGGCCGACACCAGGACCACTGCCGTCTCGTCATCGAGTCGCAAAGATTGTCCGCCTGCGAGCACGAGCTCCAGCCACGAGCCCGTTGCGGTCTCGACCTTCGTTCCGGCAGTAAGTGTCTGACCGCCAACGAAACCCGTGGTCCCGCGAATCGATACAACCTGGGCGGCGATGGGCGGCAGTGACGTTTCGTTCTTCCGTTCCGCGAACCACCAGCCGAGCAACAAGGTCGCGCAAAGCGCCGCGGCAAGAGGCAGAGCCCATGGCCAGCGGTCGCGAAAAGATGGCTCTTTAGCGAATTGAGTACGCCAGACAGCCCGCGCCTCGTTTCGAATGACCTCGAAATCATCGGAAGGAATCGAAGTCCGTGCTCCCGCGCTACGGAGTAACTCCTGCGGAGATTCGCCCTCGTTCTGTTCGAAGCGTTCGTCGTTCATCGCTTCTTCTCCAAAATACCCGAGTAAATGGTCTGAAACGCGCGGCGCGCTCTTGTGAGCAGCGACTCCGCTGCTTTGGGGCTGACTCCCAGTCGGCCGCCGATCTCTTCGACTGATTCTCCCTGAAGGTACTTCCACTCCAGAGCGGACGCATACCTTGGCGGGAGATGGTCGAGCGCAAGGTGAACCAGGCTGTCGCGCTCATTCTCGAGCAGCACGAGTTCGGGATTGTCTGCAGCCTCCTGGAGGGCGGACTCCGCCGTGTCGAGAGTGAAGTCATCCGCATCGGCAAAGACGGGCCGGCTCTGCGCTCTTCTGAAGTGCTGGGCGATCTCATTACGGCAGCACGCATAGAGCCACACAAAAAGTGGCGCCTCTCCCCGGTAGCTATCGAGTTTTTCGATCACTTTGCAAACGGTGCTCTGTACGATGTCACGTGTGAGCTCCCGATCTCCTTTCAGCCTGCTTGCAGCGAACCGATAAATGCCCGGAATGTAGTGATCTGCGAACTCGTCAAAGGCGCTCTCATCTCCCGCCCGCATCCGTCGAACGAGCTCGCGCTCCTCCGCCGTCGCCTCAATGGAGGCATCCGAGTGAGTTTCCTGTAGTGAGGCCACCGTCACGATCAT
>JBGSYJ010000214.1:0-13090 GCA_041750915.1 Thermoanaerobaculia bacterium | reverse complement strand
AGGCCGAGGCCAGCCGCCAGGCCGCGTCCGGCACCTCGGCGGCCCAGTCCGGAAGCTGATCGGCGGAGGCGAGATGCACGATCAGCGGGTGATCAGCCGGGCGGCCTTTGGCGCGAAAGATCGCGCGTAAGGCATCGCGGTTCGTCGCATCGCCCGCCAGCCCATAAACGGTCTCGAAAGGTAGAGCCACGAGTTCGCCCGCCCGCAGCAGGTTCACGGCGGTGGACAGATCGTCCGGACTGGAGGTGAGTTGCAGCATCAACGACCGATCTTACCGCGGCGTTTCACCGCGGCCATGCGGAACGAAGACCGCACCGTGGGCGTCCTCCAGCACGGCGCGAACCTCCGGGTGCTGGATACGTCGTCCCGTGCTGATGAGCCAGAACGCCTCGTGTATCTCGTCCACCCGCCCCACCTCGCTGACGGCATATCGTGCGCAAATCTCCTCCGAGATGATCGCGGGCGCGGGGAAATAGCCTTCACCCGCCTGGGCGAAGACTTTCATCAGTGCACTGTCATCGAATTCCCCAACGACCCGTGGGTACAGGCGGGCTTCGCCCAGCCAGCGGTCAATCTCGCCGCGCACCGCCGAGTTTGGCCCGGGCAGCAGCAGGGGCGCCCCGTTCAGACAGGCGGGAAAGGTCCCGTGATGTCGCGCCAGCTCGGGTGCTGCAAAAAAGGCGATGGCACTCTCCCCCAGTTTGCGGCTGTGACCGCGTACGGACAGTCCGGTCGGCATGGGCCGGTCCGCCAGCACCATCTCCAGCCGGTGCAGCGCCAGTTCCCCCAGCAGGGAATCGATTGTTCCCTGGCGGCACACCAGCCGGATCGGCCTCTCTGCGCGTCTCAGCGAAGCCAACAGACGATGGGTCAGGGACTTTGGTATCGCGTCGGAAACACCGATGCGAAATGCCGTCATCGCCTGTTCCGAAACCGCGTTCGCCTGCAGCGAGGAGACCATCTCGTGACCCAGCGCAAAGATCTCGTCGGCGTAAGACAGGGCAACCCGCCCCGCCTCGGTGAGATCCAGACCGCGCCCGGCGGGCTTGAACAGCGACGTTCGGAGATCGTCCTCGAGCAGCTTGATCTGGGCGCTGACGGTTTGCGGCGTCAGATGAAGCTGCCTGGCCGCTGCTGCCACACTCCCGGCGCGGGCCGCAGACCAGAAGTAGTGCAGGTGCTTGAGGTTCATCATGCGAACTCACAGGTTTTCTCGATTGGTATGAGCATTATATTCGACTTTTCTTTCCTACGCCGAACCGTCAGAATTCCTATGGAGTCGCCATCTACGCAGGAGTCAGGACATGCCGAACCAACCCAGAAGTGCCTTCTTGCTGCTGCGCAGCCATGCGGATCTGAAGCGTGCTGACGAAGATCTGGCCGCTTATCTCTCGATCCTTCGCCGCCGGTCGCCTGTCAACGACTTTGAAAGTCTACTGGGGATCTGGATCGATGAAGAAGGCGTGGCGAACCTGCCCTGTGAGCTGGTTCTGCCGGACGCGGACGGCGCACAGCGGACCGTACGCATCCCCGAGGCCACGGGAATCAGTGGGATCTGGATGCTGTGCTGGCTGGAGGCGGTAGCATTTTCTGTCTCCCGCGTCGATCTGGTGACGGCGCTGCTGGCGTGCTTCGGCCATGAGGAGACTGCCCCGCTCGCCGCTCGCTTCGTCCCGATCGTTGCCGGCAGCGCACGCGATTCCAACACCAGCGCCGAACTGAAGATGCTCGACGAACGCTATCCGGGGCTGGCACTGCCGCCGATCTACCAGGATGCGAGCGGCGGCCTGATCTTGCAATCGCCAGTGGCACGACATCAAGGAACGCGTTCTTGAGCGGCATTGACCCCGTATTGCTGTTCTTCCTGCTCGGGCTGACCGCCGGGCTGCTGCGCTCGGAACTGCGCCTGCCCGCGGCGGTCTATGAGCTGGTGAGCATGCTGCTGCTACTCGCGATCGGTCTCAAAGGTGGCATCGAGCTGGCCCGGCAGCCCTTCGGCGAACTCGCGCTGCAAGCGCTCGCGGTTATGGCGATGGGCGTGTTGCTGCCACTGCTCGCCTTTCCGGTGTTGCGCTTCGTGGGGCGTTTCCCACGCGCTGATGCAGCTTCAATCGCTGCCCACTACGGCTCGGTGAGCGTCGCCACCTATGCCGTCGCCGTTTCCTATTTCGCCAGCCGGCAGATCGAGTTCGAGTCACACATGCCTTTCCTGCTCGCGGTGCTGGAGATCCCGGCCATCCTGGTGGGGATTCTGCTGGCCCGCGGGTTCTCGCGCGACATGCGCATCGGCGTGGTCGCACACGAGGTCTTTCTGGGCAAGGGCATCGTGCTTCTGGTCGGCGGGCTGCTGATCGGCTGGGCGTCGGGCGCGGAGGGACTGAGTTCGGTCGAGCCCCTCTTCTTTGATCTTTTCAAGGGGGTCCTGGCGTTGTTCCTGCTGGAGATGGGATTGATTACCGCCGGCCAGTTCGGCAGCCTGCGCCGGCACGGCCTGTTCCTCATCCTGTTCGGTATCGGAATGCCCATGTTCTCGTCGATCATCGGGATCGCGCTGGGATACACGCTTGGGCTGTCGCCGGGCGGCACGGCGATGCTCGGCATCCTGGCCGCGAGTGCCTCCTACATTGCCGTGCCGGCCGCCATGCGCATCTCGCTACCTGAGGCCAACCCGACGTTGTCGCTGGCTGCGTCACTGGGTGTCACGTTCCCATTCAACGTCCTGGTCGGCATACCGCTCTATCACACCATGGCGACGAAAGCATTCGCCCTGACCGGAGGCTAGGCTCATGCACAGCGCAATGCGAAAACTGCTCACCATCATCACCGAGTCCGCGCTGGAGAACGTCCTGATCAAAGACCTCGAAAGTCTGGGCGCGCATGGCTACACCATTTCCGACGCCCGCGGCAAGGGCAGACGCGGAATGCGCGACGGCGCCTGGGGCGAAAGCGGCAACATCCGCGTCGAGGTCGTGTGCGACACTGCGACCGCCGACGCAATCGCTGCCCACCTGCACACCCGCTACTACGATGACTACGGAATGATTCTGTTCGTCAGCGACGTGGCCGTTCTACGACCGGAGAAGTTTTAGTCATGACGGAGTCCATTACCCCGCAAGTCCTCGTCGGCGTGATCATGAGTTCGGTATCGGACTGGGACACGCTCCAGCATGCCGTGAAAAAGGAGACTTGAGAGGAAGTTGGGTTGGGAAGTTGGGGTCACCCATTAGCAGGCTTTGTCAATATGGGCGGGCGAATCCCATGCGGCGTTTAGCCGCTGCTAGTCGATGGCGTCTTCTAGTGTGACGTCTGAAGTCAGCAGTCCCGTCGTCTCGCTCGTGCGGCGTCGGATCGTAAAGAGCCGCGCTAGTCACCCATCAGGATCAAGGCTGCAGCCGGCGGTCAGAGCTTTTGCATGGATAGCCCTGAACTGAAGCTGCGAACCCAAATCTCCTTTCGACGCCCACCCGGCCCGCGGTAGTGCTTCCCGTCACAATTCACGTGACAGGAGTAGACCCGGTTTCGTCGGGCCAAAGCTATTGTGGCCAAAGCTATTGTGGCCAAAGCTCTTGGGTCGCAGCTCCAGTTCCAGACCCGCAGGGCAGCTTTTGGGGTCGCAGCTTCGGGCGCAGCTTTTGGGGTCGCAGCTTCAGTGTGCGGTTCGAAGGCCAGAGACCCGGCACGTCAGCTCCGGACGATCAATCAACACAGTGAGTTACGCCGAGCTTTGCATGGATAGGCCTGAACTGAAGCTGCGACCCCAAATCTCCCGAGCTTTGCCAAATCTCCCAAATCTCACAAATCGTTCAAGCCACACGCCGAAGATGACGCAGCTCCCTCCGATAGCAGGTTTGTTCAAGAACTGCGGCGGATGCATTCAATCTTTCTCGCCACTTTCTCCCTATCTTGAAGCACCATTGAATCATCGGCGCGAAACGAAACAAAGAAACCTCGAACACCCAGAGGAGATCTCCATGAAATCGAATGATCCCAGTTGCCATGTGGCCCCGGAACCCGATGCCGAACCAGTTCCCCTCGAACATCCTTCGAACGGCCCGGAGCCCATCCGCATCGAGCTCGAGGCTCGCGACACGAACTGGGAAGTCGCGCCGGGAGTCACGATCTCCGGCTACGGCTACAACGGCCAGGTGCCCGGTCCCATCATTGAGGCCAGGCAGGGCACTCCGCTCGAGATCAGGTTCACGAACAATCTTCCGGAACCGACGCTCATTCACTGGCACGGACTTCAGATTCAGGCAGCGATGGATGGCACGCAGGCGACTCAGCGACCCGTGGCGCCAGGTGAAACGTTCACCTACCGTTTCACGCCGCCCGATGCCGGAACCTTCTGGTATCACCCGCATGCCAATGAGACCCAGCAGCTCGAAAAGGGATTGTACGGCGCGCTCATCGTCCGCGGTGCCGATGAGCCGATCGTCGATCGTGGGCAGGTTCTCGTATTCGATGACGTGGACGCCGATAAAGCGGGACGTCTGGCAAAGTTCGGCGGCTTCCGCGAGCGCCACGACGGACGGGAAGGCGACATCCGTCTCATCAACGGCAAAGCCGAACCAGAACTCACGATCGCCGCTGGCCAGATCGAGCGTTGGCGAATCATCAATGCCTCGAGCGCGCGATACATCCGGTTGTCCCTGGGAGGCACAGTCTTCCGCATCATCGGTACTGACGGCGGCCTGATCGAAGCTCCGGTCGAAGCGACCGAGATTCTGCTCCCCGCCGCTGACCGGGTGGACATTCTGGTGGGACCCTTTGAAGAGGGGCAGACGGTGTCGATCGACTCACTTCGGTACCTTCGAACCACGTTCAAGACGCGAGGCAAAGAGTCGTTCGGCAGTCTCGTGGTCGGTCCGGCCTCGCCGTCGATCGCCGTGATCCCAACACAACTGCGTATCATCGAACCTCTCGCCGATGCGGATGCGAAGCCGAATCGAACGGTAAAATTCAGCGTCGGCGTGAGCCTGCGGCGCGGTCTCGATTTCAAGGTCAACGACGAATTACATCACCACGATCAGCCAGTGAAGGTGGGCGAACTCCAGGTGTGGGACATCGTGAATGCGTCACGGATGGACCATCCATTCCACCTGCACGGCTTCTTCTTTCAGGTTCTGTCGATCGACGGAAAACCGCCGGCATTCCGCTCGTGGGAAGACGTGGTCAACCTGCCTCCCCGAAGCACTGTGCGCATCGCATGGATGCCTGACGATCGACCGGGAAACTGGATGTATCACTGCCACATCCTCGAGCATCATGAAGCAGGGATGATGGGACACTTCGAAGTGGTGCGGTAAGGGGGAAGTCTCGAACGGCGGGCCACCGTCGTGGAGGGTTGTGCTGCGCTCGGAGTGGCTTCTCCTGCCCCCAGGCAGTCGTCGCTGCGGGACGATCCGTCAGAGGGCTGGCACAAGGACTGGCGATGGGCTGACGCGCCCGTTCCTCAGCAGCAGTGCCAGATAAACGCCCGCCACGATGTCATACGCCGAGCAGAACTCCGGCCACCAGATCGGAACTCCCGGGTTGGTGATCAGACCAGCGTGCACGAAGTCGAAGATCCCATGTCCAATCAGCGCGAGCACGACGATCCAGAGGTTTCGCTTGAAGCCGATCACTGCCGCGGAAACGAACACCGCGATGCCGACCGACTCGCTCATCAGAGCCTGCATCGACCCGCCCATGACGGCGAACAATCCGTAAAGAAGCGCGATCACGATCATGACCGTCGGATAAAAGGCCCGGTCGCGGTCCAGGCCGACGATCGTGGCGAATGCACCTATAGCTACGGCCAGGACGACTCCGACCAGGTAGGCCATGGCCGTTACTATACTCTTGAGCCCGCTACCAGGGATGCGACGAAATGATCGGGCGAATCCAGCGGAGCAGAAATTGGCCAACGCCTTGGGTTCGGAGCTTCAGTGTACTGATCGACAGGGACCTGTTCGGCACCGCCCGTTCCGGTAGACTAATCATTACAGTGAGTTACGCCAAGCTATACGCAGTTAGGCCCGAACTTCGTCGGTGGATCGCGGCAGCGACCCTGCTCATCGGACTCCCCACGATCGCTTACGCTTTCGGATCGCTCACGCACGCTGTGACCCCCGCCCGTGAAGAGACCGACTGATGTTCTGGCGCCGTTGCAGACCTGCGCGCATCCTGGCGCTGCTTTCATTTCGAAACGAAATGCGGTTTCTGCCTGACTACTTCGAGAGCGTCGCGCCTCTGGTCGATGGAGTGATCACGCTCGACGATGGATCGAACGACGGCTCGAGTGAATTCGTGTCACACCGGAAGGAAGTACTCGAGGTGATTCACAATCCGCAGGACGGCGAGCATGAATGGGACGATGCGAAGAATCACCGGAAGCTCGTGGAAGCGGCATGGAAGCACCGGCCCGACTGGTTGCTCGGCCTCGACGCCGACGAGCGTCTCGAGGTTGGGTTTCGCGAACGGGCGCAGGAGGAGATCGACCGTGCGAAGCGTGAGGGACATCGCGCGTACCGCCTCCACGTGAGGGAGATCTGGGACGATCCGCTTCAATTTCGCGCAGACGGTGTATGGGGACGGAAAAGCTCTGCGCGTTTCTTCGAAGCGCGCAGGGATCATGAGTTTCACATGCAGCAACTGCACTGTCACTGGGCGCCGCTGAACAGCATGACGAACGGCGACTTCCCGCAGGCGGATCTTTTTCTCTATCACCTCCGCATGCAGCATGAGGAGGACCGGCAGCTGCGCCGCCTCCGGTATGAGGCCCTCGATCCGAATCGCGAGTTCCAGACGATCGGTTATGCCTACATGACCGATACGACGGGAATGATTCTCGAGCGCATCGCTCCTGGAAGAGAGTACGCACCAATTCGAGGATAGTGTTCGTTCGTCGGAAGCACCCAGTGCTACAGGCAGCGCCCGGCCCAATCGGCTGGTCGAAGAGGCAGAGCTCCTCGCCGCCTCTGAGAGTCCGCTTCACGAGGGCCTTCTCCGCGTGGCGAAGGCTCATAACGACGACCCCGACGAAGCCCACAGCGACGATTCCGGCGACGGTCAGCTTTGGGGTCGCAGCTTCAGCGACGGTCATCTTTGGGGTCGCAGCTTCAGTGTCCGGTTCGAAGGCCAGAGGCCCGGCACGGCAGTTCCGGACGATCAATCAACACAGTGAGTTACGCCGAGCTTTGCATGGATAGGCCTGGACTGAAGCTGCGACCCCAAATCTCCAAATCGGACTGAAGCTGCGACCCCAAATCTCAAAATCTTGATCGCGACGGTTCTGCCCAGCAGCAGGTCGCGCGCCCGCATAGACGTCGCCCATACCTCCTGAGCCGAGTTTTTCGGTCACTCGATAGTGCGAGATCGTGACGCCCAGCAAAATGCCTCCAGACCTTTCGCGCAGGGGACGGAAGGCAGTATATAAGGGGATACGCCCGGTTCATGCATGGAGTCCCTGCAGCAGGATCGGCAACCCTGGCATGCTCGGCCCCGGATCAGCCGTTCATCGGTTCGTTGCCACTCCGGCCAGGCGTCGGGGTTTCGTTCCGGTTCTGTGACTTGACCATACGAAAGGCCCAGCCCTACCCTCGGACGGCGGACCCGGCGGATATCCCGCCGTTTCCTACGGAGATCTCCGGATGAAAAACGCTCTGATCGTCACGCTCGTCCTTTGCCTCGGCATTCCTGCAGCAGCCGAGCTCACACCAGGCCCCGTGATTCCAGGCGGTCTGAGTCTACCCGAGGTCTCCGACCTCGATCGCAATGGACTCGACGATCTCATTCAGGGCGACTCAGTGCTTCTGAATCAGGGGAACGGACAGTTCATCTCGCGGAAACTCGGCCTCATCGGAACTGATGGCGTCGTCGATACGCTCGACGTGAATGGGGACGGACGGCTCGACCTGCTCGCAATGGATCGGCCCGCGAACTCACCGTTCTCGAACGAACGAATACCGCCCACCTACTCAATCTATCTCGCGGGTGACGATCTCTCCTTCTCGCGCGTCGATCCAGAGTTTCCCCGGAACATAAGGCCCTATATTGCGAACGTCGATGGTGATTCGAGGGACGATCTGGTCCTGTTGATCGCTGTCTTCGATGGCTCGAGGGACGTTGCAACCGACGTGCAGGTACTGATCTCGCGTGGAGACGGCACCTTCGAGCCTCGGGCGCCGATCAGGATCGCACCGAAGCATCAGTTGGGACGATCCAATCGAATCCTCACCGGTGACATTAACAACGACGGCATCACCGACATGGTGATCCGGACGCTGGACGAGGTCGTCGTGCTTCGTGGAATCGGAAACGGTGACTTCGTGCCGGAGACTTACTACGTTCCCTCCATGCCCTTCGGTTGGTGGGTAACCGAGCTTGCGGACGTTGACGGTGACGGCAATCTCGATGTGCTGACGGCGAACTTCCGCACTGTGCGTGTCCTGTTCGGCGACGGCCAGGGTGGCTTCGCTCGCTTATCGTCCCTGTATCTTCCCCAGCTTCGACACGTCGAGCTTCCCATCTACGCATTTCCGAACGACATCGAGACTGCGCAGTCACCACGAAACCTTCTCGTAGGCGAATTCATCCAGCGTGGGCGGATCGAAATCGCGGCTGGAACGGCCGAAGGTGACATTGTCATACTCACAGTCGAAGGCGGTCAGCTCCGCGAAGTCTCCCGCACCCAGACCGAGTTCCTCTTACCCGACCTGCATGCAGGAGCTTTCCGCGATCCCTCGCAGCGCGACCTTTACGTTACCTGGAACCTCGGATACCCGGCGGAGAGGCCGACGTCGCGACTCGTCTATTCCGATCCATCCCCGGAAAGCCGCACTCGTGCCGGAGCTCGTGGCCGCGTGCGCGGCGTTCGCGTTGCCCCTTCGCTGGAGTTGGATCTCACGCTCAAAGCGAGTGGTGACTGTGTTCCCGCCGCAGCACAGACATTCACGCTTCCGGGAGCGCGCGCGGTCGAAAGCTCGCAGAAGAATGCAGAATCCGCCGAAGCTATCAAAGACGGCGATGGTGTCCTTTATGTCCGCCTCAAAACCGAGTGGTCCTCAACGCCGATCACAGCGGCGCTGTATCCGTCGGCGAAGGGTTACGAGGGACTTTCCGTAGCGAACACCTCGTGTGGCTGGAGATCGATCGCGCTCGCAGCATCACGGGACTGAGTCGCCGGTCGGATCGACGGGCAGTGATTCTGAGCGCAGGGCCCTCCGGGGCCCTGCAGACCTTGTGGCCTTCAGTGGACGGCGAACGAACGCGAGTCATCCTGATCGCGCTCGGGGGCAATGAGTCGGACCAGCAGAATGAAATCTCCTCGTCCGTGATGGTGCCTGAGCTCAAGGTGTAGTACATCTTTACTGCTCGCAAAGGCAGGGCCTGGGAAGGCCCCGACACATGGCCGAACGGCCCGATGTCGAAGATGCGCAACAGGTTTCGATGCTGCACGTTCTCGGTCCTAAACCCTGCTGAATGGCGACAGAATGGCTTTGCTCTCGTCTTCGAAGAACTCCTCGATCGCATCCTGTCGCCCGCGAAGGAGATGCTCGATCTCCGTTGTGGTGCAATTGCCAGTCCGAAGCCACAGCAACTTCGGTGGGAACCCTCTATGCATCGAAAGCTCAGAAAAGTCGGCATCCTTCGTCACTATGACGAACTCGTGATCTCGTGCAAACTCCCAGACTTCCGGATCCGTCTTCTCATGGAGTCGCAGGTTGAAGACATGGAACCCGGAAATAGATCCAGAAGCCGATCGACCAGCGACGGGGAAATGTTATGGTCGGACAGCAGCTTCACTCGTTGACAACCAGCGTGCGGTGCTCAGGTTCTGCCGCATAACTCAGACAGGCCCGTGCCTTCGATATGACACTCGACCGCTACGTCGCGCTCAAGATCCTGCCGCCGGAGTAATGGTCGGAGCTGTGGGCTGGCCGAACGCAGCGGTTCGCCGCGCCATCGCGGGGTCAGCAATGGGGATGAGATCAGTTTTAGTGTTGGGAAGAGAAACCGCCGGGATCATAGCGGCGAATAATTTTATGCGTCAATTGAAAACGAGAAGGTGCTCGGAGTGAAGCTCCAACCCCGAGGTTCGACTAGAATGGCGAGCGCAGATGGGCCGAGTGGACGCTCCAGCCGTCGTCAACATCGCGGACCTCAGGCGGATCGCAAAGAAACGTCTCCCGCGCGTGGTGTTCGACTACATCGACGGCGGCGCCGACGCCGAATGGACCATGCGCGAGAACGCGCGGGTCTTCGAAGATGTCGTCTTCAGGCCGCGTTCCGCCGTAGCCACTCCCAGGGTCGATCTCCGCACGACGGTCCTGGGCACGACGATCGAGGTTCCTTTTCTCTTCGCGCCTGTGGGAAGCGCGCGGCTTTTCTATCCGCGTGGCGAAGAGGTTGCGGCACGCGTCGCCGGCGAGGCGGGGACCATCTTTGCGCTGTCGACTCTGTCAGGCTGCGCGGTTCGCGATGTCAAGGCGGCCACGCGCGGACCGGTCTGGTATCAGCTCTATCTCGTCGGTGGCCGGGATGTGGCGTCGGCGGCGATCGAGCGCGCCAGAGGTTGCGGCTGTTCGGCGCTGATCGTGACCATCGATACGCCGGTGGCAGGCATGCGCGAACGCGATGTGCGCAACGGCACGCGAGAGCTCGTATCCGGCGCGCCGCTGACGATGTTCCCTCACCTCTTCCAGTTCCTGGCACGCCCGCGCTGGCTCGCGGCGTTTCTGCGCGACGGGGGCCTGATGCACTTTCCGAACATCGTTCTCGATGGCGGCCCGATGCCTTACGCGGACGTTGGTGCCGCCCTTGAGCAGTCGATGGTGTCGTGGGATGACTTCCGGTGGATCCGGAACGCCTGGCAGGGTCCGATCGTCGTGAAGGGCGTGCATACGGCGGATGATGCACGGCGTGCCATCGATCACGGCGCAGCGGCCGTGGTCGTCTCGAATCACGGCGGCCGCCAGCTGGATGGCGTCGCGCCGACGCTGCGAGTGCTGCCCGAGGTGCTCGAGGCAGTGGGGGATCAAGCCGAGGTTTTTCTCGACGGAGGCATTCGAAATGGGAGTGATGTGGTGAAGGCCCTCTGCGTCGGCGCGCGGGCGGTTCTCATCGGCCGCGCATACGCCTGGGGTCTCGGCGCGGCGGGCGCCGCGGGGGCCACGCGGGCCGTAGACATCCTCCGCACGGGGATCATCCGGACGATGAAACTCCTCGGCTGCCGCTCGGTTCGAGATCTCGATCGATCGTTCGTCCAGATCCCCGCGGCCTGGTCAGGCCCTCCGTAGACGCCTCAGCCAGGTCACCAGATCATCGCGGCGTGCGTCACTCCCGTGACGGGATTCCTGAACCTCGCGGCGGCTCCTACTCCGTCAACCAGCCCTCTGAACGCGTGTGCGGTCACCTTCCGCAGGCTCCCTCGCGATCAAAACACCAGAGTGTCTTCTGAAACGTTTCGGTAAACATCGGCTTCAGCGCATCCCGCTGTGGCATGCGGCAGTCACGAGGGTGGATGAGCTTCTCTATACTGCCCCTATACCTGAGTTGACGCACTGCCATGTCCTGCATGATTGAAACCGACTTCCGCACTATGGCGTCGGCCCTCGGCGCAGTCGTCGTTTTTTCCTGCGCCGGAGCGGCGTCGCAGCGGGCTCCCGAGCCGGAGGCTACCGGGACTCCCCTCGTTCAGAACGACGTGTCGCCGGCAGCGAAGGCAACGCCTTCGCCGGCGAGCGCTGAGTCGCCGTGGAAGGGGGAAAACCTTCAGTACTTTCCGAAAGACATCACGCGGGCGAAACTCCTGCAGTACATGCGTGAGTTCTCCTTCGCGCTGGGAGTGCGCTGCCAGCATTGCCACAGCGGCGGCGACGGGATCTCGTTCGAAGGCGTCGTATTCGCGGCGGACGACAAGCCGGCGAAGCACACCGCACGTGCGATGCTCCGCATGGTCGAACACCTGAATACGACCGCACTGGCCGAGCTGCCTTCCCGCGCCGAGCCACGTGTGGTCGTCGCGTGCGCGACCTGCCACCGAGGGCTGCCCCTGCCGAAAAGTCTGCAGACGACACTGCTGGAGACGATCGAAAGCAGCGGAATCGAAGCGGCCATCACGCAGTATCGTGATTTGCGCCGCGACCAGACGCTCTCAGGGCGCTACAACTTCGGTGAATGGGAGATGAATGAGCTGGCCCGTCGCCTGGCGGAGGCAGAGCAGGTCGACTCCGCGATCGCCATTCTCGAGCTCAACGGCGAGTTCAATCCCAGCTCGCCATCGATCGACTTTCAGATTGGCGAGCTGCTACTCGGCCGGGGCGACCGCGAGCAGGCAGCCGCTCGCTATCGGATGGTCCTCGAGAAGTCACCGCAACATCAGGGTGCACGCCGCCGGCTTGATGAAATCGAAAGGCAGTAGTCGAGGCATGCCCCCGCCGTGATGAGGCAAAGACAAGGGGCGTCTAAGACAAGGGGCGTCTGGGGGGGTCGGCACTTTGGGGTCGCAGCTTCATTCAGGGCGTTTTCGCGCGTCACACGCTGCTCAATATTGGGTCCGAACAAGGAACGGCAGCGAGACTGTTGCGTCGCGCGCGGGAACCCCGTCCGGGCCAGCTTCAGGATTCACCGAAAGTGCCGTCGCAGAGTTGCTGGACACGGAAGCTCACTTCAATCGCGCAAGGCTCCGCCACCTGTGAAGCAGCAGATTTCGTGGCTTGATCGATCGCGGCTACGCGAGGGCAAGCCGCGCAGCCGCGACGAACTGCTCGAGCCGCTTGTCCGCCCGCAGCAGCTTCTCGCACTCAGCGGCCAGCTGCGTGATACGGCCGCAGCTCTTCAAGTGCAGCGTCCGCGCGATCACGCGGAGCCTTCTTCGGCCTTCGTAGACCCCGAGCCACGCAGCGATCGTTCGCGCCACTCCGCCTCTCCCTCGCCGGATCTCCTTCGGCCTCATCTGCATCGCCTCGGCCACTGCCTTGACCACGGCTCCCATCGACGGCCTTCCCGCCGCACGCTGATCCAGCGGGATGTCGACATGGCGCCACTTCGCGTCAATCTTCTGCCGCATCGATCGCAGCCACTGCTCGGTTCCGAGGAACACCCGGCG
>JBGSYJ010000213.1:0-20989 GCA_041750915.1 Thermoanaerobaculia bacterium | reverse complement strand
GAACGGCGGTGGTCAACTGGACAATCATCATCGGCTACCGGCTCGGAGTCGATCCGCAGCGCCTGGCGCGTTGGTACCGGCCCCCGCCCGCCCGGTTCTGACCCCCAACCCGCCCAGTTCTGGGTTGTGAGTTCCCGCCCTCCCGAGCCATGTGGCAGGGCCCTCCGAGGCCCTGCCTCTTCCGAATAGTGACAATGTAAGTCGGCTGGAGCGTCGACCTTGATGGTGCACGCTCCAGCTGTCGTACATCGTTACTACCCAGAAGGCAGGGCCTCGGAGGGCCCTGCCACATCGCCCGCCCGGTCGAGCGGGTGTGAACTCACAACTCACAACCGTGCGGGCGGGCGGGTGGGCACAACTCACAACCGGGTGTGCGGGGGTCGGGCGGGTGTGAACTCACAACCCAGAACCGTGCGGGCGAGAGGGCGTGCAGAACCCAGAACTGGGCGGGTTGGGGGTCAGGACCGGCTGGGCGGGCGTGTGTCCCCGTCCGGTTTGTTCTTGTTCCGGGCTCTCATCGCCTTGCCGAGGGCGATATTGAGGGGGTTGTCCCTGGACAGAAAAGGAATGACGGGCCTGGAACGCGTGCCGAGCTCTTTTTGCAGGCTCTGGAGCATTTGATCGTTCGGCAGTGCACGAAGGCCTGCATGGAGAGTCTCAATCGCCCGCTTCCTTGTGCCGGCCGCAAGGTAGACCCGCGTGAGGTTCGCGTAGTGCTCGGCGTTATAAAACTGAATCTCGATCGCCTTCTGACAGAAATCGATCGCGGGACGGAACTTCTTCTGCTCCCTCGCGAGACAGAGCCCGTAATACGAGAACCCCTCGACGTATTTGCTCTTCTGATCCGGAGTGGATCCTTCAGTAGCCCCGTACGCCTTGACGAACAGCGCGAGAGCCTGCGTGTACCTTCGCTCTTTCGTCGCTGCGATTCCAGCCTGGATTACGGAGGCAAGGACGTCATCGGGGGATGCGGTCAAGAGGCCTCTCGGGATTGGAGTTTTCGCACGTATTGATCAATCCGCTCCCGCTCAGCGTCGCTGATTTTCAGGAACTGCAGTCCATAGCGCGGAGTGGCCTCTCCGAATTCCGCCCTGAAGACCTGAGCTTCGAGATTCAACGGCTCCGGATCCTCGGGAAGAAAGAAAGTCACGGCAACGACGGCGTCGGGCGGGAGCAGCCTTTCGACCTCGAGCAGCATTCCTTTGGAGGAGACGTTCACACTCTGACCGAACAGGAAGATGCTCTGGTTCGGCGTGCGGATCTCGACTTTCGCAAGGGTTCTGAGCTCTTTACGGACGGGGATCGTGCTGAACATCCGTACCTTCGCCTGCAGCTCTCCCGGGTCGAGCGGGCGGAAGATGACGTCGTTGCAGCCGGCGGCCATGCAGAGGTCGATCTCTTCACCTCTTCCGGGCCGCGTCATGAAGAGCAATGACGTCGATCGCATCTCAGCGTCCGCGCGCACGCGGCGGCAGAGCTCGGCTCCCGTCATGTCTCCCAGCTCGAAACTGAACACCACGAGCTGCGGGCGTTCTGTGCGGATGCTTGCGAGCGCTGCCATGCCGGTCTCTGCTCGCACCACTGCCGGCTCGCGGAGATTGCCCTCGAGGATCACCGCCGCAGGCTCCCGATCCACAATCACCACGCTCATGCCGGATCCCGTCATCGGACTGCCGCGAGCTCCCGCAGCTGCGCAACCGAAACCGCAAGGTCTTCCAGAAGCATTTCCACGTCATCCTCGCTGGTCGACTTCCCGAGCCCGATGCGAACCGATTCCAAGGCCGCCACCTCGCTCACTCCGATTGCCCGCAGCACGTGTGAAGGTTCGCGATCGCCCGAACTGCAGGCCGAGCCCGAAGACAGCGAGAATCGTCGCAATGCATGCATCAACGGCTCAGCCTCCACCTGTTCGAACCCGATATTCAGGTTCCCGGGCAATCTTAACTCCCGCGGGCCGTGGACAGAAGCCTGCGGGATCGAGCTCATGACCCCAGTCCAGAGACGATCCCGCAAGCTCGTCAGACGAGCACCCTCAGCGTCCATCTCACGGGCCCGCAGCTCCAGCGCGGCAGCGAGGCCGACCGCTCCAGGCACGTTCACCGTCCCGGGCCGGACGTTCTTCTCCTGCCCACCGCCCACGAATGGGGAGACAAGCCGTACCCCTCTCCTGACGAAGAGCGCGCCGATTCCCTTGGGCCCGTAAAACTTATGCGCGGACAGTGAAAGCAGATCGCATTCGACCTCCGACAGATCGACGGGAACTTTCCCCACAGCCTGAGTGGCATCGGTGTGAAAGAGAACGCTCCTCTCCCGGCAGACCGCGGCAAGCTCGGCGATCGGTTGAAGAGTTCCGATCTCTCCGTTTGCAGCAATGATCGACACGAGTTTCGTCTCATCGCGAATCGCTCGGGACAACTGCGCGGGTGAGACGAAGCCCTCCGCATCAGGACTCAGCCTCGTCACTTCGTAACCTTCCGCCTCGAGTCTCGCCGCTGGAGCGAGGACCGACTTGTGCTCGATCTCTGTCGTTATCATGTGATCGGCGGGACTGCGCAGTATCCCGAGTATGGCCAGGTTGTTCGATTCGGTCGCGCTGGCCGTGAAGTAGATCTCGTTGGGCCGCGCCCGCAGAAAGTCAGCGACGACGGCCCGCGCTTCCTCAAGGGCAGTCGCGGCCTTTCGTCCATGCACGTGGGTGATCGCGGCGGGATTGCCGAACGTCTCCGTGAAGAATGGGAGCATCCGCTCGACAACGCGCGGGTCGCACGGCGTCGTGGAATGATGGTCGAGGTAGATCGGTGCGGGCCGCATAAGGTCGGCTGCCATTGTAACGGCGCGGGACTCCGATGAAGGGGGTGATGAACCAGCGTGTCATCCTGAGCGAAGCGAAGGATCCCCTTCCTCGAGGCGTCGCGGCAAGTCTTCAGGGGATCCTTCGCTGCGCTCAGGATGACACGCTATCCGGTGTCAACAGCGGTTCCGGACCTCACCGACGTCTGCGGCGTCGTTTCACGGGAGCGACTTTCGCTTCGACCTCGTCCGAAGCCTTCACGCGCTGAGCGAAGCTCTTCCACTGCTGATAGGTCTCGACGTACCTTCCGGAGGAGAGGGCATACAGCTCGAGCAACGCGAGAGCGTCGGTGAAGTGCTCGCGCACGACGAAACGCCACATGCTTCGCCGATCGGCCGGAGGCTCGAGCAGACGCCATAGACTTTCGAGTGCCTGCTCAACCTGGTGCCGGATTCCGGACGGAAGCGCCATCCGCTGGCACACCGGCTGGAGAAGTTCCCGGATGAAGAGAACCACCTCGCCGAGACGCAGCCGTCCATTCCGCCGCTTCTCTTCGGCTTCGATCTCGCCGATCACGAAGGGCAGAAGCACCACCGAGAGCAGCACGGCGTCCGACACGCGTCGTCCCGACTTCACGGTACGGTCGAGCACTTCCAGCATCTTCCAGAAGTATTCGACCTTGCCCTTCTTCAGCGGTTTGTATAGCTCCGGAATGATCGGTTCGATCAACTCTGAATCCAGGAGCATTCTGACCGCGTCGCGGGACCAGCCCCTTCTGAGCAGCTCGAGGATTTCTTCCGAGACCCGCGGTGGCGAAGCCTTCAGTATTTCGCCCCGGTGCCTGAGGATTGCAGCGTACGTCTCCGGCTCAATTGTGAACGCCAGTCGCGAGGCAAACTCGATCGCGCGCATCATCCGGACCGGGTCTTCGCGGAACCGGAGATCAGGGTTGCCGATGACCCGGATCAAGCCGCTGTCGAGGTCCGCAAGCCCTCCGACATAGTCGATCACCGAGAAGTCGGCAATGTTGTAGAACATGCCGTTGATGGTGAAATCCCGCCGTCGCGCGTCCTCCAGCGGAGAGCCGAACGTGTTGTCGTCCGTCACGAGCAGATCTTCGGAATCCGCCCTGGCCTCCGGCTCCTTCCGGAACGTAGAGACCTCGACGACCATGTCCTGAAAAATCACATGGACGAGCCGGAACCGGCGTCCGATGATCCGGCTGTTCCGAAACAGGCGCCGGACGTCGGCGGGATGAGCGTCGGTCGCGAGATCAAAGTCCTTCGGCAGGCGGCCCATCAGAAGATCGCGCACGCTGCCGCCGCAGAGGTACGCGCGATAGCCGCTGCGATGAAGGCGGTAGAGCACCTTCAGGACATTTTCGGGAATGCTCCGTCGGGAAATAGCGTGATCTGCGCGATCCACCACGTGGGCGTCGACGTAGACGGGCTGGCTTTCGGCATCAGCCAGCTTTGCTGCAGAAGTGTCCGCCTCGTTACTCATGATCTCGTGAACCATCCCGAGGTTCGGCATGGTAGTGAAATTTGCTGTCGATGATGAAGAAAGTCCGATCCCATCGCGTGTCCCGGAAGAAGTTCACCGCGACGCCGAGAAGCTCCTTGAGCTTCTCGCCCGGGGGACTTCCGGGGAGCAGAGGCTGGCCTCTGAACGACCAGTATACAAGGAAGGGTTTGCCCTTGATCAGCTCCCGGTCGACGGAACCCCAGTAACGGGAATCATAAGAGAGGTCACGGTTGTCCCCCATCGCAAAATAAGCGTTGGGAGGGACGAGATAGGGACCGAACTGATCGCGAAGCCGGAACTGGTCGGGAAGGCTCGCCGAACCCGGAAATACCTGCGGATCGGCGAAAACCGTATACGGCTCGTCCAGTTCCTGATCGTTGATAAATACTCGTTTATTGCGGATGAGAACGGTCTCGCCGGGAAGGCCGACCACCCGTTTGACGTAGTCGCTCCCGAGCTCGCGTGGAAACCGGAAGACGATCGTATCCCCACGCGAGATCTCCCGGAACGGAAACAGCTTGCGGAACAGCGCGCTGTCGCTCGCGCCGTAGAGAAACTTGTTGACGATGATGTGGTCGCCGACGAGAAGGTTATCTTCCATCGACGGCGTCGGAATCTTGAACGTCTGAAAGACGAAGATCCGCGCAAACGTCACGAAGATCGCAACGATGATCAGCGATTCGTAGTATTCGCGGAACGTGGATTGTCTGTGCGCTTCCGGCTCGGTCATGGTGAATGGGACTTTCCTTCCAGTCCCGGATCATAGTGGTAGCTGCTGTCGATGACGTGAAACGTTCTGTCCCACCGGGTGTTTTCGAAGAACGTGAAAATCACAGCGAACAACTCCCGGAGTCTGGCGATCGGCGGACTTCCCGAAGGGAGCGGCGTGCTTTCGAAGGACCAGTAGACCAGAAGCGCGCGCCCTTTGATGAGCCCTCTCGGGACGACTCCCCAGTATCGCGAGTCGTGCGAACTGTCCCGATTGTCGCCCAGCACGAAGTAAGAACCCTCGGGAATCACGATTGGACCGAACTGATCGCGTGACCGGTTGGGCTCCGGAAGGTCTGGCTGGAACTCGTAAACGTTCGGATCGACATGAAGCTTCCACGGCTCATCGATCGGGCGTCCGTCGATGTGAACCACCTTGTCTCGTATCAGCAGCGTCTCGCCGGGCAGGGCCACGACTCGCTTGATGAAGTCCTGGCTGAGATCAGGGGGAGAACGAAAGATCACGACGTCGCCCCGCTGCACGCTCGCGAAGGGGAAAAGGCTGCGAAAGAGGATACTGGCTCCGGGACTGTAGACAAACTTGTTGACGATGATGTGGTCGCCGATGAGCAAATTGTCGACCATCGAACCGGATGGAATCTTGAAGGCCTGCATCACGAAGATCCGCGTGAAGTTCACGACGATCACGACGATCAGAAGTATCTGGTAATAGATGCGCGGTGTAGATTTTGGCTTCATCCCCCGTTGCCCACCACTCATCTGGACCGGCTGCCTCCGCGTGCCCGCTCCAGCTCCCGCAGCTCTTCCGGCGCGATGACGCGCACTCCCGCCGGGAGCGTTGCCTGCCCCGAGGGAGACGGATCGACGACGGTCACCCTTGAGAGATCCGCCCAGGAATTCGCTGCGAGCGCGTCCCAGAATTGTGGTGTCAGGACCTCCATTCCTCCGGAAACGAGCACGGACAAGTTCTCGCTCCTTGTCCGGGACCAGGCGCGCAGATCGCTCCATTCGAACGGACTGTTCACACCCGTCCAGATCACGATCGGGTAGGAAGCACCGTAGGAGATTTTCGAAGGACGCGACATCCAGGCCGATCCACCGGTCCACAGAAGTGGCTCCAGTTCATCCTGTCCCTGACGCTCCGGCTCGAGGAGCACCCGGCGTCCTTCTCCACCGTACGCGAGAATCTGAATGTGGCTGGACGAGGCGGGCGTCGACGCTGCGATCGCAAATCGTTCGGCACGCGGCTCCCACGCGAGCGCCGAGACTTCCGTTTGCGGAAGGTCAACGGTCAGAGAATATCCAGTGGGGACGTGAAGCGATTGCAGCAGTGAACCGTCGCGGCCGCGCACGAGAAAGGTGACCTTGCTTCCCCGTGGTGCCCAGCTGACCATGACCTCATCGAGAGGATCCGTTGCAACCCATCGGATCGAAGGGGACGCAGTCGAGCCGAGGGCGACATCAAAGCTCGCAGACCGCCGGGCGGAAAGTACGAACTCCTTCTGGTCGGGAGAAACGTCATAGGAGTCGATCCGATCGAGGCCTTCGGGGATCAGACGGGTGACGGTTCCCTTATCATCAACCCGGACGAGGGTCTCGCTCCCGCCTTCCTTCTGAACGGCAAGGAGAGCACCTGCTTTATCCAGCACGCGAATGTTCCGGAGATTTTCCGGGAGGACGAGTCGCTCTCCTCCGCGCACCCAGACATGAGCCGCGCTTTCCATCAGAACGAGATTGTCTCCGCTGGCGGCTCCCGCGATGACGGCCGGCTCGGACCCAGGTTGAGGAAGACCGCCCTCGCCTGTGTAGAGAACCAGGGAACCATCCTGAAGCGGCGAGATCGATAAAGGGCATCGCGCAAGCGGACGGCTGTCCAGCTCTGCCGCAGTCACCGGATCCAGTTCCAGGAGAGAGCAGGCGCCGTCGCTCTCTCTCGCGGCGAGCAGCCGGCTGCCATCGGCGCTGAACGCGATTGCCGTGATCCGTGCAGCGACGGGGACGGGATCCAGAACAGCAGGTGCGGTCGCGCAACCCCAGAGACCGCTCGTGATGAGAAGCACCCCGAGGGGATTTCTGAGCCTCCGCACGCGGGCATTCTAGCATTCTGGGGAAGGCCGTCGGCCGAACCGGGTCTCACTCGAATTTCCACCCATAAATATAACAAAATAAATCGCTTATATATCGCGATTGTTGGCGGCATCCTTGCTATGTAATAGAGCAGATAACAATACCAATTTTTCTCTCGACCAGGAGACGACATGGACTTCGGCAAGACTCTCATCGAATCGAAAAAGACAAAGGACGGCCGCAGCTGGAAAGGGACAATCTCATCCCTCGTACTCCACGCAGGCTTTCTCGGCGCAGTTCTGTTTCTCTCGACCCAGGCGACGCAGGAGGTCGCCGCTGACGAGACGCCGATCCCGGTTTTTATCTCGCAGGGAGCGGCGCCGCCGCCACCCCCGCCGCCTCCTCCGCCGCCACCTCTGGCGGCCAATGAGCCTCAGGCAGCCGAGAGCATTCCAGAAATCGTAGAGGTACAGCCGGTCCAGACCCCTCGGGAAACGTTCGTCGCTCCGGAAGAAACGCCCCGTGAGGTGCCTCAGGTTGTCCGGCCGACATCGACTCCCAGACCGGCACCTTCGAATCCATCGTCCGGATCCTCCTCCGGAGCAGTCAGCGCGGCTGAGGGCGGAGTTGCCGGCGGTGTCTTAGGAGGCGTTGCAGGCGGAACCGAAGGTGGCACTGTAGGCGGTGAGATCGGCGGAGTCATCGGTGGCGAAATCGGTGGTGTGGTCGGAGGCGAGCTGGGCGGAAAGCTCGGCGGAACCCTGGGCGGAACGGGTACCGGCGACAGCGGTGAAGGCACGGGCGGCAACGAGCTACCGACCGGTCCCGTACGTGTCGGCGGTAACGTGAAGGCACCTGTGATCATCTCGCGCGTCGATCCCCAGTACACCGAGGTCGCGCGAAAGGCGAAGGTCGACGGAGTCGTCATCATTGAGGCGATCATCGACAGAAACGGTCGCGTCACGCAGGTGAAGTCGATCAAGGGACTTCCGTTGGGGCTGACTGATTCGGCGATGGCAGCCGTCAAGCAGTGGCGCTTCAAGCCCGGCACGATGGGCGGCCGGCCGGTGGACGTCATCTTCAACCTGACGGTGAACTTCCAGCTCAACTAGTCTCGATTCGCAATGAAAACGCCGGCGACTCCGCCGGCGTTTTTGTGTATACGTGATTCAGGCTTCATGTGGCAGGGCCTTCCCAGGCCCTGCCTTTTTCGAATCGTGGAGAGGTACCTCACCTGAAGCATTCATCCCGGGTCCTCGCTCCATGTGTCGTACATCGTCACTGCCGGATAAGGCAGGGCCTGGGAAGGCCCTGCCACATGGGGTAACTCGAGTCCACCGAAATCAGACCGCTACTTCCTTCTTCATCGCTTCGGCGAGTTCCATCTCTTGCGCTTTCCTCTTCCGGGAGATCAGTTTCGCCTGGAGGAAGAGGAGCAGGTAGTCGCGGCCACCCGCCTTCGAGTCGGTCCCCGACATGTTGAAGCCTCCGAAGGGATGAACGCCAACGAGCGCCCCTGTGCACTTGCGGTTCAGATAAAGATTGCCGACGAAGAATTCATCTTCAGCGCGTGCGAGTTTTTCGCTGTCGTTGCTGAACACGGCACCCGTCAAACCGAACTCGGTGTTGTTCGCGATCTCGAGTGATTCATCAAAACCAGACGAACGAATGACGGCAAGCACCGGCCCGAAGATCTCCTCCTGCGCGATGGTTGCGCGAGGGTCGACGTCCGCGATCACGGTCGGTTCAATGAAGTAGCCCTTCGAGCCGTCCGCACTGCCTCCCGCGAGCAGGCGCCCACCTTCCTTCGTCCCCTTCTCGATGTACTCCTGGATCGTCCGGAATGCTGATTCATTCGCGACCGGACCGAATTGCGAATCGGCATTCTCCGGGTTGGACACATTGAGCTTCTTCGTTTTCGCGACGACGAGATCGAGAAACTCGTCGTAGATGGCTGAGTCGACGATCGCACGCGAACAAGCCGAGCACTTCTGCCCCTGAAAGCCGAATGCAGACGACACCACGGCCGTCGATGCTTCCTCGAGATCGGTGTCGCGATCGACGATGATCGCGTCCTTGCCGCCCATCTCCGCGACGACGCGCTTGATCCAGATCTGGCCCTTGCGCGGTTTCGCAGCCTCCTCGTTGATGTGAAGCCCAACCTCTCTCGATCCGGTGAAGGCAATGAATCGGATCTGGGGATGAGTCACAAGAGTGTCTCCGACCTCCCCTCCCGAACCGGTCATGAAGTTCACGACCCCGGGCGGCATACCCGCTTCCTCGAGCAACTCGAAGAATTTCCACGCAACCCATGGAGCGTCCGAAGACGGCTTGAGCACAACGGTGTTTCCCGTCGAGACGGCAGCTACCGTCATCCCTGCCATGATGGCCAGCGGGAAGTTCCACGGCGGAATGATCGCGCCGACTCCGAGCGGAATGTATACCAGCTCGTTGTCTTCACCGGGAATCCTGACAACCGGCTGATCTTCACTGTAGCGATACGCTTCGCGCGCGTAGAACTCGAGAAAATCAATCGCCTCGGCCGTGTCGCCATCGGCCTCCGCCCACGTCTTTCCGACCTCGAGAACCATCACCGCCGAGAACTCGTGCTTCCGCTTCCTGAGCAACTCCGCTGTCTTCAGCAGCAGTCCTGCACGCTTTTCGATCGACGCTGTCTTCCAGCTCTCGAATGCGCGGACTGCGGCCTGAATCGCTTCCTCGACGTTCGCCTTCGTGGCTTTGTGGAATCGCGCGAGCACTTCGCTGCGGTCGGATGGGTTGATGGATTCGAACGTCTTGCCGGTCTCGATACGTTTTCCGTCGATGACGATGGGATACTCGCGACCGATTTCTCCGCGCACCAGCTCAATCGACCGCTCCATGGCCGCGCGATTTTCGGGACTCCCGAAATCGGTAAACGGCTCATTTTTGAATTCGCTCAACATGCCCTTCGTCCTCCAGTTGGATTTTCCCTGAGGGTAAACTCGTTCCTACGGGGCGCCTATGTTACCGAATCCCCGCTCACGGACAACCTCGAGGATCATCCTGTTGTTCTCCCTGATGGTCTTTCTGTCGGGATGCTCCATGGTCCGCGACTACCGCGCCCAGCCACGAGCCGAGAACAAGTTCAGCTTCGCCCTCACCATCCAGGACAATCAGCTGATCCTCTCCTCTGCCCGGCTCGGAGGACAGGAGGGTAAGTTCGTCCTGGCCACGGGGCACCCGGTAACGACCGTCGACAACACGTATGCGGGTGCAAACCTTTCCGGCAACACCGTCGAGCTCGCCATCGGTGAGCGTTTCACCGCCACCGTAAGGCCGAACCGGGCCGAACTGGGAGCAGCTGCTGATGCGCTGATGGCTGCCGACCTCTGGCGCGATTCTACGATCACGATCGACTACATGGCGGGACTGCTCACCGTATCCCGCGACCGCCAGAGGCGGCCGAACGATATGCCGGTGTTTTCCTTTGATGGAGCACCGATGGTTCCGATCGTCGTCGATGGCCAGACGTTTCGCGCCATCGTCGACACCTCGCTCCCGGACACGCTCGTGTTGCCCCGAGGCGCTCGGGAGGCTTCGCGCACGGACGCGAACGTCCAACTCGGGGGCCGGTCGTTCCAGCAGATCGATCTTGCCTGGACCGACACGTCGACACCGCGCATTGGAAACCGCCTCCTCTCCCGCTTCATGGTCGTCATCAACTATCGCGATCGCTGGGTCGGTCTCTGGCCCGATCCGCGCATAGGCGTGCCCGGGCCTTCGCACTGATGTTTCCACATTTCTGAAAGAACAGGGACACCCGTACACTCGAGGGCTGTTTCCCCCGGAGGAATGCAATGAATGCTTTACGACCGCGTGGCGCAATGCTGAGCGTCCTGCTATCCGCAGCAATCGTTTCCCAGGCATGTGTAACGACCACGACCGATTCCCCGGCGGCAACATCAACCTCGTCCGCCGCGGTTCGCGACACGCATGAACAACTTCACGCCGTGCTCTGGGTGCAGACGGCCGCAGAGTACCGGGCGCTCAGTCTCCAGGCGTTCAATCTCGCCGAACGGATGATGGATCAGGCCCTGGCCGACGGAAGCTGGACGGCCGCCACGGAACAGACCGGTCAGTTCGCCGCGCTTCCGCCCGCTGTGATCGTCGACGTCGACGAGACGATGCTCGACAATTCTGCCTATCAGGCGCGTCTGGTCCAGTCGGGAGGGTCATTCTCGAGCGCGACGTGGCTCCCATGGGTCCAGGAGGAGAAGGCGACGGCGATCCCGGGAGCTCTCGAGTTCGCGAGAGCAGCAGCGAGCAAAGGGGTCACAGTCTTCTACGTCACCAACCGCAAAGCGATCGAAAAAGAACCGACCCGCCGCAACCTCCAGCGGCTCGGATTTCCCCTGTCCTCCGACCCCGACGTGCTGATCACCCGTGGAGAGCGTCCGGAGTGGAGCGCCAGCGACAAGACGCCCCGCAGGGCCTTCATCGCCTCGCGCTACAGAGTCCTTCTACAGATTGGCGACAACATCGGAGACTTCATCGCTGACGAGGACCTGACGATCGAGCAGCGGTTCGCAAACACGGAGCGCTACCGCTCGTACTGGGGCGAACGCTGGATCATGCTGCCGAATCCCGCATACGGAAACTGGGAAGCGGCAGTTCTCGATCACCGGTACGACCGTCCGCTCGAGGAGCAACTGCGAATCAAGACAGACACGCTCGATCCGGCGAACGATCGCGTAAACTGATCTGCAACTCTGAATGAGGAGACCACCACATTGCGAACCACCGGACTTGCTGCGGTTACGCTCGCGCTTCTGATCCCTATGACCTCTGCACACGCACAGACCGGAAAGATCACGCTCGTCATTCATGGCGGAGCGGGGACGATCCTCAAGCAGAACATGACCGAGGAGATGGAAGCAGCCTACCGTCAGATTCTGACTGAAGCACTGAACACCGGATACGCGATCCTCGAAAAGAACGGGACGAGCCTCGACGCGGTGGAAGCGACGATTCGCGTCATGGAGGACTCACCACTCTTCAACGCCGGAAGAGGCGCTGTCTTCACGCACGACGGGCGCAACGAGCTCGATGCCTCGATCATGAACGGCGCTACGAAGGCGGCCGGCGCAGTGGGAAGCGTGACGATCGTGAAGAATCCGATCTCCGCCGCCCGCGCAGTGATGGAGAAGTCTCCCCACGTGATGATGACCGGGCGCGGCGCCGAGCTGTTCGCGACGTCTGTCGGCCTCGAGATCGTCGATCCCTCGTACTTCTGGACCGAGAGACGCTGGAAGGCGCTGCAGGACATTCTCGTCAGCGAGCGGCAGACCAGCGCGACGTGGGACATCACCAAGTCGGAAGATGAATCCCGGTTCGGAACCGTTGGCGCCGTCGCGCTCGACATTCACGGAAACCTCGCCGCTGCCACCTCGACCGGCGGAATGACGAACAAGCGATTTGGCCGTGTCGGCGACTCGCCGATCATCGGTGCAGGGACCTGGGCCGACAACGAAAGCTGCGCCGTTTCCGCCACCGGTGACGGCGAATACTTCATCCGCCTCGCCGTCGCGCGCGATATCGCCGCGCTTGTCGAATACAAAAGCCTTTCCGTGTCGAAGGCCGCCGAAGAAGTCATCCACCGCAAGCTCACAGCCCTCGGCGGAGAGGGCGGCGTCATCGTCCTCGACCGCAAAGGCAACTACACAATGACCTTCAACAGCGCAGGCATGTATCGAGGAGCGATCACCGCGGCGGGTAAGGCGACGGTGGAGATCTATAAGTAAAGATGAAAGATGAAAGATGAAAGATGAAGGCCGCCCGCCCAGGTGGGTGGGCTTCATCTTTCATCTTTCATCTTTCATCTTTCATCTTTCATCTTTCATCTTTCATCTTTCATCTTTCATCTTTGCTTCCTCACGGTCTCCACGCCATCGTCACCCACCAGTTCGTATCGTCCTCGAACGTCCCCGTGAGAATCTGCGCAACTCCGAGTTGCAGATCGATTCCGGCGACTCCGAGAAGTGGCAACGAATCGGTGCTCACGTTCAGGCGCAGGCCGGCAAGCTCGAGCCACTCGCCAGCGCTCGCCCCCTCTTCGAACGCGCGATGACGCTCGAAGAACGCCGACAGCGGAAACCCTCCCCATGTCAGGTCTGCCGCCTGACTTTCGAATTCACTTCCGGTAAGTGCCCTCGCGTCCAGCGCCGGAACCGCCACGCGTGCCGCAAGTGCGCTCTTCGGCAGGAGAGAAGGCCGCCATCCGCCAACTTCAAATCGATCGACGGTTGAAGCATCGCCATCGATGCTTCCCCTGTGGTAGTCGATCACAAGCGAAGTGTCGCCCGCCTCGACTCCAAAGGTTCCCGATCCAATCAGACGCTGCCAGTTGTCGTCTCCCGTTCGGCCCGTCTCCAGCCAGGCTGAGGTGCCATACGTCATGTGCCACGATCCGAATCCGAGACGTCCGCGAAACTCCGGTTCGAGATGAATCGATCCCTGTTCGTCGTCGACCCCGAATCCGTCGATACTCTGAAGCAGCACTCCGCTACCGACCTCGAGCCGCTTGTTTCGCCATATCCGGTTCCAGCGCGCCCCGACTTCGGCCCCCGTGCGATCCAATCCGGCCTGCTGCCCGTCGCTCACTCCTTTCTCATCAGAGACGTACACGTGCCCATTCAACTCGACCGGCCAGCCACGCCACGCACCCGCAATGGCACCACCTTCGAATCCACGACCTCCGCCGAGCGATCCAAGGAAGAGAACGTTCGTTCTTCCGATCACATCTCCCATACGCATTCCGATCTCGAACATGTCATTCGAGGGCGAGTGGCTGCCGCCGAACAGGAACGATGCTTCCTGACGGCCGGCTCCGTAATCACGCGCAGGTTCGAGCTCAGCGACTTCGAATGGCACCACTGTGCGCGGCTCAGTGCGGCCGGCGAGTGGCCAGGCGGTTTGCGGGATCTCAAACGATGCGCCCGGCTGCGATCCGGCATCGAGAAACCGGATGTCGAGCCCATCGTTCTCGAGCGACAGAAAGTAAACGCCGTCGTCGGATGGAGCAGCAGCGAGCGCCGCTCCACGCATCGTCGTGATCCGTTCGAAATCGCCAGACTCGACCGAGATGCGCGCAAGGTCCATGAATCCCTGCCGGAGAAGCGTCGCGTAGATGAAATCGCCGTCGACGCTCCATGCTGGTTGCGCGACTGAATATTCGCCGTCGGAAAGCTCACCACTCGCCGGATGCAGAATCCTTTCCGCGCCCGATGTGAGGTCACGCACGACGAGTCGCCACGCGAGCTCGCCGTGACGGACGAAGACGATCTGCGTTCCGTCCGGACTGATTCGTGGCGAATCGTAGATCGGTGAAATCGCCGGCGGCGTTATCTCCGTAATTGCGCCGGTCGAGAGCTCCACTTTGACGATCTGTGACATGCCGAAGCGGTTCCGGACGGCGACAGCCCAGCTTCCATCGGGTGCCGGATCTGCGTCGCGCACTCCGGCACCGAAAGTCAACCGCTCGATTCCCTTGCCTGGAGTCCAGCGGTAGAGATCGGGATGCAGCTGTCCTTCGAAGTCCGGCTCGAAGCGTCCGAACAGAATGCTTCGTCCGTCACCGATCCACCTCGGCGTCAGGAAGTGCTCGGAGCGATCGCGCCCGTGCAACTCATCGAGAGGTTTGCGCGCGAGTGGTTGTCTGCGGACCGCAGCAACGTCCTCAGGGTCACGCTCGAGAATCCTCGACATCTGCTCCTGCCACCGCTCTTCAGCTTCCGCATTTTCGCCCGTCGACAGAATGACCATCCGTTCCGGTTGCTCGCGATGCCGGATGACTGTCACGAGTCGCTTCCCATCCGCCGATACGGAGGGCTCGCCAGTCGCCCAGCTGTAGGTCTGCCAGAGATCGCCTTCTCTGATGAACGGGCGCTGCACCTGTTCAATCTGAAGTGCGGAGTGAGTCAGCTCGGCGACGAACCGGTCGTAGAGCGCGCTGGGTGAGTCACCGTAAACGCCGATGAACGCGGCATCAAAGCTCCGCACCTGCCGTGCCGTCAGGCGCGACCAGAGGTTGGGCAGACTCTCCGGACCTTCACGGTCTCGCAGCCATTCCAGATAGGCTGAGCCCATGAGGTACGCCATCGACATGCCCATGAAAGTCCGCGAGTCTGAGGCCATCTGACCGTAGCTTGGGAGGGCACCGGCCTGCGCCCACTTCCGGAGGATCGAGGCACGGATCGCGCTGTTCGGCCGCCCCGATCCGGTGAAATCGCCCTCGAGCACCGTCGCATACCCTTCGCTCACCCATCGTGGCGCGCGGACTCCGATCGGCCCGAGCGGCAGCACGCGTGAGAGGAGCCGCTGCATCGGATTGCGGGAAGGCCGGAGCAGATGAACCAGATGCGCCTGTTCGTGAACCGTCAGCAGCTCGATCCAGTCGGCATAGTTCCCGATCACGCTCTCAGGTCCCGGAGGACTCGTCCAGAGCACCATCCGCGCGTTGTCCAGAAACGGCCATGCGGACCCATTCGCCTGCGACATCGGATCCATGACCAGTACATCGACCTTCTGCGGAGGGGCATAGCCGATATCTTCGATGAGTCTCGCGCGGATCGATTCCATTCGCTCCGCAGCCAGCCTGGTCCAGGCTTCGTACTCCGCTGGAAAATGAAAACGAAAGTGCGCGGTTTCGATCGTTTTCCAGTCGGCGTGAGGGAGTTGGCCCCACGCTGAAAGTGAAAAGAGTGCGATCAGAATAATGAGAATCAGATGACGGGAACGCGTCATGGGCCGCCTGCCTTTGCGGGTTGCAGTTCCGCCACCCGACTGCTGAATTTCCCCAAAAGGACCGACTCCCTCAGAGTGAACGCAGCAATTGTAGACTGTCCACTCGACTCTTGCGTCCGTGGGTATCGATCGCTACAGTGAAGCCTGAATCCGGAACACACTCTGCGGTAGCCATCCTGTCTGCGTAGGGACCAGGCATCGAGTGGGAGGAACATGGAAGTCGGTTCGAAGCAACGGGGGCAGGGGGCTACCGAGTACATCCTGGTCCTCGCGCTCGCCATCATCTTCATACTCGGCCTCCTTTACGTCTTCCGCAGTTCCATCGGCGGCACTACGGAGAAAATCACCTCTGCCGTTTCGGGCAAGAGCTCGGAGAGCGCCGCGGGGGCGCTGGGGCAGTCGAACTCGGCGGGAGCCGGCGGTCAGGCGGGAAACGACGCTCCCGCAGGCGGCAACGAAAGCACTTCTGAGAGCAGCAGTGGTGATAGTGATGGCGGTGGTGGCGCTGCCGACGCGGCGGGCAGCGGGGGTCCTGGTGACGGGAAGGGCGGAGAGGCAACAGAAGAGTCTTCGGAGGGTGGGACGAGCCTCTCACAGAGATCAGGCGGGGAGTCCGCAGGAACCACCGCAGGAGGAAAGGCTCCACGCGGCTCGGTTCGGGGGATGACTATCTGGTTCCTGGTCGCGATCGCTGCAATCCTGGTCCTCGTCGTTGGCTACTTTCTATCCGCTTCAGCGCGATAGAGCTGCCAGAGAGGTACCGGCGCCGCTCCCAACTGCGTCGCACTTGCCTCCTGTTCACGCATACTGACCTTCGAGGAGCTGGCCCATGGGAATCGTCAATCCACGAACACACGAGATCCTCGCGGGAATCCTCGCCGGCAGGGCGGCCGAAGAGCGGGCGCGTGACCTCGACCCGCGAGTGCCGGCCCGCGGGGAGCTTCCCCCATCGCTTCCCGGCCGTGACGAATACTCCACCGAGTCGATGCACGAGCGTCGTGCCATGCTTCGAAGCCTCGGATTCAACATCGACCAGCTCGCAGGAGAAGGAGAGGAGATTCCAGCAGAGAAACTGCGCGCGAACATCGAAAGCCTCGTCGGGTTTGCACGGATTCCCGTCGGCGTGATCGGACCGCTCAGAATCAACGGTCTCCATGCGCACGGCGACTTCTACATTCCCCTTGCGACGACTGAAGGCGCTCTGGTTGCGTCCTACCAGCGGGGTGCGCGCCTCGTGAGCCTGGCCGGAGGTGTGTCGGTCCTATGCGTCGTCGAATCGATCTCACGCGTCCCTGGCTTCGTCTTCGAGAGCCTTGCGCAGGCCGGGGCATTCGTCGCATACGTGATGAGCCGCGCCGAGAAGCTCCAGTCGATGGTGCGCGAAGTCTCGCGGTTCGCAGAGCTCGTCGAGCTTCAGCCCGTCATCGCGGGCAAAGAGGTCTACCTGATTTTCATGTACACCACGGGCGACGCAGCCGGACAGAACATGGTGACGATCACCACCGACCATCTCTGCCGCGACCTCATTGCGAATTCTCCCGTCAAGCCCGTCACGTGGTTCATCGAGGGGAACATGTCGGGCGACAAGAAGGCAACTCACCTCTCTTTCCAGTCGACGCGCGGAAAGAAGGTCATCGCCGACGTGACGATTCCGCGCGAGCTGATCGTGAAGTACCTCCACTGCGAGCCGGAGCAGATCTTCCGCTACTGGCAGGTCGCCGTCGTCGGAAGCATGCAGAGCGGCTCGATCGGAATGCAGGGACATTTCGCGAATGCTCTGACCGCGCTCTTCATAGCAGCCGGTCAGGATGTTGCGTGCGTTTCTGAGGCATCCGTTGGTCTCACACGAATGGACGTGACGGCAAGCGGCGACTTTTACCTTTCCGTGTCGCTGCCGAGCCTCATCGTCGGCACGGTAGGTGGCGGCACGCATCTGCCCACGGCGCAGGAATGCCTCGAGATGATGGGCTGTGCCGGAGACGGCAAGGCGAAGAAGCTTGCGGAGATCTGCGCGGCAACAGTGCTGGCAGGCGAGCTCTCGATCGCAGGAGCGCTGGCATCAGGGGAGTTCAGCTCGGCGCACGCGACGTTCGGTCGCACCACAGCGCCATCCTGAATCGCTCAAAGGCTGTGAGAAATCGTGGCATTGAGTCATCCCAATTTCCCGAATGTCACAGGTCAAAGTGGCGAGGGATGAACGAGCTTGTCATCCCGAGCCTGGTTGTGCGGGCGGGCGGGGCTCAGATCTCCGGCGATGGAACAGAGTTGCCTATCGGCCTGCGCCACCACCCGATGCCTTTCATATCAAAAATGTACTATCGCCGGAGATCCATCGCCCCTCCCACCCACCCGCGCTTGCTCGGGATGACAAATCCAGCGGACCTGCCTGACGCTTCTCCCGCCCGGTCACTCCGCGATTCACTCAATAGTTCTCAAGATGACACCGGATTCATTTCTCGCCACAATGGGCCGTCCAAATTCAAGACCCCCGAAGTGAAACGATGACCGAACCGACACCAACCGACATTCGCGACCGCGCGAGCTTTGACCAGATCCGCTACGCGAATGTCTGGGAGGACGCCGACATCCTCCACGACGCGCTCGACGCCGCCCCGGGCCGCCGGATTCTTTCCATCGCCTCAGCCGGAGACAACGCCTTCGCTCTCGTTGCCGCGGGTGCCGAAGTCGTGGCTGCTGACATCAGCTCGGCGCAGTTGCATCTCGTCGAGCTGAAAAAGGCTGCCATCCTCCAACTCGATGACGAACCGCTTCTCGCGTTCCTCGGCGTGCGTCCGAGCGACGGGCGCCTCGACGTCTACGCCCGGCTCGCACCAGCCCTCCCTTCCGAATCGCGAGATTACTGGGATGCATCGACCGACGCCATCCGGAACGGCATCATCCATCACGGAAAGTTCGAGAACTATTTTCGCCTCTTCCGGACTCGCGTTCTTCCACTCGTTCACGGGCGCCGTCTCGTCGATGAGCTTCTGCGCGAGAAGACTTTCGAAGAACGGAGAAGGTTTTACGACGAGCGATGGGACGGCGTCCGGTGGCGGGCCATGTTCAGCGTCTTCTTCAGCCGCTTCGTCATGGGACGCCTCGGACGCGATCCGGAGTTCTTCCGCTTCGTCGAGGGCTCCGTCGCGGATCGCATCCGCTCCCGCGCCGAATACGCATTCACGCAACTACCGACTCATGACAACCCTTATCTGACATCGATCTTCACCGGCAACTACGGCGCCGCGCTTCCCCGTTACCTGAGACCCGATTCCCTCTCCTCGCTCCGCTCTGGTATGGACCGTCTCCAGATCCGGCAGGGCCCGATCGACGAGGTGGGCTTCGAGGCGGGCGGCGGTTTCGACGGCTACAACCTGTCGGACATCTTCGAGTATCTCGATCCAGCGACAACCGAGCGTCTATACGGACGTCTGCTCGACACGGCGCGTCCCGGCGCACGACTCGCCTACTGGAACATGCTGGTTCCAAGGAGACGTCCCGAGGCCTCTGCAGGTCGCATCACCGAACGCACCGATCTCGCCGACGAATTTTTCAAGCGGGACCGCGCATTCTTCTACAGTGCATTCGTGATCGACGAGGTTGCGCGTTGATCTCGACCTCCGATATTGCCGGGGCGGCGATCATCGCGGGCGTCTTCGCCATCGTTCTGGTTTCGGCGGAGATCTGGATTCGCGTCGGCAACGCAAAGCCCGAGTGGACCAGAAAGCTGGTCCACGTCGGCGGTGGACTCATCGGCCTCGCGCTCCCCTTTCTCATCCGGTCGCCCCTCGTCGTTCTGATGCTCACGGCATCTCTCTCAGCAATCTTCTTCTTCGGAGGACGTTTCGGACTGCTCCGAAGCCTTCATGGAGTCGACCGGAAGAGCAAGGGCAGCGAATACTATCCGCTCGCGATTTTCCTCGTTTTTCTGATCGCGGCGGATCAGCCGTGGCTGTACGTCAGCGCGCTGCTCGTTCTCGCGGTCGCCGATGCGTTTGCAGCGCTCATCGGGAGCAGATACGGCCTCCTCAGATACGAAGTCGAAGACGAATACAAGAGCGTGGAAGGCTCGCTGGTTTTTCTCGTCGTCGCGTTCCTCGCCGTCCATCTGCCGATGCTGCTGATGACAGATCTGCCTCCCGCAGTGACGGTACTCTCAGCGCTTCTCGTGGCGATGCTCGTCACCGGTTTCGAGGCGATTTCTTTGCGCGGAACAGACAATCTGTTCATTCCGATCGCAGTCTGTTTCGTCCTTCAGAAGATCACGACGAAACCGGTCGCCGAGATCGCTTACCAGAACCTGAGCTTCATCGCGATCTTTGCGATCATGGCGCTCATCGCCTGGCGCTTCCGCTCGTTCAACGCCGGCGGCATGCTCGCCGTCGTGCTCTTCACCTTCGCGACGTGGTCCCTCGGATCGAGGAGATGGGCCCTGCCGGTGCTCCTCGCCATCATCGCCTTCGTCTCGGTGCGCGCATTTCTGATGGGTCGGGAGGGCGAGCCTCTTCGCGTGCGTGTGATCACGCATGCGATCCTCGTCCCGTTCATCCTGTTGCTGGCGGCCAATCTCACGAGCCGCTACGGTTTCTTCTACGCCCCGTACGTGATGGCGACCATCATGGTGCTGGCATTGGTCTGGTGGGACGGGCGGATCCGAATGAAGCTCTTCCAGAAGTGGGGTGATGCGATCGTTGCCGGAGTGATCGGCGCAGTCGCGGCACTCGTCGTCGGCATTCCAGTCTGGACGCTGGTCGCGGGAGCACCGTCATTCGACACGCTTCGCGCGATAGCCTTCGCCGCAATCTTCATCGCAGCTCTGAATGCCGCGCTTGGCCGGATGCATCTCGAGGACGAGTCGCCAAGGGGCTGGAGCGGAATCTCATTCCTGCTCGCCCTCGCCTCCGCGGGCCTGATCGCAGTTCTGCAACAGGCCGAGGTAATCGAAGCGTTTCCGCGGTAGGAACTTCACGCAGGTCCGCAGGACTTGTCATCCCGAGCATGCGTGGGTGGGCGGGAGGGGGTCGGGTAGGCCGGAGGATTGCTCCTCCCGGCCCCCCACAGATCCGGACTTGCAGGATTCCCGCATCCGGCTCTTCG
>JBGSYJ010000212.1:0-3742 GCA_041750915.1 Thermoanaerobaculia bacterium | reverse complement strand
GGCTCGCACCGCATCGAGGAAATTGTCGAGCCACATTGCCGGGTCGGACGCCTCGATGCCTGCCAGTTTCCCGAGCGTTTCGTAGCCGAGCGGCTCGCCGTTTTCCATTGGCGCCTCAGGCAGCCCATCGGAGTAGAGAAGGATTCTGTCCCCTGGTGAGAGCTTCAGCGTGAGTGCCTCGTAGCGAACGCTGACCCTCACGCCGAGTGGAAGACGGGGCCCCGTCACTTCAAGTGGAAGGGGAGGGTAATTCCGCCTGACCAGCAGCGGGTCGGGCAGGCCTGCATTTCCGAGGCGGAGTGTCGATGTGGACGGGTCGTAGTGGGCGTATGCGAGCGCGACGAACTCGCGGCGTGCGAGATCCCTGTGGATGCGCACATTCAGTTCCGCGAGAGTCTCCTCCACCGACTTTCCTGCAGCGATGAGCGGGAGTACCGCCTTGACCGTGGCCATGATCAGACTTGCGCCGATGCCTTTGCCTGCAACGTCAGCGACCACAAGGCCGAGCGATCCGTCTGCAAGATGAAACACGTCATAAAAATCTCCAGCGACGTACTGCGCGGCAACATTGCGCGACTCCACGCGGTAGCCTGCTGCTTCGATCGAGGAGGGAGGAAGGAGCCGCTGCTGGATCGAGCGCGCCAGTTCGAGCTCCTTGTCGGCGAACTCTCTTTCTCTGGCGCGCTGTCCGTTTTCCTCGATCCGGTTGCGCAGGATCGAGAATGCGAGCACGGCGATTCCGAAGCAGATGCCGACGATCGCGCCCGTGGCAACAGATCGCGAAGTGACATTCGAGCCGTTGAGCAGGAGCGCGGCCGCGGCACCGAGGGTCGCGGATAGTAAAAGAAGACCGGACGTTCGCCAGGCCGAACCTCGCATCAGGGGCGGCGCTTTCATATCGCTATCGTACGTCGAATGCATCGCGGAGTTGCGCGGGTGTTGGGGCTCGATCTCTCAGGATGACGGTTTGTCTACACAAAGGGACGATCTCTCTCGCTCCCTCGCTTCGAATCAACGACTTACGCTGGCAGCAGGGTTGAAGTAGAGGGAGTCATGAAACCAACCCTGAGAATGAACCGGGCCCTGAGGACCGCACTCGTGGTCGATGACGACGCGACCAACAGAAAGCTGATCTCAGCGATCCTGCGGCGGGAACGATTCCTTGTCAGCTGGGCGTGTGACGGCGCAGAAGCCATCAGTTCGATCGCTGCCGTTGACTTCTCCGTCATCGTCCTCGATCTCGTGATGCCCGACGTGAGCGGGCAGGAGGTGATCGTTCATCTGCTCGAGACGAGACCCGATGTTCTGCGCAGGGTGATCGTGCTCACGGCGTTGAACGACATTGACGTTCCGTCCGAGCAGGTCTTCGCCGTCATGAGAAAGCCGTTCGAGTTCGACAGGTTCGTCCGGACGATCTGCGAGTGCGCCGACCAGCGCGACTCACCCGTTGAAGCGACCATGTCGGCGACGGGGTGAATGTTTCACGATTCTGACAGCTTGCAGGATTTGCCGGGCGCAGAACGCTCTGGTACATTAGAAACGTGAGCGGGGTGGAGAGGGTGGGAGAGTTGCTGCTTCGGCATGGCGCGGTCACGACCCCGCCGATTCCGGAGACGCATACGGTCGTCGCGCGGACGCAGCGACTCGAGGCGGGCAACGACGGACCTGTCGCCTTTCTCTACGATCAGGCTTCCGCCCAGAACATCGCCCTTTCCCGTCCTCGGATTCTCAGTGAATTTTCCGGCGAGAGCGATCTCGAAGATCCTCACCTCAGAGAGCTCGCGCTGCGCGGCGCTCTTGTGACATGGGAGCTCGCCCGCTGTGGCGCGATCAGAGTAGACCTGTACGCGGGTCCGCCGCTGACAGCTCGCGAGATGGGACGGGATCAGTGGCTTTCACCGCAGCGCGCCTACCTCGATGCGCCCTCTGGTCTGTTGAGGCTCGACTCGCATGGATCACTGCCGTTCGGTGAACGAGAGCCTCGGTTCGAAGGTGCGATTGCCCGGGTGCCGCCAGGTCGCTACGTCGCAACACTGCATCGCCGGGACGAGAACGCCGCGAGGAGGTCACCGGGATTGTGGGGAGCGCCTGTCGACTTCATCACGCTCACCGATGTGAACACCCTCCGCCTGAACCGTCGCCCCGTCGCCATTCTCCTCTATCCCGCACCGGAGCATGATCGATGGGAGGGTCGGTACACCGCCGGTCCTGAAGAGTTCCGAGGACTTCTTGTCGGCCGCGTGGGTGCGCTGAACAGCTTTGCAGTCAATCTCGATCGCAATGCAGCCGCGGCGATGAACCTCGGGCCCGGCGCTTTCATCACCGTGGAAGCAGGTGGGCGGGAGTTCCGGGCACTCTACCTTGGCGACATACGCCTCGATGAGGTGCTCGAGCAGCATGGCTCGTACACGCTCGCCGAGTTGCGCGCGGCAGCGCCATTTCTCGCGTATCAGGATCATTGGAAGCGTGAGCGTCGCGTACGGTCCTCCACTGTGGTTGTCCTCAGCGGCGCCTCGACCGGAACCTATGATTTTTCAGGACTGACCCAGGGGACGCCGGTGCGCGTGTCGATCGACGACCGCGATCCTGAACCGTTGAGATGGAAGGGTGAAGGGTGAAGAGTGAAGAGTGAAGAGTGAAGAGTGAAGAGTGAAGAGTGAGGAGTGAAGAGTGAAGGGTGAAGGGTGAAGAGTGAAGGGTGAAGAGTGAAGGGTGAAGAGTGAAGGGTGAAGAGTGAAGGGCCGGGTGGCGGCTTTCACTCTTCACTCTTCACCCTTCACTCTTCCTTCCTCACCCTTCCGAGATCTCTGCTTCGCAATACACTCCCTTCGCTTCGCAGATGGTGCAGTAGAACGGATCGTCGGCCGCTCCACGGATGAATCGGTTGCCAACGCGCAAGCTCAGCGGGTCGAATGCATCGTCGTAGAGGGTGCTGTCGGGATCGCTTGCCTCGTCGCAACGCGGGCAGGTCACGAAAACCTTCATCGCTTGAACTTTCCTCTCACTCTCGACTTGCTCATGGCCCAGGAGCAGATGGGACATTTCTGAGCATCGTGACGCAGTGCGGTGCAGTACTCACGGCCGAAGTAAATCATCTGGAGGTGAAGACGGTTCCAGCTTTCCTCCGGGAATGCCCGTTTGAGGTCCCGCTCGGTCTGTTCGACGCTTCTGCCATTTGAAAGTCCCCAGCGCCAGGCGAGGCGGTGAATGTGCGTGTCGACTGGAAACGCGCTTCGGTTGAAAGCCTGCGCCAGAACGACCGACGCGGTCTTGTGCCCCACGCCCGGCAACCGTTCGAGACTTTCAGCATCGTCCGGAACCCGGCCTTTATGTTCGGCCACGAGGATCTTCGCCAGCGCGCTGATGTTTCGAGCTTTCGACGGCGCCAGACCACAGCTTCGGATGCAGTGATGAATCTCGGGCACCTCGAGGGCAGCCATCTTCTGCGGTGTGGAAGCCAGCGCGAAAAGCCCGGGCGTGACGCGATTGACCTGCGCGTCGGTGGTCTGAGCGGAGAGAAGTACCGCTATCAGGAGGGTGAAAGGGTCTCGGTGATCGAGAGGGATCGGTGGAGAAGGATAGAGATCGTCCAGGCTCTGCTGAATCCTCGCCGCCTTTTCGGATCGTTTCACGCAATCATCTTGACCGAGGACGGCGGCAACGACAACGGGGCAAGTGGGCGCAGGAGCAAGTGTCATCCTGAGCGTAGCGAAGGGTCCCCTGATTATTGGCTGTATCGCAA
>JBGSYJ010000211.1:0-2651 GCA_041750915.1 Thermoanaerobaculia bacterium | reverse complement strand
GGGATCATGAATGTCCTGGTTGTCGACGTAGGCGGGTCGCACGTCAAGATTCTCTGCACGGGGCAGGACGAACCTCGGAAGTTTTCCTCCGGGCCGAAGATGACGGCCGAGGAGATGGTATCCGGCGTCAAGAAATTGGCGGCAGGCTGGGAATATGACGCAGTGTCGATCGGCTATCCGGGTGCGGCGCTGCGGGATCGCGTCGTGTCGGAACCGCATAACCTGGCCAAGGGCTGGGTCGGGTTCGACTTTGAATCCGCCTTCGGGTGCCCGGTCAAGCTCATCAACGATGCGGCCATGCAGGCCCTGGGGAGCTACAAGGGCGGCAAGCTGCTCTTCCTGGGCTTGGGGACGGGGCTGGGTTCCGCGATGGTGGTTGATGGCATCGTGTTACCCATGGAACTCGGGCACTTGCCTTACAAAAAAAGCACCTACGAACACTTCGTGAGCGACGACAGCCTGGAGCGGCGTGGGAAAAAGAAATGGCGGAAACACGTGGCGAAGGTGGTCGCCTATTTGACCGCCGCGCTCCAACCTGATGACGTGGTTTTGGGTGGCGGCAACGTGGACGAGCTCAAAGAACTGCCGTCAGGCTGCCGGGCCGGCGACAACGCCAACGCGTTCGTCGGAGGATTTCGCATGTGGGAGGATGCGAGCGGCCGCGATGCATCCCCGCGGCGAAGTCCCTCATTACCAACCAGGCAACCTCACTAAACGTCCCATCATAGAGATCCACCTATGAAAACAGATTCACCAACGCAACTCTCGAAAGCAGTAAATAGATGTCCGTAAAACGCACCGGCATTGTCGTCGTCATTCTGATCGTGGTCGGTGCGGGAGGCTACTTCGGCTACCGCTTCGTCTCGAAGTTGATGACATGGCGCCATCGGGTGGCTAAGCTGCTTATGCAGGCAGATCTCGTCATCGTTCACTGAGCGAGAGGAATACGAGTATGACGGCAGGCATCCCATACCTCACGGAACGAGCGGCGTGGAAGGCGCTGGAAAGACACCAGCAGGAGGTCGGGAACGTGCATCTCCGAGCGCTCTTCGCCGACGACCCCGAGCGCGGCCAGCGCCTGACGGCCGAGGCGGTAGGACAGTATCTCGATTACTCGAAGAACCGCATCACCGACCGAAACCTGCGACTCCTGCTGGAACTGGCGGAGCAGTCCGGCAAGGTGCTGGCACAGCAGATTCTCCCCGAGCGCGGCGAGGCGGAGTTCGCCGACAAGCTCCCCTCCGCGGTGGGCTTCGAGTTCGGTGGGCATACCGAGCAGCAGGTGAATTGACGATGGTGGACGCTGGTTCCGCGAAACGATCCGCCGGCCTCGTCATGATTCTGATGGGATGCCTGATGGGCGCCGCAGCCACGGGCTGTGCCCACCGGGTCTGGAACGACGAAATCGATGACCCGGATCCATCCGAGCGCTATGAGTTCCGGAACCGGCTGCCCGATAACGCCGAGGATTTGTTCATCGTCCTCGCGTTCTCCGGAGGGGGCACGCGTGCGGCCTCGTTCAGCTATGGAGTCCTCGAAGCCCTCCGCGAAACGGAGGTGACGCTCCACGGACAAAAACGCCGCCTGCTTGACGAGGTCGACGTGGTGACGTCCGTCTCCGGCGGCAGCTATACGGCGGCCTATTACGGCCTGTTTGGTGAGCGCATCTTCACGGACTTCACGCGCGAGTTTCTCTACCGCGACTGGCAGGGAGAGCTGATCCGCCTCGCTCTGCGGCCTTCAAGCCTCGCGGCGATCGCCTCCGGCAGCTTCAATCGGAGCGATCTGGTCGCCCGGTATCTGGACAGCACCCTGTTCCAGCACCGTACGTTCGCAGACATGTCGCGGGACGGGCGCCCCTTCGTGATCATCAACAGCAGCGAGATCAACAACGCGATCACGTTCTCATTCATCCAGCAGCAGTTCGACTTTCTCTGTTCCGATCTCTCCACGTATCCGGTCGCCCATGCCGTGATGGCGTCCTCGGCGATGCCGGGTCCGTTCGCGAGCATGGCCCTGCGCAACTACGAAGATTGCGCCGAGCGCCAGCGCCCCTGGGTTGCCGAGGCGCTGGAGCGCGACGATTTTTTCGACCGGCGCCGCGCCGTGGCGATGGCGCTCGACCGGTATTCGAGGCCTGATCAGATGCCCTATCTGCGCCTGGTCGACGGGGGCGTGACGGACAATCTCGGCGTGCGCGGGTCGATGATGAGCCCGGTAGCCCATTACGGCAACGTGCCCGACATGGCCGGCGCATTTTCGCCAGCCCAACTGCGGCGCGTGCGCGAGGTCCTGGTGATCGTGGCAAACGCCCAGGTGTATTCAGAGCGTGACTGGTCTCTCAGCGGTCGCGAGCCCGGCCTCGTCGCGACCGTCCTGGCGTCCTTTGACGCCGCCCTTGGAATCCTCAACACCGAGACGGTCGGGCTGGCAAGGGATGGCTTCCTGAGATGGGGGGACCATGCGAACGCGGTCCGTCCGCCCGATGCGCCCAGGGTCAGGGTGCACTTCGCGGTCCTGACGTTCAATCAGATCGAGGACCTCGAGACGCGGGAGCGATTCAACTCGATGCCGACCACCTTCCGCCTCAAAGTGGACGAAGTCGACGCGCTGATCGCTCAGTCAAAGGCGCTGCTCGCCCTCTCTCCCGA
>JBGSYJ010000210.1:0-4745 GCA_041750915.1 Thermoanaerobaculia bacterium | reverse complement strand
ATTCTTCGCAACCGCCGGTCCGCTGATCGAACACAGCGCGCCGGAGTCGACGAGCATCCGCGATGGGATCATCACGATGGAGCTCGTGCGCTCTCCGTATCTCACAGGTTCACCTGAACGGATGAGCGGCGTTCTCGTTGCGAAGAACGGATGGGCTGTTTTCGGACCTGGCGCGATCGAGTTCGACGTTCCATTCGGAACCGTCGCGGCATCGGCGGCGCCGGCAGCAGCGAGCACTCTGTCATCCCTGCCGTCGACTCTCTGGATTGCCCTCGCGCTGGCATTCCTCGGCGGCATTCTGCTCAACCTCATGCCCTGTGTCTTCCCCGTCGTGTCTCTCAAGATTCTCGGATTCGTGCAGTCGTCGGGCGACGAGCCGCGTCGCGTCCGGATTCACGGGCTCGCTTTCGCTGCAGGAGTCCTCGTCGCGTTCTGGATTCTCGCGGGGCTTCTGCTGCTGCTCCGCGCGGCGGGTCAGGAGATCGGCTGGGGATTCCAGCTGCAGTCTTCCGGCTTCGTGGCGTTCATGGCATTCCTGCTGTTCGGCCTCGGATTGAGCCTCGCGGGCGTCGTGGACATCGGCACATCGCTCACACGGGTCAGCGGCAGTTCCGGGCAGGGCGACTACCGCACGAGTGTGATGAATGGAATGCTCGCGACCGTCGTCGCGACTCCCTGCACGGCGCCTTTCATGGGTGCCGCACTCGGATATGCGATGACGCAGAGCGCGGGCTTCTCGATGCTCATTTTCACGGCTCTGGGAGCCGGCATGGCAGCACCATACGTCGCGCTGTCCGCATGGCCGGCGCTGATGCGATTCCTGCCGCGGCCAGGCGCATGGATGGTTCGCTTCAAGCAATTGATGGCGTTTCCGCTCTTCGCCACTGTCGCATGGCTCGTCTGGGTTTTCGGACATCAGGCGGGAATCGACGGCGTGCTGCGACTGCTGCTGGGGCTGACCGCACTTGCCGCGGGTCTCTGGATCTGGGGACAGTGGGGCACACCGTCGAGCACGCGCGTTGTGAAGGCGGCTGCAATCACCGGATTCACGCTGCTCGTGGCCGGAGGGCTCGCGCTCGCAGTTACGAGCCGGCCTGTCTCCGCGTCGGAAATTCGTTCGGACACCGCGAGCGGAATCGAATGGGAGGTGTACTCCCGTGCGAGCGTTGCGGAACACCGCGCAGCAGGACGGCCGGTGTTCATCGATTTCACGGCAGCGTGGTGCCTCACGTGCAAGGTCAACGAGCGAATCGCATTCAGCTCGAACGAAGTCCAGAATCTCGTGCGCGATCGAGGCATCGCAATGCTTAAAGCCGACTGGACGAAGCGCGATCCAGAGATCACCCGCGCGCTCGAGGAATTCGGCCGCTCCGGAGTCCCGCTCTACGTTCTGTACGACGGACTTCCCAATGCGCAACCTCGATTGCTGCCGGAAATTCTGAGTCCTGGAATTCTCATCAATGCATTGTCGGAAGTGGAAGCACGAAAATGAGATTCAGGAGAAGAGTCAGGTCTGAGGACGATGGCCTCAAGCTGAGCGAAGAGGTGTCATCCTGAGCGAAGCGAAGGATCCCCGGATTGATAACGGCAGAGCGAGCCCTGAGGGGATCCTTCGCTCCGCTCAGGATGACACAGCCCGTTCGAATCAACCACCAACCACAGGAGGAAATGGATGAAAAAGCTTCTCATCACAAGTGCCCTTGCGATCTCGCTGGTCATGCCTGCATGCTCGGAGTCATCGACGGCCTCTACTCTGCCGCCCGCGGGTGCGCCCGCGGGTGCGCCCGCAGTCGGCAAGCCAGCTCCGGCATTCCAGTCCGTCGACACCAATGGCGGCAAACATTCACTCGCTGACTATCGCGGAAAGTGGGTCGTGCTCGAGTGGCTCAATCACGACTGCCCATACGTTCGGAAGTATTACGACAACAATGCAATGCAGGCTCTGCAGAAGAAGTGGTCCGCCAAAGATGTCGTGTGGCTTTCAGTCGTCTCCTCGGCGCCCGGAAAGCAGGGCCATTTCCCGAATGAGAAGGCGAATTCGCTGACGAAGGACAAGGGTGCGACGCCGAAAGCCGTCCTCGTCGACTCGAGTGGCACTGTGGGGCGCGCCTACGACGCCCGGACGACCCCGCACATGTTCGTCATCAATCCGGAGGGAACGCTGATGTACATGGGCGGCATCGACGACAAGGCGACATCTCGCGCCGCCGACCTCAAGTCCGCGCGGCCCCACGTCGACATCGCGCTGACGGAGGCGATGGCCGGCAAGCCGGTGAGCGTCCCGACAAGTGAGCCGTACGGCTGCAACGTAAAGTACTGAAGTACGCCATGTGGCAGGGCCTTCCCAGGCCCTGCCTTTTTCCGGGATAGTCCAGCTGCACGACACGCCATGTGGCAGGGCCCTCCGAGGCCCTGCCTTTTCCAGATAGTGCGGCTGCACGATTTCTGGAGCGACGACCCCGGATGAATGCTCCAACTGTCGCACTTCCTCACTGCCTCGGAGGCAGGGCCTCGGAGGGCCCTGCCACATCGGATGTATGCTCCAATCGTCGTACATCGTCACTGCCTCGGAGGCAGGGCCTCGGAGGGCCCTGCCACATGTATCGGGTCCGAAGTTCGCATGCGTTCACGGAGGACCGATGATGAAAGCTTCTGCGATCTGCCTGACCGCTGCACTGCTCCTATCCGGGTGCCGTGCCGACACAGCGGCGGTGAGCACACACAGCGCGATGGCCGGCTCGGATGCAACAGCGGACTCGAGGAGGCGAATGGTGGAAGAGACAATTGCCGGCCGAGGGGTCAAAGACCGTGCGGTTCTCGAGGCGATGCGAACGGTGCCGCGGCATCGCTTCGTTCCGGCGGACGTTGTCGATCTCGCTTATGCGGACCATCCCCTTCCGATCGGGTACGATCAGACGATCTCGCAGCCGTACATCGTCGCCTTCATGGCTGAAGCTCTCCAGCTGAAACCTGGCGACAAAGTTCTCGAAGTCGGAACAGGATCGGGCTATCACGCTGCCGTGATCTCTCAGCTCGCCGAAGAGGTCTACACCATCGAGATCGTCCCCCAGCTTGCTGACCGCGCGAAGACAACGCTCAGCGAGCTCGGATACACCAACGTCCATGTGCGTCAAGGAGACGGCTATGAGGGATGGCCCGACGAGGCGCCGTTCGACGCCATTCTCGTGACGGCGGCCCCTGATCACGTGCCGCCGGCGCTGGTCGACCAACTCGGAATCGGCGGAAGGATGATCATTCCAGTCGGGCGTGGCGTTCAGGAGCTCCGGCTCATCCGGAAAACGAGGGGAGGTGTCATCGAGGAGCCGACGCTTCCCGTGCGGTTCGTTCCGATGACCGGCAAAGCTCAGGAACGGCCTCCCGGATAGGTCGTCACCGCACCTGCACAGGGTCTTGTGCTACGATCCCCGCTTACCCAACAATGGAACGGGGACGCGGATGACTCAGATTTCCGAGACACTGCCCGATGATGACGGCAACCGGTTTGCCGCCGCCGAAGACCTGAACCAGTATCGAATCGCGCAGGCGCAGTTCGATCGCGCCGCCGCACACCTGCCGGACCTCGCTCCCGGCCTCGCGGACTGGCTGCGGCGAACCTCACGCGTCATCACCGTCGAGTTTCCCATCGAGACAGAAGACGGCTCAGTGAAGACCTTCACCGGTTATCGCGCAGTTCACAATCGCGTCCGCGGTCCCGGTAAGGGTGGGATCCGCTACCACCCCGACGTCACCGAAGACGAGGTTCGCGCGCTCGCTTCGTGGATGACGTGGAAGTGCGCCGTGGCTGATGTGCCGTTCGGTGGAGCCAAAGGTGGGGTCGTCTGCGACCCGAAAATACTCACGTTCAACGACCTTCGGAAGATCACGCGACGTTACATCGTCGGGCTGGGAGACAACATCGGTCCTCACACCGACATCCCGGCGCCAGACGTGAACACGGACGCGAACACCATGGCGTGGATCTACGACACGTACGAGATGATGCACCCGGGCACGAACAGTCTGCCCGTGGTGACGGGCAAGCCCATCGGCATGGGGGGCTCGCTGGGCCGCCGCGAGGCGACCGCCCGCGGATGCCTGAATGTGACGATGCACGCGCTCGGACGCGGCGTCCTTCCGGGACACAACCGGCTCGACGGAATGCGCGTGGTCATTCAGGGATTCGGCAACGCTGGTTCGATTGCTGCCGAGTTGTTTGCGAAGGCCGGTGCGAAAATCGTCGGGATCAGCGACTCGACTTCCGGGGCGTACAACGAGCACGGGCTCGATCCGGATGCCGCGATCGCTCACAAGGAGCGCACCCGCTCCCTGGCGGGACTGAAAAACGCCGAAGCGATCACGAATGAGGAACTGCTGGCGCTTCCATGCGACATCCTGATTCCGGCGGCGTTCGAGAACCAGATCCGTGAAGACAACGTCGACGCGATCTCAGCGAAGCTCATCGTCGAAGCGGCCAATGGCCCGACGACACCGGGAGCTGATCGTGCCCTGATGCAGCGCGGGATTCCCGTGATTCCTGACATTCTCGCCAATTCCGGCGGCGTGACCGTGAGCTACTACGAATGGGTCCAGAACATCGAGAACCAGGAGTGGACCGAGACGGACGTCAACCAGAAGCTGAAGGCAAAGATGGAGAGGGCGACCGACGCCGTGCTCGAGATGCATCGCGGAATCGAAAAGGCGCGCGGCGAGCGCGAACCGGCCGACATCAGGACCGCCGCCGTTGC
>JBGSYJ010000209.1:0-10752 GCA_041750915.1 Thermoanaerobaculia bacterium | reverse complement strand
TCGAGCGAGGGATCTGGGCGGTGGCTCCCTCTCAAAGGCCCCCTCCCAGATCCCTCGCTCGACGCTCGGGATGACACTCGCGCGATTCATTCACACCCTGTCAGGATGACACACCAACCAAGAGAGGTTCTTTCATGCGTTTTTTGAACACATTATTTCTGGCGCTCGTCCTTGTAATCGCGACTCCGCTGTTCGCACAGGACGGCGAGACTCTCCTGCTCCGCTATCCCGATATTCACGGCAATCAGATCGCCTTCGTCTACGCCGGAGACATCTGGATCGTGAACGCGAGGGGCGGCACGGCGAGAAGGCTCACCTCCCACGAAGGCCTCGAGCTCTTTCCGAAGTTCTCTCCGGACGGGCGGCAGATCGCGTTCGTCGGCGACTACAGCGGCACACGCCAGGTTCATGTGATCAGCGTCGACGGCGGCGAGCCGAAACAGCTGACGTACTACAACGACGTCGGCCCGTTGCCTCCCCGCGGTGGAATCGACAACCGGGTGCTCGACTGGACCCGGGACGGCAGAAACATCCTGTTTCTCCCCCATCGCCTCCCATGGAGTGAGCGGATGGGCGTGCCCTACATCGTGCCGGCGGCTGGAGGGATGGAGACGCAACTGGCCATCCCCGAGGCCGGCGGCGGGATGTACTCGCCGGATGGAACGAAGATCGTCTACACGCCGATTGAACGGGAGTTCCGCACGTGGAAGCGCTACCGCGGCGGCCGCGCCCAGGACGTCTGGATCTATGATCTCGTGAATAACACCTCCGAGCAGATCACGAACGATCCGGCCACCGACAACCAGCCTGTGTGGGTGCGCGACACGATCTACTTCGCGTCGGACCGTGACGCCGATCGGCTCCTCAATCTCTACGCGTACGACACGACCACGCGGCAGACCCGCAAGGTGACCAACCACACGGATTACGACGTCCTCTGGGTCAGTGCCGGTCCGGATGCAGTCGTCTACGAAGCGGGCGGCGCGCTTTATCGCTTCGATCCTTCCACGAACACGTCGACCCGCGTTCCCATCCGGGTCTTCGGAGACTTCAAGAACACCGTGCCGTATTTCCGAAACGTCCGCGACAACATCCAGACCGCAACCCTTTCTCCCACCGGAGTGCGCGCGCTCTTCGGCGCGCGTGGTGAAATCTTCACCGCTCCGGCGAAGGAAGGTGAGATCAGAAACCTGACTCAGACCCCCGGCGTGCGGGAGATGAATCCAACATGGTCGCCGGACGGCCGCACGATCGCCTATCTCAGCGACCGCAGCGGTGAATACGAGATCTGGGTGCGCAACGCGGATGGAAGCGGAACCGAGAGGCGAGTCACGAACAACGGCAGCGTCTGGCGTTTCCAGCCCGTCTGGTCGCCTGACAGCAGAATGCTCGCATTCTCCGACAAGAACTCAGAGCTCCACTACGTCGAAGTTGCTTCGGGACGCGTGACACGCGTCGACCGCGGCACTTACAACGACATTACCTACTACACATGGTCTCCGGACAGCCGCTGGATCGCGTACACCAAGCCGGGCGAGACGAGACTCTCCGCCATCTGGGTTCATCAGATCGGCGGACAGAACCGCCAACTGACGAGCGGTCTGACCGACGACAGCCAGCCGGTGTTCGATCCGAAAGGGCGTTACCTCTACTTCCTGTCCGACCGCGACTTCAATCTCACGTTCTCCGGCTTCGAGTTCAACTATATCTACACGAATCCGACTCGCATCTACGTCGGCCTGCTTGCCGCAGATGGCCCCGCCCTTTTTCTCCCGATAAGCGACGAGGAGAAGGCCGCGGCAGCGGAGCGCGCGGAAGCGTCGCCGACACCGACACCAACTCCGACTCCGCGTCCTGGCGCGTCGGCCCCGGGTGCAACGAGGATCGACGTGGAGGGCTTCGAACAGCGCGTCCGCGCAATTCCGGGCTCTCCTTCGGACTACAGGGCGCTTTCAGCTGTCAACAATGGCGTTCTCTACTTCGTTGGAGCGGGACCTGCGACGACGCTCAAGCTCTACGACATCGACAACAAGAAGGAAGAGACTGTCCTCGAGGGCATCCAGAGTTACTCGCTCTCCTCCGACGGAGAAAAGATACTCTTCCGCAAGGGACCCGCTTACGGAATCGCATCCGCGAAGCCGGGACAGAAATCGACTGAAGGACTCGTCTCACTCGAGCGACTCGAAGCGAAGATCGAACCGAAAGCCGAATGGGCTCAGCAGTTCAATGACGCGTGGCGGATCCTTAGGGACTTTTTCTACGATCCGAACATGCACGGAGTCGACTGGAACGCGATGCGCGCCAAGTACGGCTCCATGGTCCAGCACGCCGCACATCGCGAGGACCTGGACTATATCCTCGGCGAGCTCGGTGGTGAGCTCAATGCCGGCCACGTCTACGTGACGACTTCCAGCGAATGGGCCGTTCCCCGGAAAGACGGCGGACTGCTCGGCGCGGAGATCGTCGCGCATTCGAGCGGCTACTACCAGATTGCGAAGATCTTTCCCGGTGAGAACTGGCATGAGGACTTTCGCTCGCCTCTGACCGAGCCCGGCGTTCGCGCGAACCAGGGTGACTACATTCTCGCAGTCGACGGTGTGCCGACTCGCGGAGTCGAGAATTTCTACCGGCTGCTCGAGAACAAAGCGGGCCGTACGGTCACGCTTCTTCTCAACTCTCGCCCCGATACAGCGGGAGCGCGCGAGGAACGTGTCCGGCCCGTGAAGGCCGAGACGAACCTTCGATATCTCGACTGGGTGCAGTCACGGCGGGAGTACGTGCGCGAGAAATCGGGCGGCAAGATCGGCTACATCCATCTTCCGAACACGGGAACCGAGGGCAATCGGGAACTGTTCAAGGGCTTCTATGCGCAGATGACGAAAGATGCGCTGATCATCGATGATCGCTACAACGGCGGTGGCTTCATCCCGGACAGGATGATCGAGTTGCTCGATCGTCCTGTGCTCAGTTACTGGGCCCGCAGGAATGTCGCGCCGAACCGCACGCCCGCCTTCGCACATGAAGGGCCGAAGGCTGTTCTGATGAATGGTTACTCCTCATCGGGCGGCGACGCGTTCCCGTATTACTTCCGCAAACGCAACCTTGGTCCGCTCATTGGAACGCGAACGTGGGGAGGACTCATCGGAATCACCGGCGGACCGTCGTTTTCGGACGGCGGCTCGATCACAGCACCGTCGTTCCGCTTCTTCGATCAAGGTGTCTGGGAAGTCGAGAACGTCGGTGTATCGCCGGACATCGAAGTCGTCGACAGGCCGGAGCTCGTGATGCGTGGAATCGATCCATCACTCGACAAGGCCCTCGAAGTTCTAATGGCGGAGCTGGCGGCAAATCCGCGTCCAGAGCTGGTGATTCCGACTCCGCCGACGGGACGGTAGGGTCCTGCGTACTCTCCCTCTCCCCGCGAAGTCGGGGAGAGGGTGGCGCGCGGCATCCGCGCAGACGTCTAGGACTTGCGAAATCGTCGCGCGCCGGGAGAGGGGCGTTGGGAGCTTGCAGCTTCTGCAGCCAACGCCAACACTCGGGTAGCTTGCACGGCCCCTCTCCCCGTTCACACGGGGAGAGGGGAATGCCGCTCGTCGTCGCGCTTAAGCCTGCCTCAGAAAAAGCGAATGTTGAATGTTGAAATTGTGAATTGTGAATGTTGAATTGGGAGACCGGTCCCCATTCAACATTCGCTTATTCGTGCGGATACCCCCCCGTCACTGCCAGCTGATCCGGAACGTGCATTCCCTTGCGCCGTAGCACTGGCATTCGACTTCTTCCACAACCGCGCCTCGCGGGCCATGCGACCAGACGGACTGTTCGTAGTAGCCGATGAAAGTCTCGCAGTACAGAGGGCTGAAGCATCCATACTGACGGTGCGTCATTTTTCCGCGCGCCTCTCCTTCGGGTTCGTAAACGGCCGTACCGAAATCGCGGAGCAGCGAGTGCTGCAGGGCAGACTGCCGGAAGAATTCGTGCGGATTCCTGAAGTTCAGGAGCCGGTGTATCGGTGATAGATCGAGCCGCGCGGAGTAGCGCCCGAGTTCTGCGGCTAGCTCGTTGCCGCCCGTATCGAACAGTTCGATCATGGTCCGATCGAGTCCGATCAGCCAGCTGAAGGGATACCAGTTCGAGCTGAGGAGACGGCTCGAGAGCTCGTGGCTGACTTCCGCCGGGAGCGCATCCCGGAGATCAGACAGCTCACCGGGGAGGCGCTGCTCGATCGCCCACTGGAGGTGTGCGCGAAGGAGGCTGCCCTTGACGCTGCCGCCCGCGAGACTCTCCCGCGGCACGCCGGTTCTGATCGTTTCAGTTGTCTCGGATGGAGTGAGTTGCAGTCGTCCCACAGTGGAATCTCCCTCACGTCCGTTATAGGGCTTCGAGACGCAGGCTGTGTGAGATCGGGGTGAAGAAAAGGTGAACTGCACGCCCTCCCGTAGACGTCAGGATGAATGCTCCAGGTGTCGTACCTCTTCACGATGCGGAAGAGGCAGGGCCTTGGAAGGCCCTGCCACATCGCGGAATGAAAAGAGTTACCAGGTGAAGCCGACGAACGCCAGGGCGCGGCGCTCGAGGATGTCGCCGCCGAAGGTTTCATAGTGCTCGTTATCGAGCGCGTTGCTGATGTTCAGGCCGAGCGAGACGCTGTCGAAGAGCTTGTAGTTCATCGCGAAATTCACCACGTCGTACGACGGGACGTCGCCCTGGAAAACGCCGGCCGCCCAGAAGAAGTCATCGACCCAGCGGTACTTGAGGCTGGCGTCGATGCGCGCTCCGCGGTATCCGATCCCTGCATTGAACTTGTGCTCGGGAGCGTTGGGCAGAAGTACGTCGCCCAGAGCCTGTTCTTTGACGTCAAAATCAAACCAGGAGTAGTTGAAATCCAGCACCCAGGTGTTGGTCAGATAGTAGTTCGCCGCGATCTCGAACCCCTGCGTGTCGACCTCGCCGGCGTTTGCGTACGAGAAGAGGACCGCCGGAGCGCCGTTCGGAAGGTTTGTCAGGCCTGCAAAAACCGATGCCGGCAGGTTGGCCCGTAGCTGGGCCAGGATGATTGCCTGCACCTGCGCAGGGAGAACTCCGGGAGGTGCGTAACGTCCAAACGCCGGGTTGACGCCGGGCAGAAGGTCGGTGACGAAGTTCGAGACCTCGTTCTGGTAGTAGTCGGCCGTCAGATAGAGTCTCGACTGGAAGATACCGCTATAGCCGATCTCATAACTGGTGATCTCTTCAGGCACGAGGCCGGGGTTTCCGCGGGCGATGACCGGAACGAATCCGAAGCCGAGTGGAACACCTCCGAGGAACGGAGCGAGCGCGCCCTCGAGGGCGGAAAGATTGATCGGGGCGCCGGCGGGAACGTTGAGGAAGAACTCCGAGTAGTTCGGAACCTGAAACGCTTCGCTGTAGTTCAGGCGGATTGCATGGTTCGCATGCGGCGAATATACGAGCGCCGCCTTCGGCGAGAACTGGGAATCATGCAGCGTGCTCTCGTCATAGCGGCCGGCGACGACGGCCTTGAACTGCGGGGTGAAGCTGTACTCGAGCTGCGCGAAGGCTGCCTGCTGGTCCTCCTTGCGCGGCTCGGTCATCAGCGTCTGAACCCCGGCCCGGTTTGCCGTGTCGATGTCCTGCTCGTGATAGGCAACGCCGCCCACGATGCGCCCCTTGTTGTTGGCGAAAGGCATGTTGCCCTGAATTTCGCCATGAAGATTCGAGGAGTCCTCGAACAGGAGTGCTCCGGACGCGAGCGCCACCTGATTTTCAGCCTGTCGCGAATCGTAGTAGCCCGATACGTTGAAGTAACGGGTGTTGTAATTCAGACGCGCCCATGGACGTTCGACGTCGGTGACCTGAACCCGGCCGATGCCGGTCTGGAAGATCGGACCTTCGAGTGTTGCGCCGCCCGCTTCGACCGTGAATGCATGTCCGTTTTCGAAGTACTTGTCGAGCCGCGCTCCGGCAAATGCGATCTCGTTCTCCGTCAGCGCGAGAGGCCGAGCCTCGCGGCGCAAACAGTTCGAGCCGCCGAGCGGCCCGCAGGGAACGCTGTACTCGACCGTGAGGTTCCGCGACTGTCCGAAATCCTCGCCCTGCTGGTAGCCGCCGAGGAACTTGTAGTACCAGCCGTCCGCAATCTCGTTGGCGATTCTGAAATCACCGCGGAAGGTGTCGAGGTCGCCAGCCGTCAGCTGAATCTTTCCGCCCTCGCTGTAACGCGGCTGCTTGGTCGTCATGTTCAAAACGCCGTTGAACGCGTTCGCTCCGTAGAGCGCGGAGCCAGGGCCGCGAACGAGCTCGATGCTCGACATCTCGTCGAGCGGATACGACAGAGCGCCCCACTCCTGAGCGCCGAGGAACGGAACCGCGGGATCGCGGCCGTCGATGAGCGTGAGGATGCGGCGGTTCAGCGAGCTGTTGAACCCGCGCGTGTTGAAGTTGAAGTCGTAAACGCCGCTCTGAGTGAAGTCAACTCCGGGTGAAGACTCGAGGACTTTCGGCAGCTGCCCTGTCGGTGCGGCGAGAGCAATTTCCTGCTCCGCAATGACCGTCACGGCCGCAGGCGCTTCGACGATTCGTTCAACCTGCCGCGACGCAGAATAGACCGTCACTTCTTCAGCAAAGCTGAGCTGCCAGTCGACGCTCTTGTCCACCCGCGCGGTCGAGCCGGCCGTGACCTGAACGTCACCACTCTCGACGCGATCCCCTGCGGTGTAAGAGAGCGTGTACGATCCGGGCGGAACTCCGTCGAAGGTGAATGCACCGTTCGAATCAGTGAGAGTCGCCTGTCCCAGTTCGTTGAGTACGACGACTACGCCCCCGATTCCGCCTCCGCCCGCATCCTTGACGACACGACCGGTAACCCGTCCCGTGGACTGAGCCCACACCGATACCGAAAGGATGAGAACTGAGAGAATCGAAAGTACGATTCGTGATCGCTGCATGCAAGCCTCCTGAGACAGTCTTATCTGTCGTGCCGGACCAATTTCCGAAAACGTCATGCGTGTTCTCTGTGCTCTAAACGTAAATTTTTTAGCAACTTAGCAGTGAGCCGTTACGGAGTCAATAGGTGAGCCCGGCTGGCCGGTCCCGGTCGATTCAGCGGACCGCACGAGCGCCTCGTCTTCGCCGCTTCGGCAACGTCCGATGGACGCTCAAGTGCGAACCGCGCCATAGACCTCCGTTCGATACCCGAGCCTGACTTCTCCTCGCTCGTCGCGCCATTGCTGGTGCAACTCGGTCAGCCTCGCGAGGAGCTTTTCCCATGCTTCGCCGGAAGACGGCAGATAGGAAGTGCTCCGCGCCCGTCCAATGAAGGCCTCGAAGCTCAGAGCCTGAGCATGAGGAAAGCTCACGACTTCTGCTCCTCTGAACCGCGGCGTCGAAAAGATCGGATCTGCGACGCCTTTCCGCTCCTCTGCCGGGTGCTGACTGGCAAATTCGTGAACGACCCGGCTGTACGCTTCGGTGAAAGGATCCGTCCGGTCCCGCTGATTCCAGACCAGAGTGAGACGCCCCGCCGGCCGGAGGACCCTATGGAACTCCTCGAGCGCCGTTTCCGCTTCGAACCAGTGAAACGCCTGGAAGCAGCAAATGAGGTCGACTGAGCAGCTTCGGAGTGAAGTCGCTTCCGCACCCGCTGCTATGAACCGGACCCTCGAGTGCACTTCCGCAGCGAGGATCATCGGAAGATTCGGTTCGAGCGCAAGCACGGCTGCCCCTCGATCGGCCAGCATTCGCGATGAGATGCCGGTTCCCGCTCCGATGTCTGCGATCGTCAGCGCATCGGGCGACGCCGCCCCGTCGAGAACGGCATCGATCGCCGCGGCAGGATAGTCGGGCCTGTAGCGCGCATATTGCTCCGCCCGATCGGCGAAGCGGGTGCGGGGAGACATTTCATGCAGCTTCACGACGCTGACATTCTAGTCGGAAGTAGCGGCGGATTCCGATCCGCCGTTCCTCGGGGGCATGAGAGCTTGCGCGTTGTGGGGCGACGACCCCGGGATAAATGCTCCATATGTCGTACAACTTCACTTCACGGAGACGAGGGACATCGGAATGTCCCTCTACTTGCCGATCTGAATGTTGCCGTTCTGATTCTGCAGATCGAGCACGCAGCTTCCCCCTCCGATTCTTCCTCGAAGCACGTTGTTGCTGATCTCGCCCTGCGCCGTCACCGGAAGGTTTGACGTGATTCTTCCGAACGAAGTCCGCGCGTTGAGAGCATAGCCGGGCGCCTGGGGAACATCAGCCAGGATCGAGCCGAAGCTCGTCTTGAGCGCGATATTCGTGCACTTCCCCGGAGTTACGCCGCCCAGTTCGATGGCGCCGTTCTGATTCTCGACCGTCACTTCTCCACCGATCCCACTGAGGAACACGGGACCGAACGAGGTCTTCACCTTCGTCGTGCCGGAGATCGCCGTCGCGTTCACGCCGCCGTTCGCGTTCTCGACCGTCAGCGTTCCATTGACCCGGTCTGCTTTGACCATTCCGAATCGCGTATCGATCGTGGCACCCCTGCGGAGATCATCGACCGTGACATCTCCATTCTGGTTCGAGATCTTCGTCTCGCCGGACACGCCCGCCAGATTGACCGATCCGAAGGAAGTCTCGACCGTTGCGTTTCCTCCGACGTTTCTGCCAGTGACTTTCGAGTTCCGGCCGTTGACCTTGACGTTCTTTCCGAGATCCGAGAATTCGATCGAGCCGAACGACGAAGCCAGATCGGTGTCACCCTCCGCGTTGCGGACCTCGACAGTTCCGTTGCGGTTCGCGATTGTGACGTTGCCACGAATCCGCGCTACGCCTACCGGCCCAAACGAGTTGGCGATCGTGACGCCTCCCGAGCTGTCGACGATTTCGACTTTACTGTTGGAGTTCGCCACGGTGATTCCCCGGGTGATTCCGCTCGCCTCGACCGGGCCGAAGCGGTTCGTGATAGTCACGGTTCCGTTCACATCGCGGACCGTGATGGGACCATAGCTGTTGGTCACATTGAGATCGCCCTGGTTGTCTTCCGCATCAATTCCGCCGAACGAATTCGTGAGCGTGTGAGTACCACGGCCACTTCTGAACATCACGCCGCCGTGGCCGTTCGAGATCGAGGACGGCGCCTGTAAACCCGAGGCCTTCACACTTCCGAACCGGTTCTCGATCGACACCCGGGCACTTTCAGGCACCGTGATCTCGTAGCTGACGGTGAACGAAACCGACCGGCGGCCGGCTGAGCTCTTCTGCTCCGGGAACTCGGTGCGGATTGTGACCCCGGACGCTCCGCTCTCGGCAACGATTTTGATTCCATTTATCAGTTCATCCGCGAGCTCCTGCTTCGAGGCCGAAGCCCGGATCGTTGCTTTCACGTGCACGTCGGATGAACGGTGCGTGGAGACATCGACGTTTCCGAAACGATTGCTCACGCTGACTGATGATCCTGTCAAAGGCAGTGTGCGCTCGAAGTCCCGAGCGGCATGCTGAGCCTCGGCCGTCACCACGCCGGAAAGAGTCAGACAGACGAACAGCGCGAAAAGACGAACACTGCCTCGAGGGTGGCTCATGGCCGCACCGGATCTATTGCTGAACATTGGAGCTCTCCTTCATCAGTTCGCGAAGTGTGCGGTCTTTCTCGCTGTAGAGCGTGAGGAGCTGACGGCGCAGGTGCGCGTTCTGACGGTTCTCATTGATCTGTGATCTGCATTCTTCAATTGCATCGTCGAGCAGCACGAGTTTCTCCCGGTAGCTCAGCATCAGCGCACTTTCGGATTCACCAGCTGCCGGCTCGACGAGCTCTGCGAGCCGGTCGATCGATGCCATGTGCGTCTGCTCGGCCTTTTCGACTTCCTGAAGCGCCGCTTCCTGAAGCACCCACTGCTCGAACTCGGGCGACGAGGATACGAGCTGACTCCTGATGAACACGAATGAACCACCACCGACGACGAGAATGAGCAGTGCAGCGGCAGCCAGCCATCCGAGCCCTTCACGCCCGAAAGTGAAGGAGCGCAACACACCGCCCTCCTCCCGAGCTGCCCGCCTGCCGCGTTCAAAAAGAAGGAACTCTCGATCAGCCGACTCATCGAACGGTGCGAGGTCCGGGCGCGAGGTATCCCGGGCGCCGTCGTCCTTCTCAGCCCGGAGCTGCTGCTCGATCTTCGGCCAGAGCCCTTCGCTGCTCCATTCCGCCCTGAGTGTGCTCGCCACCGCCGATATCTCCCGCCAATCCTCGAGATCCTTCGCGCAGCCGGCACATCTTGCCGCATGGCGCTCCAGTGTCCGCATGGACCCCGCATCGCCCTGGAGCAGGAGCTCTTCACTTCGATGACATGTTTTCTTCATGATGATGATTCCGGGCGCGACGCGGTCCACATCTCGCGCAAATCCTGCTTCGCCATGAACAGCAGCCACTTCGAGTAACTCTCCCTGATCCCGAGAATCCCGCCGATGTCCCTGTGACTCAGGCCCTCGACTTCATAAAGAAGGAAGACGCTCCTGCGCTGCGCAGACAGCTGATCGATGACCTTGCGCAACGAGAGGGCGAGCGTGCTGTCGCGCGGCGCCTCCGACTCCTCGGTCCTTCCGAGAATCGCGTCGAGCGCCGACTCGTCCGGCCGCACTTTGCGCCGGCGAAGCGTGTCGTAACAGGTGTTGATCAGAATGCGGTAGATCCAGGTCGAAAAGGCTGACCCGCCCTGGAAGCCCGACGCGCTCCGATGAACCTTCAGGAACGTCTCCTGGACGGCATCCTCTGCGTCCGAAACA
>JBGSYJ010000208.1:0-28014 GCA_041750915.1 Thermoanaerobaculia bacterium | reverse complement strand
GAGCGCAGTCTTGACTGTGGAATTCAATTATCCTCCGAGGATTCCCGATCAGGTCAATTGAGTCACGGTGGCCGCCCAGGTTCGGGACCCTGGACTACCACGCGAGTACAAACCGTGCGGTCTCGAGTTTAATTCTATGGGTGCGAAGTGCCCCGTTGACAGCGTTTCAGCAGCCTCTCCCATGTCGGCGGCTGCTGTCATGGCGCCGGTGCATGTCTTCTGCGGTTCACCGTGTAGTCCTCGTCCATATCGCCGATCCAGGGGAGATTCTCGAATCGTCCCTCGTGATCGAGGCCGTATCCGACGAAGGTCCCTTCGCCCACTTCGAAGGCGGCATAGTCGACCTGGATGGCCGTTCTGCGCGCGTTAGGACGGTCCAGAAGAGCGACCAGCTTGAGCACTGCTGGATTTCTGGTGCGAAACTGGGTCAGAAGGTAGCTCTCGATCACGCCGGTAGAGACGACGTCCTTGAGCAGGTAGAGGTTCCTTCCTTCCATGTCGAAGTGCGTGAGGAAATTCAGGGCCATCGGCTCTTCGTCGTGCCCCAGTTTCCGGACGACGTCGACGAAATGGTAACGAACTTCGCCGGGCACAGCGCGCAGGAGATCAGCCAGAAAGACGGCCGAACCCTTCAGAATTCCGATCAGCACGATCTCCTGTTCCGCCGCGTCCGCCCGGATGCGCTGGCCGAGCTCGCGAATGCGGCTGGAGATCTGTTGCTCCGAGAACCGGGTTCTTACGCCGTCGGGGTTCATTCGTTCTCCTCGATGGTGATCACATAAACCTCCTTACTCCCGTCACGAACCTTGAATGGTTCTGCAATCGCAACACCCCACACACAGACGATCTGACCCTGCCATGTGAGCAGGGGAATGCTATCGCGAACCTCGGCCGGGATTCTACGCTCGATGAGAAAGTCGCTCAGGCTCCGAGCCGAGCTTCGACCAGGCGGGTGAAACCGGTCGCCGGCTTTGCGGCTGCGCAGGATGAATTCGGGACTGCCGTCCCCTTCGGGCAGCTGAAACGCGATCGCGTCTGCAACAGCGTCCCGTGTGACCTCGACGGTCAGGCGTTTTCGGATTTCGGGGACATCGATGACTTCACCGGGGCCGAGCCGGCACTCGAACGGTGCATTGAGCTGCGTCCTGCGGCGGAGCCTGACCCTCGCACGCTCTCGGACGAGTTCGAGATCGCGCGATACCGAAACACGCTTCAGGTGGGGAAGCTCCTCGGCGAGCCGTCGCAGGTCGCGCGCCGAAATTTCCCGCAGCGAGGGCTCCAGCCGCCGAATCTGGCGCGCCAGAATGGCCTGGATGAGCCAGACGTCGGCAGGAGCGCGCTCGAGCGCGAAGCTGGTCGAGTCGCCTTCCTCGTCGATCCACCCTTCAGCGGACTGACGGATCCAGGCATCGAGTGCAGCCGCTTCGTCTCGCACCTGGCGAGCGGTTTCGCACAGCGTCGACACGAGATTGGGATTGATCTCCAGGAGCCGCGGCATGGTTTCGTGCCGGATCCGGTTCCGCAGGAAGCGTTCGTCGTCATTGGATGCGTCCTCTCGGGGAATGATCTTCTGCTCGGTGAGAAAGCTGAGGATCTCGCCCCGATCTGATTCGAGCAGCGGCCTGATGACACCTCGATCCGTGCGTGGAGCAATGCCACGGAGCCTGCTGCTGCCACTGCCGGTGAGGAAACGCATGAGCACCGTTTCCGCCTGATCCCTTCTGGTGTGCGCCGTGGCGACGAAGGTGGCCTGCGTCCTGCTGCGAACTTGCTCGAGCGCCTCGTAACGGACCCTGCGTGCTGCGGCCTCCACACCCTCCCGTCGGATCTGATCGGCGGGGACCGCACCCAGTTCGGTGTGGACCTCGATACCGAGTGAGCGGCATACATCGGTTACAAACGCCTGATCTGCGTCTGAATCGGCGCCGCGCAGGGCGTGATTCACATGGGCAGCGATCACCTCGAAACCCTCCGTACGGAACTGCGCGAGAGCCAGCAGGAGAGCCGTGGAGTCCGCCCCTCCCGAGGCCGCGACGACGATCCGGCAGGGCCCGATGCTCTGCTCCCGAAGGAACCGGCGAATCGCCGCTTCGATTGCCATATGGACAGAATACTCCGCCCGCCCCGACGAAGTTCTGAGTTGTGAGTTGTGAGTTGTGAGTGGACCCCCGGGCCGACCAGTTCTGAGTTGTGAGTTCTGAGTTGTGAGGGACCCCCGGCCGACCAGTTGTGAGTTGTGAGTTCTGAGTTCTGAGTTGTGAGGGACCCGGTGCGGGTGGGGGAACTCACAACCGTGAGGGCGGGTGGGTGTGCACAACTCACAACCGTGAGGGCGGGCGGGTGTGCACAACTCACAACCGGGCGGGAGGGGGTGGTGGCGGTGACTGGAGTCGAACCAGTGACCTAGCGCTTATGAGACGCCCGCTCTAACCATCTGAGCTACACCGCCTTGTCGAAGCCGCCCGATTCTAGTGACCCACCGGCATGATTGCAATGTTCCAGCAGGTCACGTCCGTTCTCTGGCGCAGGATGGCCGGCGACGGAATATACTGAACAGCGGCCCAGTGCTCGAAAAATCCAGACCGGAACCAGATGGACAACTTCTTCGAAGACGACCTAGATGAGGAACTGCAGGACGAGTTTCCAGAACGTGCCTGTTATCTCTGCGGGGATGACGTCGAGAACGTCCAGCTCGAGATCTGCCGGATCTGCCTGAAAGAGTTCTGCGCCGACTGTGCATACAAGGGTCCCTGGGGAAGATTCTGTTCCGAGGGCTGTAACGAGTCATTCATGTACGGAGCGGAAGATGACGAAGATCGACCAGAAGGCACCGACGGCGGCTGAGCCGTCGAGAAGCGGTTCACAATCACAGCAGAATCGGATTCCCAGACCCCGCCGGCTGAGGCGCAGCGCCGGGATGCGCGAGATGGTTCGCGAGACGTCGGTGGACGCGGCCGACCTCATTCTGCCTCTGTTCATCGTTCCCGACTCGCGCCAGCGGACCGAGATCAGTTCTATGCCCTCGATCTTTCAGAACCGCGTCAGCGACGCAGTCGAGGAAGCGGAGCGCGCCTGGAACGCGGGTATCCGCTCTGCGCTGCTCTTCGGTCTTCCGGAGCGGAAGGATCCGATCGGCTCATCGTCATGGGACCCGGAAGGACCGGTTCAGAGCGCCCTCCGCGCGCTTCGAGCGGCGGTCCCCGCGATGACGCTCATTGCGGATGTCTGCCTCTGCGAGTATACCGATCATGGCCATTGCGGCGTGATCGTGGAGCGGAACGGAGTGAGCGACGTTGCGAACGACGAAACTGTCGAGCTGCTCGCGAAGCAGGCGATTTCGTTCGCCGATGCCGGGGCGGATTTCGTTGCGCCATCCGACATGATGGATGGAAGAATCGGAGCAATCAGAGGTGAGCTGGACACGAACGGGTTCACCGATGTCGGGGTGATTTCGTACGCGGCGAAATATGCGTCCGGATTCTACGGTCCTTTTCGGGAGGCGGCGGAGTCAGCTCCCCGGTTCGGCGATCGCAAGACGTATCAGATGGATCCTGCCAATTCTCGGGAAGCGATGCGGGAGATCGAGCTAGACATCCGGGAAGGCGCCGACATGATCATGGTCAAACCGGCATTGTCGTATCTAGACATCATCCGGCAGGCGCGAGAGCGGTTTGAAGTTCCCATCCTGGCCTACAACGTCAGCGGTGAATACGCGATGGTGAAGGCGGCGGCTGAGAGGGGATGGATCGACGGGCCGCGGGTTGCTGAAGAAATCCTGACGTCGATCAAGCGCGCCGGCGCCGATTTGATCATTACGTATTTCGCGCTGGAGTTCGCGGAGAAGAGGAAAAGTAGCCAGTAGTCAGGAGTCAGGAGTCAGGAGTGTGTCTCCGGTTTCGCGATTGTCGATCGAGGAGACCGGCCCTGACCTGAAGAGTGTGTCATCCTGAGCGCAGCGAAGGATCCCCTGAAGACTGGCTCTAGCGCATCGAGGATGGGATCCTTCGCTGCGCTCAGGATGACACACTGGTTCATCATCTCTTCACCGGCGCCACCCGTCGTTAGCTTGCTCGGGATGACAGATCTGCATCCCCTGGGAGCTTGCCGGGTCGGAGCCCAACTGGCTCCTGACTACTGGCTACTTCCTAACCACACCACACTGCCGCCACCGCATCAGGATGGTCGATGGTGTAGCCATCTTCCTCGGCGTCGTAACGGATCACGGCGCCGTCGAGGTTCTTCGCGGACATGTCGTCGAGCGCGATGGGAAGTTCGCCGTCACGAACGACGACGTCGTCCTCGCGGGGCTCCGCTTCGAAGCTCAGACGGTAGCCGCTGCCGCCGCATCCGGTGGTGAACGCGATGCGCAGAACACGACCTTCGCGCTCGCCGGTCAGGTGAAGGGCGGCGTCCGGATCGACGGAAATCGAGGGCGTACTCACTCAGGCATTCCGTGAATGACGATGGACTCAGCGTCTTCGCGCTTCCACCAGTCGGGGAACAGACGGATCAATTCGAGCTCGCGCTCGAGCAGCGCAAGATTCGCACGCTTTCCGGCTGCCACGTAGCGAAAGAGGTTCTGCATGTTCCCGCTCGTCTTCGAGGCCTCGACGAGTTTGCGCTCGATGGTTCGTTCCCGCGAGATCAGCATCTCGGCGGTTTCCCTGTACGAGAGATCGCCCTCGAGAATGTCCTGGAACCCGAGGTCGCCACCGAGGCTGATCTTCATCCTGGTGGTGGCGGGGTCGAGGTAACGGATCTCGAGCAGATCTCGGTGCGCGCGCTCGTTTTCAGCGAATTTCGCAAACGTTTCCGCGGCGATCGGATTCGGGAGGTTCTCGGCGAGTTTCGCAAACGTCTTGTACGCGTCGACGGTGTACTGGAAAAGCTCGGCGAGCTGATTGCCGGTCTCAGGGGTCGTCGCTGCTGTTGCTGTCGTCATTTCGGGCTCCTGGTTCTTACTCGATCTTGGCGACCCGGATGACCACGTCGGCGAGAAGTTTCGCCTGACAGCTCAACCGGTACGGCTCTTCAAGCTCTTTATATATCTCATCGGGGGTCTGAGGCGAGAGGGAGTCCCATCCATCGACGACTTCGACTCGGCAGGTTCCGCAGGCGCCGTCTCCCCCGCAGACCTGACTGAGCCGTACATCCATTTCGGCCGCGACTTCGAGGAGCCGCTTGCCTTCGGGAAACTCGGCGGTGAGTCCGTGATCGACAAACGTTACTTTCGGCATCAGCGGCCCTCGCTGTCGCGGGAAGATTCTACGGCGCGATGTGCCATGTAGGAACTTCGGACGAGGGGAGCCGATTCGACGTGATGAAAGCCGAGCGCCTTTGCGCGGAGGCCGAGCTCGGTGAATTCAGCCGGGGTGTAGTAACGGCGGACGGGATGATGACGTTCGGACGGTGCGAGGTACTGACCCATGGTGAAAATATCCACTCCCGCCCCGCGCAGATCGCGTGCAACATCCAGAACTTCATCTTCGGTCTCGCCCAGGCCCAGCATCACGCTCGACTTTGTCAACATTCCGGGGAAGCGAGCATCCCCGGCCCATCGCAGGATGTCGATCGACTGCTGATAGCGTGCAACAGGGCGGACCTGAGGGTAGAGGCGGGGAACGGTCTCGACATTGTGCGCGAGAATACGGGGCCGCGCTTCGATGACGATGTTCAGAGCGTCGCGATTGCCCTCGAGGTCGGAGATGAGCACCTCGACTTCAGCGTCTGTGCCGTCGTGAACGGCCTGAATGGTTCTCGCGAAATGGCTCGCGCCTCCGTCCGGGAGATCATCGCGATTGACCATGGTGATCACGGCATGCTTCACGTTCATCCGGATGACGGCTTCGGCAACGCGCTGGGGCTCGTCAGCTTCCGGCGCGAGTGGTGCGCCTTTCCCGACCGCACAGAACGTGCATCGCCGGGTGCAGATCTCTCCCAGAATCATGAACGTCGCAGTGCCGGCGCTCCAGCATTCGAAGATGTTTGGACAGCGAGCTTCCTGGCAGACGGTGTTCAGCGCCAGGTCATTCATGAGCCGGGAGACCGGCAGCCTGTCGAGATCTCCCGGGATCCTGATCTTCAGCCAATCGGGTCGGAGACCCGCCCGCTTGTTGATCGGGGCGCTCGTACGAATCGGATGATCTATCTCTGACATGTCTCTCAAATCTCTTCGGCTTTAAACCGCGCGTCGGGTCAGTTTCTCACGTAAGTGTTCAATCGAAGCCCGGTCGTCACTCCACAGGACCTTCCCGGCTGCTTCTTCGAAGGGAAACCAGCCGCAGGAGTCATGCTCTTCCGGATCGAGCTCGACTGCTGAATCCCGCGGCAGTTCTGCCGCGAAGGTCAGCTCATCGACGAACAGAAACGAAACGTCGTCTCTTCCGACGAACTGGGGATCGATCGTGAAGGACTGGTGAAGGTCCAGCGGCTCGGGCGAAATTCGACTCCCTGTCTCTTCCCTGACTTCGCGTTCAGCTGCGTCAAGGGGCGACTCGTCGTTTTCGATCCTCCCGGTGACCGGCTGCCAGAAGTCTCCGTGAGGTCTGTGAAAGAGCAGCAGACTCCCGGCGCCATCATGCAGAAGAACTTTCACGATGCGGAGATCGGGTTCGGCCGGAGAAACCATCTGCCGGTCGAACACTTCGCTGAAATTCCGAACCAGAACCGGGAATACTTCCGACATCGTGATCTGACGGCCGAGCAGGCGCTGCATGGAAGTCACGCGTTTGCCCGCGAGACCGCAGGGCGTGATCAGCCGGAAGTGCTCGAGGTCGGGTGCCACGTTCAATGCGAATCCGTGCGAGGTCACCCAGCGGGCGATCCGCACGCCGATCGCTGCAACCTTCTCCCGTCCCGACCAGACGCCGCGCATGCCTTCCTCACGCGTGGACTCGATTCCGAAATCGCCGAGCGTCCGCATGATCACCTCTTCGAGCCTGGTCACGTATTTGCGGATGTCTCGATTGCCCTCCCCAAGGTGAATCAACGGGTATCCGACGATCTGACCGGGACCGTGGTAGGTGATGTCTCCTCCGCGGGTCGTCTCGAAGAAACGAATGCCTGAAGCCTCCAGCGACTCTCGGGGAGCGAGGAGGTTGGCAGCATCGCCACCTCGCCCGAGGGTGATGACCGGCGGATGCTCGAGCAGCAGCAATTGATCGGGGATCTGATCCTGCTGCCTCAGGGCGACGAGCGTCTCTTGCATGCGGAGGCCGTTCTCGTACGTCACTCGATGGAGTTGCCGCAACTCACAGATCCGGCTCATTCGGACTCGATCGGACTCGAAGCGAGTTTCCGGCCGACAATGAAGCCGGTGATCACATCGTAGAGAAAGTGGACGACCACTGCCGGAGCAAGGCTGCCGGTATGACGTACGAGCAGGTGGAACACAACCGCAAAAACGAGGATGAAGCCTGCGTTCTTCCAACCCTGCACGGCGTGCGCGAGCGCGAAGGCGACCGACGAGAACGCCACGGCGAGCCACCACGAGCCCAGACTGTTCTCGAGGAGCGAGGCCATCACTCCTCGATAGACGATTTCCTCTCCCATGGCTGCCGCCGCGGAAACGGCTACCCAGACAAAGCGCTCACGTTCCGTCGAGGGAACGAGCATCGCCAGGCGGTCCCGCGTCGCCATGTCGGAAAAGCGGACGAGAACGAGCATGAGACCGAGCGAGATCGCGAGCACGGCCACGGAGAGTGTGATCGTGAGGAAGTTGTCGGCAACAGGACGGAAAAGCTCGATTCCCTCGACCCGCGCGACGACGATTCCCGCCCCGAGGAGCACGATCTGAAGCACGATTGTTTCAGCGTAGAAGGCCATTCTGGGCAGCACGAGTCCCGCGTCGAGCTTCTTTTTGCTCTGCCAGGCGAGCAGGGGAAACCCGATGCCGACGGCGGCCAGAAATATGAAGGCGGTGATCGAGGGCATGGTCAAGAGGTTGACTTAGTGAGATCGTGAGCGAGTGTTACTCGTCGCGCGACGATGTTCAGGACTTGTCATCCCGAGCAAGCGTGGGTGTGAGGGAGGGGCGAGGGACCTCTCGCGCTGGTACATAGTTGCCTCGAGGAGAGGCACCTCGACTCGTACCGTGACGAATTGACTATGTACCAGCGCCGGAGGTCCCTCGCCCCTCCCGCCCGCACGACCGAGCTCGGGATGACAAACCCTGACGATCACCGCCGTTTTGGAGTTTCATTCACTGGCCGCACCTTACAGCGCGTACTGACCCCCCTCGATGATCCCTTTGATACGCGCCATGAACTGATCCGCGACGGCGCCGTCGATCAGCCGGTGGTCGAATGTCAGTGACAGATACGACATCGAGCGGATCACGATCGCGTCGCCTTCTGCCGTCTCGATCACGACCGGCTTCTTCTTCACGCCCCCGACGCCGAGGATCGCCACCTGCGGCTGGTTGATGATGGGAAGACCGAACAGCCCTCCGTAGATACCGGGATTCGTGATGGTGAACGTTCCGCCCTGCACTTCGTCGGGCGAGAGTTTCTTGGTGCGGGCGCGCTCGCCGATGTCTGAGATCGCTTTCGTCAGTCCGAGGATGTTCTTCTCGTCGGCTTTCTTGAGGACGGGCACGATGAGTCCCCAGTCGAGCGCGACGGCAATGCCTACATTGATGTCTTTCTTGTAGACGACGCTGTCTCCGTCGATCGAGGCATTGATCACCGGGAACTCTCGAAGCGCGGTGACGACCGCCTGAACGATGAAGGGGAGGTAGGTCAGCTTCGCGCCGCGCTCTTCATACGTCTGTTTGTGCTTCTTCCGGAGGTTCCCAACCGAGGTGAAGTCGACCTCGAACACAGTGCTGACGTGAGCTGAGGTGCGGCGGGAGACGATCATGTGATCGGCGATCTTCTTCCGCATCATCGACATCGGCTCGATGTGAACATTTTCGCCCGGCTTGAACGAAACAGTCTGCCCGGGCGCGGAGCGAGGCGCGGGAGCCGCAGATGCCGCAGCGGCAGGCTTCTTGTCCGCAGTTGGCGACTCGATGAACTGTAGGATGTCTTTCTTGGTCACACGTCCGGAGACCCCTGACCCCTCGATCTTCGAAATGTCGACGTCGTTTTCCTTCGCGATCTTCCTCACCAGTGGGGATGATCGCGTGCGTCTCCGCTCCTCGAGTGACTCGACCTTGTTTGCGTCATCCGACGATTCCTCTTCCGGCGCCGCGTCATTCTGCTGCGGCGGCTCTGCTACGGCATGTTCGTCACTTTCGACGCCCGTGGCCTCCTGCGCCACCTCGTTCCTGGTGGAGACGTTTGCAGCGCTCTGCTCCGCTGCGTTGGGATCGGCTGCCGGCATGGCTTCCTGCGATGCCGGAGGATCTGCAGCCTCTTCCCCGGCTCCCGCGAGGCGGGCTACCACTGCGTTGACGGGGACGGTTTCGCCCTCCGCCACCAGGACTTCGGAAAGCGTTCCGGCCGCAGGCGAAGGAATCTCGGCGTCGACCTTGTCGGTCGAGATCTCGAAAAGCGGCTCGTCCCGCTCCACTGCGTCTCCAACCTTCTTCATCCAGCGGATGACGGTTCCTTCCGCGATGGATTCCCCCATCTGGGGCATGATGACGTCGATTGCCATGATCAGTTTTCCTCTTCTTTCCGGGTGACCTTCAGTGGCCTGCAATTCTAATACGCGAGCAACTCCCGCGCCGCCGCGACGACTTTGTCCTTGTTCGGGAGATAAAACGCCTCGAGAGGCGGCGAATAGGGGACCGGGGTATCGATTGACGCGATGCGCTTGACAGGCGCGTCGAGGTATTCGAATGCCTTCTCAGCGATCAGGGCCGCGAATTCGCCTCCGACGCCGCCTGTGAGAGACGCCTCGTGAAGGATGATCACACGGTTGGTCTTCGCCACGGAGTTGAGGATCGCTTCCTCGTCGTACGGGAGAATCGAACGGAGGTCGAGAATCTCGACGCTGACGCCGTCCTTCTCCAGTTCTGCCGCCGCGTCGTCCGCCACGTAGAGCATCGCACCGAAGGTGATGATGGTCAGATCCTTGCCTTCCCTCCGGATCGCCGCCTTCCCGATCGGGACGATGTAATCCTCCGCCGGCAAATCATCCTTGACGCGCCTGTAGAGAAACTTGTGCTCCAGATAGATCACCGGATCCTCATCGCGAATCGCAGCCTTGAGCAGGCCTTTCGCGTCGTACGCGGTTCCCGGTGCGACGATCTTCAGTCCGGGTGTGTTGAAGAAAAAAGACTCAGCATTCAACGAGTGGAACGGCCCGCCGTGGACGCCGCCGCCGGCGGGACCGCGAACGACGATTGGACAGCCGCCATTGCCGCGATACCGCGACTTTGCAGCGAAGTTCGTCAGGTGACTGAATGCCACCGAGACGAAGTCGATGAACTGCATCTCGGCGATCGGACGCATCCCCATCAGGGCAGCTCCTGACGCGGCACCGACGATCGCGACCTCGGAGATCGGCGTATCGATGATTCTCTCCGGACCGAACCTGTCGATCAGGTGTGCGCTCGTCTTGAACGCGCCGCCATAGGAGCCGACGTCCTCGCCGATGAGAAAGACGCGTTCGTCGGCTTCCATCTCTTCCCACATCGCCTGACGGATTGCCTCGACGTAAGTGGTTTCCCCGCCACGAGGCGGAGCTTCAATTTCCCTCATTCAGATCTGTCTCCATCAGCTGCGAAAAATCAGGCTTCGTAGGGGCGGCCCGCAGGCCGCCCCTACGAGCGTCAGTCCCAGTACCCGTCACCGTGATACACGCCGAGGAGCGCTTCCTCGGGCTTCGGCATCGGAGAGCGCTCGGCTTCATCCACGGCGTCGTTCAACTCCCCTTTGATTCGCGCCACAATCGCGTCGAAATCATCCTGCGACGCAACGCCCGCGTTCAGGAGCTGCTTTTCGAAAAGATCGATCGGATCTTTGTGACGCCACTCCTCGAGGAGCTCCGAGGGAACGTATGCCTGGTTATCGTGCTCCGCATGTCCCTTCATCCGGAACGTCTTGACCTCGAGCAGAGTCACGCCTTCGCCGTTCCGCGCGCGGTCGACTGCGTTGCGGGCCGCGCGGTAGCAGGCCAGAGTGTCGTTGCCATCGACCGTCTCGCCGAAGCAGCCGTACGCCATCGCCTTGTCGGCGAGAGTGCGCGCCGCCGTCTGTTTCGCCGTCGGAGTCGAGTAGGCGTAGCCATTGTCTTCGATCACTACGACCAGCGGGAGCTTCTGCACCGAGGCGAAGTTCATCCCCTCCGCGAACGCGCCAGTGGACGAGGCGCCGTCGCCGATGTACACCATCCCCACGATGTTCTTTTTCTGCATCCGTCCCGCGAGGACGATTCCTGCCATCACCGGGATCATGTCGCCGAGGTGCGAGATCGGGCCGATGAAGCCTCGCTCGAGATCGGTGATGTGGATGTTCAGGTCGCGACCTCGGCTGAGCGAATCGCCTTTGGCCATGTATTGTCTGAAGATCTCGACTGGCTTCGCACCGGCGATGAGCATGGCGCCCATGTTGCGGATCAGGGGTGACACAACGTCACCGCGTGAGAAGTCGAGCGCATAGGAGGTCCCCACAGTCTCGCCTTCCTGGCCGAGACATCGGTAGACGCCTCCGATGACCTTCGTCTGCCGGAAGAGGGAGACTAGTCGCTCCTCGAGCATCCGCGTCAGACGCATGTAGTAGTACATCTCGTGCAGGTGATCGCGGGTGAGTCCGAGGTTCATCTGCTGATCAATGAGTTGTTGAGTCAAGGTAAGGCTCCTGTGTAAAACCAGAGGGCTTTGAAAGAGGTGTCATCCTGAGCGAAGCGAAGGATCCCCTGATTGCTTGCGGCAGAGCAGATTCTGAGGGGATCCTTCGCTTCGCTCAGGATGACACCTCCGGAACGGCACCCTGATCCGTGAACGCGATCCCGTCTACTGATGAATGGCGTGGCCGAGTACGTCTTCAGCAGCCTCCATCACGGCCTCCGAGAGCGTTGGATGCGCGTGAATGACTTTCGCGATCGACTCACTCGTGGCTTCGAGCGCCAGAGCAACTCCGCTTTCGGCGATCAGTTCGGTAGCCTTGGGTCCGACGATGTGAACTCCGAGCAGCTCGTCGTACTTGCTGTCGGAAACGTACTTGACCATGCCTCCGGCCTCTCCAAGAATCTTTGCCTTAGCGTTGGCCGTGAACGCGAACTTGCCGATCTTCACGTCATAGCCCCGCTCGCGCGCCTTCTTTTCGGTGAGGCCGACGGATGCAACCTCAGGGTCGGTGTATGTAGCGTTGGGAACGTGGTCGTAGTTGATGGGACGTGGATTGAGTCCGGCGATCTGTTCGACGGCGAGAATGCCTTCAGCTGAGGCGCAATGTGCAAGCCAGGGGGTTGGAACGATGTCGCCAATCGCGTAGACATTCGGCTCAGCGGTCCTCATGTAAGGATCGACCTGGATGTAACCCTTTTCGACGGTGATCTTCGTCTTCTCGATGCCGATGTCATCGATCAGTGCGCGACGCCCCACGGCTGAGAGGACCAGCTCCGACTCGATTGTCTGCTGTTTGCCGTTCTTCAGCGTCAGTACTGAAGAAACTCCGTTCTCGCCGGGCGTGCAGCTTTCGACCTTCGTTTCGGTGAATGCCTCGATGCCCTGCTTCTTGAAGAGCCGCGTGAACTCCTTCGAGATCTCTTCGTCCTCGATGGGAAGAAGGTGAGGGAGCACTTCGACGATTGTGCATTTCGTCCCGAATCGGGAGAAGATCGAGGCGAACTCGCACCCCACGGCGCCTGCACCGATGACGAGCAGTGACTTCGGGACTTCCGTCAGGTTCAGGATGTGATCGGAGTTGATGATCTGCTTTCCATCGGACTTGATGTGCGGCAGATCGCGCGGCACCGAACCGGTGGCGAGAATGATGTTCTTCGCCGTGAGCTTCTGCGATTTGCTCCCTTCGGAGGTGACTTCGACGACGCCCTTGCCAACGAGACGGCCGAACCCGGTGATCGTTTCGACCTTGTTCTTTTTGAAGAGAAACTCGATTCCCTTGGCGTTCTTGTCGACGACGCTCTGTTTACGCTTCTGAACGACGCTGAAATCGAGCTGGATGTCGCCTACCGTGATTCCGAATTCTTTCGACTTCTGAATCTTCTGGTATACCTCGGCATTCTCGAGAAGTGACTTGGTCGGAATGCAGCCGCGGTGGAGACATGTGCCTCCGAGGAAGGGATCCTTTTCGATGACGGCAACCTTGAGGCCGAGCTGGCCGGCCCTGATGCCGGCGACATATCCGCCAGGCCCGCTGCCGATGATGACTACGTCATATTGAGTGGATTGCGCCAAAAATGCACCTCCGGTGGGATTGAGTCGCCCGCATTATACGGAAAGGAGGGGGGTGCGGGCTCGCGCCTATCTTGAAGTGTGAAAAGGGCGCGATCATTCCCGTTGCCTATGTGGCAGGGCCCTCCGAGGCCCTGCCTCCTGGAAAAGTGTAGTGATGCGACAGCTGGGTTACGGAGCGGGATAGATGCTTCAGGTGTCGTACTTCTGCACTTCCTGAAGAGGCAGGGCCTCGGAGGGCCCTGCCACATGGAAACGACAAGGCAGGGCCTGGGAAGGCCCTGCCACATGACATAACGAAGCTCTACTGTGACGGCACGTACGTCGGGTCCTGGGTGAGGTTGTCGACCACTGAACCGTACGCGGCAAGCTTGCCGGCGCCGCCGACGACACGGATGGTTATCCTTGCGTTGAAGGCGTTCGGAACTCCCATGAGAGCCAGCACGCTGTTCAGCTGGCGGAACTCATTGGGAGCAAGAGTTTCGAGTCGGACGGGCGCGGCCGCCCGGCCGGGAACGGTCGTCGAGATTTCCACCGTGACAGATTGCCCTTCGGTTTCCACGAGCCCGAGGTTCGAGCGGAAGCGGTCCGACTGCTCGAGCTGCAGTACCTGGAGGGGCCGATCCCCGACAGCCGCCGAATCGGCGGAAGTCACCGCCGGGATGAACTGTCCGTAGGTGCCGGCCGGTCTCTGGTCGTAGGTGCGAGCCGTGACGATGAGCTGGCTGACGTTCGGTGTCTCGACGTGAATGGCACCTGTGCCTGTCGTCTGGAACGTCGTCTCGAGAAGATTGTCCATTGCCAGAATCTGGTTCGCGCCGATGGTGACGTTTCTCGAGATTGGATTCCCGGGTGCGCCTGCAGGATAAAAGCGCAGGGTTGCGTTCACGGGTCCAACTGTGGGGTTGAAGATCCGCAGGTCACTTCTCCAGCTCGCCGTACCGGTCTTGATGTCGGCGATACCCGGGACGATGAACTTCCTCGCCTGGACTTCTCCGATGCGCGCCGGCTCGACGAGCAGAGGATCGGACGTGGCGTTGTCGAGAACCGAGGCATAGGCCGAAACTCGACCGGTGTCGGAGGTGACTTCCACTTCGATGCGCCCGTCCGGAAGCGTGATGCCTCGGGTGGCGAGATACTGGTCGATCTGGCGGTGCTCTCCCGGCTGGAGCTGGATGAAGTGCTCATCGAGTCGCGATCCCTGTGTGTTGAAGACCTGAATTCTGACGGTAGCTGCTTCGCCGGAACCCTCCACGATACCGAGGTTGGTGCGATAGGAGGGGGACTGAGCGATCTGCTGGAGGCTCAGCCGGTTCGGCTGCGCAGTATTCGTCGTCTTTCCGAGGAAGCGATCAAACGAGATTCCAGGGATGAACTGTCCGAACGTCCCCTGCTCGGTCTTCGCGTACGTGCGGCTCGAGCCAACGCTCGCATACGCAGCGCGGGCGTCGGAGTCTTCGGATTTGTTCGCGAAGTTCTGAGGACGAACCTCGAGAACCCCCTTCGCGCCTTCGCCAGGGATGGCGCCGAGTCCGAAGAACTGCTTGACGATGTTGTTGAGCGCGATGATGCCGCCGGGTGGAACGGTGATGAGAGACTGCTTGCCGCTCGTCAGGGCGTTCGTGCCGCTCGGCGTGAACTGCATCACGTACGTGATCGCCTGCGAGGAGGTGTTGGCCAGGCGAACATCGGAGACGAAAGAAGCGCCGAGACCTTCCACCTGAGCGACCGCTGGAAAGATCAGCGCGTTGTTCGGAACGTTTCGCCCCTTCGGAGTGGACGACACGGGAGGAACTTTCCCGACGCCGACAGGGACGGCAGCGGTCGCAGAGCCGTGGAGACCGAGGCCCTTGTCCGCGAAAGTGAAGTTGATCAGAACCGGCGAAGTGGACGATCCGACGGGCAGCATACTTGCCTGCGCTGTGACCGTCAGGATGACTCCGCCCGACCTGACTGTGCCGCTCGTCGGTGAGACGCTGAGCCAGGTATCAATTGTAGTGGCGGTGAACTGAGCCTCCGGAACTCCAGCGGGAGGAAGGAGGACGAACTGGAACTGAGCTGGAGCTGTGCTGTCGATCGGAACCGTCAGCTCGACTCCGTCGAGAGGAGGAGGCTGCGGTGTGACGACTGGATTGACCACGACGCGGGTCGACTGCGAGAACGCGGTATCGCTGAGGATTCCGTTGCAGGACCGCCGTGCACGCACGCGGTAGAAATACGACGTAGGCGCTGCGACGGAATGGTTGTAGGAAGAGGAGGTCGTCGCCACGGTGCGAGTGGTGACCCCGCTCGTGAAGTTCTCGGAGGTCGACTCCTGAACGTCGTATTGCGTGTCGCCCTGCGCTGCGGTCCAGGTGACATTGTAGGAGGCGTTGAATTCGGCGGTCGGAGGGGCCGAAATCTGTGGTGCCGACGAGTCGCATGTGAACGTGACAGTCGCCGTCGCGTTTGCACTGTTCGCGGCGATCCCGCCCGGGCAGGCGTTGCCGACCCGGACCCAGACCGTCACGTTGGATGTGAGCGGCCCGGTGGTGTACGAGTTGCTGTTCGTGCCGACGGGATTCGACGTGTTGCCGACGGGCCCGACGTACCACTGATAGGTGAGTGGCGCAGTTCCGGTAGCAGCGACGGAGAAGGTTGCTCTCTGGCCGGAGCCGACGTTTACGTTCGCCGGCTGCTGGGTAATGACGGGGTTCGCGCAGGCGGAGCCTACGGAGATCGTCGCGGTATTCGAGTTCACGGAGCCGCCGCAGTTGGTCACGACAACGAAGTAGCTGGCGGCTGCCGTAAGCGCCGGCGTCGTGTATTGCGCACCGGTGCGGAAGCCGGGTGCTGGGCTCGAACCCCCCGGAACGACCTCGCGCCATTCGTAGGTCTTCGGATCGGTGCCTGTGGCGCCGACGCTCAGAGTCGCCGTCTGCCCCGACTGGATAGTCTGGGACTGCGGGTGGCTGGTGATCGCGAGGCCGTCGCATGACGAGCCGGTGACCGTAGCCGCATTGCTGTTCTGAACAGTGTCACAACCGTTGCGGACCTGGACCCAGTACGTTCCGGGACTGGAGGTCTGCAGCGAGCTGCCCGTTGCGCCAGCGATCGGATCCGACGTATCCCCGCTGGCTCCGCGGTACCACTGGAAGGTGGAAGGCGCAATCTGCTCGGAGACTCCGGTGATGGAGAGCTGGACACTGCCTCCCGGAGGAAGTGTTTGATTCTGCGGATGCGACGCGATGAAATTCGAAGGGCAGATCGGGTTGGCGCCATAGACGCTCGATGCGGCAAGCACGTCCCAGGCGCGAAGCGAGTTCGGACTGTTGATGGCCTGCATCAGAGCATTGATCGCGCAGGGAGTTCCGTCGACGCAATCGGCGTGACGGAGCCCAACCACATGCCCCATCTCGTGCGCGAGCACGCTGTCTAGGGCGGCCTGACCCGAGACACCGGACGCAATCTCGATGTCGGCGTTCGTTATTGATACAAAGTTCTCCCCTTTGAACTGATGCGTTGTTCCCCCTCCGAGCTGCGTACAGCCGATGATTCCCGCCCCGCTGCAGTTCGGTCGATTGATCGAGGAGACATTGAAGACGACGACGCTCTCGGTGTCGTTGGTATTCACTCCGGCTCCAGTGGTGTTGCCGCTGTAGACCAGGTTGATGCCCTGGTTGCTGTTCCAGGTGTTGACTGCGTTCGTTACCGAGTTCAGGGAGTTCGGAACGCCGGACTGCGTGCCGTTTGTCCGAAGTGTGGGGAAAGAGCCAGCCCATCTACCCGGCAGGTTGCCCGGCTGGAACCGCAGCGTGTAGGCGCTCGCTGGCGGCGCGGCGTTTACGGATTCTCCAGACCGTTTACCGGAGACACCGCTCTGGATCTGAGCGTCGACGAGGTAGTCGACCGCCCGTTCCACTCCCGCGACCTGGTCTCGCACGAACGAGAGAAATCCAGATTCCGAGCGCACCCGCTCCGAGTGGACTTTGCCCGCTTCCGAAAATCCGATGATCCCGTGTCCATCCATCCCTCGAACCAGTACGCCGACGTCACCGCCGGCGAGGGCCTCATCGAACTTTCCAAGCGCCATGCCCCATGTTCTGAACGAGCTGTCAGGAAGGCGCTGCAGAAATACCAGAGAGCGTTCACCCTTTTGATAGACCGGCGTTCCTGGCACAGCCATGGCCCTGCCATCCACCAGTCCACCGAGCTCGGTGACCGTGACCCTCGAGGACACGATCGCGCCCTTGAGGACTTCTTCGACCACGAGATCGTAAGAGGTCAGAATCGTTCCGTCGCTCTGGAAAGAGCGACTCGACACCGCCGTGCCGATGAGAATGGCGTCAGCGGACCGGACGAGATCGGCGTCCGACGGGACGAGATACGAAGTCGCGAGCAATGGACTGCTCGCGACGAGTGCGACGGCTACGCAGAGAAGCAGATGACGGGAAAGATTCACGACCAACCTCCGGGATTTGTTATGTGTTATGCGAGCCGCTGGAGTTATTTGTGTTTGAAATGGTAACACCGAATCACGAGAATTCTGTAGTCTACGTCACATTTGGTAGTAGTACCACCTTCGGCCCGCAAAAAAACCGATGAAATCGGAAGACAGACGGCTGTCAGTACTTGTCCCCGCCTGTGTTGAAGACCACCACGAGCTCTGAACTTCCCACCCGTTTCTCCTTCACCAGCATCTCCAGCGCGATCATGGCCGCTCCCGTTTCCGGTCCTGCGTCGATTCCTTCAGCCTTCCTCAGCCGGATGGCCGCAGGCTCGATCGACGCCTCGTCAACCGCGAGGGCCAGTCCTCCCGAAGCTCGCAACGCCGCCAGGATGAGCCGGTCGCCGATGGCCCTCGGCACGCGGAGGCCCCATGCGGTCGTCTGGCTGTTCTTCCATTCGGGAGCGTCCTCGCGCCCCTCGTCATAGGCTCTTACGATCGGGGCACACCCTGCGGATTGCACGGAGATCATGCGTGGCCTCTCGCTTCCGATCCAACCGAGCCGCTCCATCTCGTCGAAGGCCTTCCACATCCCGATCAGGCCGGTTCCTCCGCCTGTCGGGTAGATGATCACGTCGGGGAGCCGTCCGAGGTCTTCGAGCAGCTCGTAGCCCATGATCTTCTTCCCCTCGATGCGGTAGGGCTCTCTGAGGGTCGAGAGGTCAAACCCTCCGGTCTCGCGAACCCGCTGTTGAACACGTGCGGCTGCATCGGTGATGAGTCCCGGTACGAGTTCGACTTCCGCGCCGTAGCCCCGGCATTCATCAACGATTGAAACGGGCGTGTCCTCCGGCATGGCAACGAACACAGGAAGGCCTGCACGCGCGCCGTATGCGGAGAGCGCGGCGCCAGCATTTCCGGCAGTCGGCGCAGCGAGCGATGTTGCCCCGAGCTTTTTCGCCATCGTCACAGCTGCAGACATTCCTCGCGACTTGAATGAGCGAGTCGGGTTCGTCGCTTCGTTCTTGATGTAGAGAGCGGACAGGCCGAGTGATGCACCGATGGTCGTCGCGTGCAGTGTGCTCGTCAGTCCCTCGCCGAGCGTGATGATCTCGTCGCCGCTCTCCACGGGCAATAGGGCGCTATATCGCCACATGTTTGGTGGGCCGCTACGGATCGAGTCACGCAGCGCACGGTCTGGTTCCAGAGCGTAACGCACCAGGAGCGGTGCGCTGCATTCAGGACAGAGGTTGAAGAGCCGGTCGATTGCGAAGACACGGTCGCATCGCGAACAGGCGAGAGTCGCTGGGAAGTGCGGCATGGGGAAGAGTGTAACCGGGTGATCCTGCGGCGCAGCGAATTCCCCTCTCCCCGTGTGAACGAGGAGAGGGGCAAGGGGAGAGGGGCCGCGCAAGCAATTCGAATGCAACCGACCGACTTGAGAAGCGGCAAGCCCCAAACGCCCCTCTCCCGGCGCGCGACGATGTCGCAAGTTCACACCGGCTTTGCGAATTCCGCGCGCCACCCTCTCCCCGACTTCGCGGGGAGAGGGAGAGCACGAGGGCGCTCCACCCGCCGCGCTATTCGTTGCCTTCGGCTGCCTGCGGTGCCGCGACCTTGTCGAGATCTTCGGCCCACTTGCTGAGTGCGGCCTCGGCCTCTCCATCTTTGCTTTCGAACTTCGCGAGCTCGGCTGCGATCGCATTGAGGGAACTGTCATATTTCGCGAGCAACTCGCGATTGAACTTGATCGAAGGATCGAGCTGGACCTGCGACGCCCCCTGTTTGCCTTTCTCATAGCTGGCGAGGGTCTCTGCGAGGAGCTTCTTCATCTGCGGGTCGGTCGCTTCGTCATGCTGCTTTTTCGTCTTGTTGTAGGCGTCCTCCATCATCTTGCCCATACTCTGCGAAAACTTTTCGCCGAGCTCGGCGCCGCTGGCTTCGAGGACCTGCGACTTGACCCATGTGTACTCGGCTGTGTTGTAGCCGAGATCCTTCGCAGCGCGGAGGTCGGCTGTGAAGACGTCAGCAACTGATCCGGCTGCTTTGAAGCCTGCAACGAGTCCCGCGAGGGACCTCTCGCCGTCCTTTGCGTTCTTCGCGTGCTGCTCGAGCTCCTCACGGGCAACCTTCGCGATCTGCTTCTCGTGTTCCCTGACCTTGAGATACATCTGGACTTGTGCGTCTGTCAGCCGCCCGTCGGCTGGCGAATCATAAGAATCGTCGGCGACCTGCTTGATGAGATCCGTGGTACCGCGCTCTTTGAGATCGCGGGCGATGGACGCCTTGTCGAAGGCTTCCTTTGCCTTGCAGGCAGTGAGTGAAAAGACGAGGAGAATCGTGAGAAAGGCGAGGATGGGACGTCGCATCGTGGGGTCTCCTAATAAGTTATGGAGCGAACATTGTAGAAATGGGCGGGGCGGACGTCAAGTGACGCGGCTCACGCCCCGGTTGGGAGCGAAACCTGGCTCAGCCTTTCGGTTGCCCATGCGAGGTTACTTCGAATGAGCGTCGAGCCGGGATCGAGAGCCGCAGCGCGACGCAGCACTTCAATACCTTCGCGGACGTAGCCGAGGTTCGCCAGTGCCCACCCCAGGTTGTTGAGGGCGTCGGGTGAGTCTGGCTGGAGGCGGAGTGCAGCCCGCGCGGCCTGGGCGCCGTCGAGCATGTTCCCGTTACCGATCGCCGTCGCGGATTGGCCGAGCAGTTGGGTGAAATCGTTGCCCTCTACCGGAAATCTACCATCGAGATACGTTCGCGCGAGCTCGTTGCTCGGGGCGATCCTGGCCGTTTCTTCGGCGAGCGCGCGAAGCTCTGGTTCGGATCCCGTTGCCGCAAAGATTCTCATCAGGGTCTCGCGGCTCGATGCGGTCGCCGGACTAAGCTCGATCGCGCGCGTGAGCCGAGGGACTGCTTCGGGGGCTCTACCTCGTCGGACGAGCCAATCGGAGTAGTAGCGTTGAGAGTTCGCGCCCGGATCGAGTTCTACGGCGCGCAGGAAGTGTTGCTCAGCGCGAACGTGGTCGTTCAACGCGGCGTGAACGATCCCGAGGTTGATCTCGAGCGTCCAGTAATTCGGACTGATCCTGCGGGCCGATTCGAACAGCTCGAGGGCCTCTTTGTATTCGCCCCGCGCCATTCTGGTCAGACCGTAATTCATCAGCGCCCGGCCGTTGTTCGGACTCTTCTGCGTAACGTCGAGCCAGAGCGACTCGTCGGACTTCCACACCTCGTTTCGATGATGCGTTCCGATCGCATTGCCGGCGAGTACGAAAATCGCCATCGCCGCCATCGCCCAACGAGCAGCAGCAAGCTGCCGATTCCGGTGCCCCCAAGCCTCGAGCTTCAGCGCGATCCACCACGTCGTCGCCAGGCAGAGCCCGATGTACGGAAGAAAGATTCGATGCTCGTTCGCGTACTCCGCAAGGGGGAAGATGCTCGAAGTCGGGAACAGCCCGATGGCGAACCAGGCGATGCCGAATGCGACCGGTTTGAGCTCCTGGATTTTCGAGGTTCTCCGGTAGACGAGTGCCAGCAGCCCGATGAAGAGGAGGCCGGCGAACATCCGAGTGTCGTACCACTCGGTTGCAGGGGCGAGATCGGTATCGGCTGTCAGGCCGATGGGAAGAAAGAAGAGGCGGGCGTAGTGCAGCCAGACGTACGCCTGAGTCCGAAGGTAAACGAGGCGATCACCGCCACCGGACTGCCACTCCGGAAGGTTCATTGCGGAGAGGAACCAGAGCACTACGATCGATATCGCGAGAAGGGGAGTCACATGAAGCCACACTGCTTTCCGGCGAGTTTTGGGGTCGCCGCCGCCGGGCACTTCCTCACGGTCGAACAGGAGAAGGTAGACGAGCAGCAACGGGGTGAAGAAGACTGCCGGAGCTTTTGCGAGCGCCCCGATCACCATCGGAACGGCGTGTACATAGAAACGACGCAATCGCGGCAGGTAGAAGTAGAGCAGAAAGGAGGCGACGATCGCCATTGTCGAGACGAGATCGGAGCGCGAAGAGAGAAGATTCAAGGTCTCCGTATTCGCCGTGTGCACACAAAACCAGGTGGCCGCCGCGAGGGCGATCCAGATGTTGCGGGGAGAGGGTCGCGCGTTGTCCATGCATCGCCTGAAAAAGATCACGAGCATGGCGCCGAGAATTACAAGAAGGGCGAACTGCGTGATGTGGAACTGCCTCGGCTCCAGACCGTTCCCGAGGCGGTAGTCAATCGCGTAGCTGAGCGTCAGAAGCGGACGATAGGTCGCATTCGCCGGAAGGCTGCTGAACGTTCGCGCGTCGGTGAAGAACAGGGGGATGTTCGACAGGCTGTGAATGTAGAGATTGTTCTGGATGACATGCGAGTCATCGAAGTGGAACGAATTATCGAAATGATTCGCGTAAGCAGCGAGGAGGAGTGCGAACGCTGCAACGCATGCGAGCAGAAACGCAGGTGCGTTCGTGATCCTGCTCGCAGTGTCGTGTGAATCGGTTCCCGAATCCGTGCCCTGCGGGGCGGGCCGCTGCTTCTGTCGTTTCGTCATGCTGAACGATACGGATCCTCAGCGAACCTGACGCCGGTGGAAGTTCTCATCTCTGGTTCTTGTCGACGAGTTTCGCGAGCTGCGCGGCAAGTGAGATCACGGAGGCGACCAGCTGATCGTACTCGGCGCGGAGGCTTACCAGCTCAGCCCGCAACTCGATGACTTCCGCTTCGAGGTTCGTGGGAAGGCTGTCCTCTTCATCGTCCTGCACCTCAAGGGAACGCGCGGTTGCGGGTTCCTCACCCTGCGCGCCCGACTCAGGGGATTCAGGCTGAGCAAGCGGCTCAGGGACCTCTTCTATGAGGTCTGCATCACTGAGCTCATCGACTTCCTCGTCCCGGTCGGACGGCACACCGATCGTGAGCGGGCGATCGCGGCCCTCGAGGAGCTGCTCCAGAGAGACTTCTTCCATGCCGTCGTAGTCTTCGTCGAATGGCGCGTGATCGACAGGTGCGACGTCCGTTCTATCGAACCCGGCGCCGGCGGCGGCGATATCAGCCGGGTTCTTGAATTCACTCGGAGACTCTTCTGTCCGCTGCGAGTTCTCCTCGATGGCGGCGGGCTCGCCCTGCGATGATTCAGCGGACTTTCCTTCCAGCCGCTCGAGCAGTTTCTGCGCCGTCAGCTTCGAGACCAGACGAAATGTCTCCATCACCCCTTCGCCCTTGAGCGCGGAGGCCTCCAGTGAAGGGTATCCGTCGAGCCCTAGCTCCTTTTCGAGCTGGCGCACGGGAAGCACGCCGGGGATGTCCCGTTTGTTGTACTGAATGACGATCGGGACGTCATCTGCGTCGATCCGGTTCTCCTTCAGGTTCTCGAACAGGTTGGCGAAGCTGTCGCGATTCGAATCAACCATCGATGACTGAGAGTCGACGACGAAGACGACGGCGTCGGTTCCGCGCAGAACGAGCTTTCGCGTCTCGTTGTAGAAGACCTGTCCCGGAACCGTGTAGAGCTGGATCTTGAGCCGGAAGTTGCCCACCTTGCCGAGATCGACGGGGAGCAGGTCGAAGAACAGGGTTCGATCGGACCGTGTGGCCAGGGAAAGCATTTTCCCTTTTGCATCGTTGTCCAGCTTGTCGTAGATGACCAGCAGGTTCGTCGTCTTACCGCAGAGCCCGGGGCCGTAGTAGACGATCTTCGCCGTCATTTCCCGTGTTGCGTGATTGAAGAGGACCATGCAGGGGAAAGTATCGCATGACGAAACACAAAAGATGAAAGATGAAAGATGAAAGATGAAGCCCCCGGCCCTCACCCTCACTTGGGGTGGGCGGGCTTCATCTTTCATCTTTCATCCTTCATCTTTGAAGTACACAACCGTCGCGCCCCATCCGCCTCCGCTCGCTTCGGCGTCGTGGAAGGATTCGACGTAAACGAGCGATCCCAGCAGGGATCGGATGATTTCACGCTGCACTCCGATCCCGCGCCCGTGGATCAGCCGTACCTGCCGGAACCCCTTCTCGCGCGCCGCTTCGAGGTAGGCCTCTGCGACATCACGGACCTCGCGCGGCCGGAACGGATGAAGGTCGAAAGAATCGTCGATCGGGATCTCGATCGGGTCCATGTCGTCTGGAGTCATGTCATCCTCTCTCATGTCATGATGGCACGGGTGGCGCACTGAACTGCAACGCCGAAAATGTGCCGAGGGAAAGCGGCGGTTTGCGACGCAGGAGAGAACGAACAGCATGTCGACACTTTTCGAGGAATTGCAGCGGGTCAAGACTTTTCAATACACGGAAGAGGATGCTCGTGAATTCGAGCAGCTTCATGACGAGATCCGCGAGCTCAAGGACAAGCGGAACGCCGTCATCGTCGCGCACAACTACTACCGGCCCGAGATCCTCAAAGTCGCGGACTTCGTCGGCGATTCGCTCGAGCTGGCGCTCATGGCGGCGCAGGTCAAAGACGCCGACGTCATCGAGTTCTGCGGCGTCCATTTCATGGCCGAGACGGCGAAGATCGTCAACCCGTCGAGAACCGTCCTGCTTCCGAATCTGCTGGCGGGGTGCCAGCTGGCTGACTCCGCCCCGGCCGAAGATCTCGAGGCGCGAATCGCCGAGCTGAAGAACACGTATCCCGATCTTGCAGTCGTCAGCTACGTGAACACCACGGCGGCAGTCAAAGCGCTGTCGGACATCATCTGTACTTCTGCAAACGCTGCGCGAGTCGTACGGTCATTGCCGAACGAGAACATCCTCTTCGTGCCGGACCGCAATCTGGCAAACCATGTCGCCGAACAGGTGCCGGAAAAGAACATCATTCCCTGGGACGGCTTCTGTTACGTGCACCAGCAGATCACGCCGCAGGAAGTGCAGAAGATGCGGGACATGGACCCGGAGCTGAAGATTCTCGTCCACCCCGAGTGCAGGCCTGACGTCGCGAAGCTCGCCGACGCCGTGCTGTCGACCTCAGGCATGGTCAAATACGCCAAAGAGAATCAGGCCGAGCGGTTTCTCGTCGTGACGGAGTGCGGCCTTTCCGACAGACTCTCGATGGAGGTGCCGGATAAGCAGTTCCTCAAGGGCTGCAAGCTCTGCACGTTCATGAAGGTCACGACACTGGAGGACGTGCGCGATTCCCTGAAGGAGATGAAGTACCCGATCGAGGTGCCGGAACCGATCCGGGAGAAGGCTGACCGCGCTCTGCAGAGGATGTTCGCGGTCGTTGGGTGAAGCAGTGGTCATGTTGAGGTTGTGGATTAATCGCGGAGTGTCGTCCCTCGCCCCTCCCGCACACCCACGCTTGCTCGGGATGACACTTGGTTCCCCCCGCCGGGATCTCACACCCGCGCTTCGTCCGGCTTCGCCAGCCAGTCCAGAAAGCGACGGTGAATCTTTCCGGACGGCTTCGGTGCCACGATCGCCCGCGGCACGTGGAGATTCTCTCCGACCAGATGCGGCGGCCATTCCCCCGGGTTCTCTACGAGCCGTCCGTTGTAATACTGAGGGATCGTTTCACCGGTCTGCACGTTCACCGAACGTTGCGTGTAGAGCTTCCCGAGGCCTCGGTCAGACAGCAGCGGCGTGTAGTAAAGACAGCCGTCGAAATAATAGTGCGTCACCTGGCTGAACCGCGTTCTCGACGAATCGAGAATCGGCGAGCCACCGTGAAAAAGATTGGCTGACCAGATCAGGGCCTCCCCACGTTTCACGTTGATCTCGTGACGCTCGAGTTGCTCGGTTTTCATCAGGGCTTCGACGAAGTCTTCGTACTCTGGATATCTCTCGTACTGGCTTCGCTGGAAGCTCGCACTGATGCCGATGTCGGCCATGTCGAACACCGGGAGTTTCTGGCTCGTCGGGTAGTAGTGGAGCGGGCCGTTGTTCGAATCGATGTCCTCCAGCGCGAGCCAGACCCCGCACATGAATCCATCAGGTACCGAGCTGAAGTGGATCGTATCGCTGTGGGTGCGCTGCTGCGAGCCAACTCGGAAGTTCAACGTTTGAAATGGAACCGGCTCGCGCTGATAGAGAAGGCGAAGCACCTCGAGCACTTTTGGCGCCGCTGCGGCCGCCCGGACGTCCTCGCTGAAATGCCAGGCGTCCTGCACTCTCGTTTCGTCTGCATAGTAGGGCTCGTACGTCGGTTTGAACCGGTCTCGCAGGCTTCGGACGATCGACTCGAGCACGGAATCGGGGATCTCCGGGTCGATAACGAGATAGCCGTCCCGAGCGAAATCCATGAGCATCCGCTGCTCTGTGAGCTGAAGGCCGGCGCTCTCGAGCAGCTGAGGAAAGAACGGAGAGTCCACCCACGGCTTGTTCATCGCCGTGACGGAATTCGTGAATTTCGCAATGGACTCCATGAAATGGTCTCCTTACTGCTGCGCGGACCGGTATACCATTTCTGCAATCCGGCGCGTGGAAGGGAAATTCCCCACGAATCCCGCCGGCCTGGAGGACCCTATGGCCCTTTCGGCTGAAACATGTGTTCCCTGTCGCGGTGGTGTGCCACCCCTGGAAGGGGAGGAGCTCGAGCAGTTGTCACTGGAGCTGGGCAGGCAATGGCAAGTCGTCGAAGGTCACCACATCGAGAAGGAATTTCAGTTTCCCGACTTCGCGGAAGCGCTCGCCTTCACGAACCGCGTCGGTGAGATTGCCGAGCAGCAGGGCCATCACCCTGACATCCATCTGTCCTGGGGAAAGGTGAAGATCGAGATCTGGACGCACAAGATCGATGGACTCACGCGCAGCGACTTCGTTCTTGCAGCGAAAATTGAGGACGCAGTTCTGAGTTCTGGGTTGTGAGTTCCCGCCCGCCCCCGGGACTGACCGGTGTGAGGCGGTCCGAAGAGTAGGGGGTGTCTCCGCGTCTGACCAGGGCCGGGTGGATGGGAACTCACAACTCAGAACTCACAACTCAGAACTCCAGATTCGGGTGGCGGCCTTCATCCTTCATCTTTCATCCTTCATCCTTTTCTTTCAATCCCACCCCATATCCTCCGGCCGTGTATGGCAGGTGCGGCAGGGCGTCTGGAGCCAGATCTGATAGACGATCTCGTCCATCGCCTCGTCTCCTGTGTTTGCGAAAGGGAACGGAAGCTTTCCTCCGCAGATCGTGCAGAGCACGGCCGAGTTTGATGGGACTGCCTTCTGCTGTAAGAGTTGCATGACTCCTCCTGAAGTGCCCCCACTATCCACACAGCTCGTCAGGAGTCCGTCAGCCGAGCGTCAGCGGAACGTCATTTATGTGGCAGGGCCCTCCGAGGCCCTGCCTCCGAGGCGGTGACGTGGTACGACAGCTAGAGCATTCATCCCGGTGTCATCCTGAGCGCAGCGAAGGATCCCCTCAGGACTCGCTCTGCCGCAAGCAATCAGGGGATCCTTTGCTTCGCTCAGGATGACACCTCGGCCTCGCGCGCTCTCAGTGAAAGTCGTGACTCGGAATCCCCGAGAACTGCTGCAGCGCCCAGAACCGTTCCGCCTTCACCGACGGCTGGCCGATCTGGTTCTGAAGGATGCCTTCGACGACCAGCCCCGGCGAGCCGACGATCAGCGCGCGGTTCGCCCGGAAAAGATCGGGATGCACGATCGCCTGTGACATGCCCGTCTCGTCTTCCAGCGTGAGAAAGACGAATCCCTTCGCCGTGCCGGGCCGCTGGCGTACGATCACCGCTCCTGCCGTAACGACTCGTCTCCCGTCGTTCAGTTTGCTGAGGCCTGCCGCAGAGATGATCCCGTTGCGGTCGAGATCCTTTCTGTAGTGTTCGATCAGATGTGGACCCGCCGTCATCTCCATCGTTCTGTAATCCGCCAGCGTTTCTTCGAATGAGCTCATCAGCGGCAGGGGAGAGGTCTTCGATCGCTTTTTGGCCGGAACCGAAGCTTTTAATTCGATTGCCTCGACCTCTTCGAGCAGCGGTCCGCCGCGGCGCGCGACTTTTGCAGCCTGCCAGAGGGCATCGCGCCGCTTGAGACCGAACGCGATCAGCGCTCCTGCGTCTGCCAACCGAGTGAGCTGGTCATCGCGAAGATTGCAGCGCCGCGCCATATCCTCGACGCTTCGGAACGGCGCCCGCGCCTGCTCCTCTTCGATCCGCCTTCCCGTCTTCTCCTGCAGCCCCTTCACGAACCGCATCCCGAGGCGGATTCCGTTGTTTTCCCAGCGGGACATCCAGCCGGAGCGCGTCACGTCGATTGCCAGAACCGCAGTCCCATGTCGCTGCGCATCCTTCACGAGCGATGCGGGATGGTAGAAGCCCATCGGCCAGGCGTTGAGCAGCGAGATGTAGAACGCGGCCGGATG
>JBGSYJ010000207.1:0-41206 GCA_041750915.1 Thermoanaerobaculia bacterium | reverse complement strand
CCCACGCCGATCAGAGGATAGTCCGGCCCGAGAAGCCCGCGCAGCATTCTGAGCACGTCCGTCGACCTTTCGAACAGCGGCCTGCCGGAAAGTCCGCCGGCCTCTGCGACCGGTGATGCCAGCCCGTCCCGGCTGAGCGTCGTATTCGTCGCGATGATTCCGTCCGCCAGCTCTCCGCACAATTCCGCAATGCCCGCCAACTGGAGATCATCGAGATCCGGGGCGATCTTGACCAGAATCGGGTGTCCGCCGGACCGCAGGAATTCCGAGGACATCCGCACGCTGCGGACCAGCTCGAGAATCGGACGCAGCTGCTCCGGGCTCTGAAGATCGCGCAGTCCCGGCGTGTTCGGCGACGAGACATTCAGCACAACGCCGTCCGCCACCGGACCGAGCAGCCGGTAAGCCTCCTCGTAACTCTCTGCGGCATCCTCGATTGTCACGTCACGGTTCTTCCCGATGTTCACCAGCAGCGGGCGCCATTCGTCCGGACCCATCGAAGTCCACAGAGCGCGGAGCCTCGCGGCGACAACTTCTGCGCCATCGTTGTTGAATCCCAGCCGGTTGATCAGCGCCTGCGAGTCCGCGAGCCGGAACATCCTCGGGCGCGGGTTTCCCGCCTGCGGCCTGAGCGTGACCGTTCCGACTTCGATGAACCCGAATCCGAGCGCGGAGAGCATCGGAACCATACGCGCGTTCTTGTCGAACCCCGCAGCGATGCCGAGGGGGTTCGGAAAGCGGAGTCCCCACAATTCGACGGGATGCTCATCGCTGCGGAACACTCTCTCAATCAACCGGCGAACGATCGCGATCTCCTGAAGCCGCATCATCTGCGCAGTCGCGATCTCGTGAGCCTCTTCGGCGTCGAGACGGAAGAGCGCGCTGCGCAGAAGGCCGTACATCAGGAAGAGAGCTGTTCCAGAAGCGCCTCGACACGTGCGAGGGGCGGCATGACCGCACCGATTCCTTTGATCCGGCTCCCGCGCTCGAGCAGCGGTACAGTGCGGTGCAGTTCCGGTCCGTGCGTCCATCCCGTGAGCGCAACGCGCATCGGCATGAACAGCTTCTTTCCCTTCAAACCGGTCGCGGCCTTCATCCGATCAGCGAGCGCGTGGTAGCTGTCCGAGTCCTGCGGCACTCCCTGGCTTCTCAGATCTTCCGCGAGGGCGCGCAGCAATCTAACGGTTTCCGGCTCGCTGAGAACCTGCCTGTTTTCTTCATGCTCGAGAATCGAGTGAACTTCATATTTGAAGAAGAACTCGAGAACATCGAGCAGCCCATACAAACGCGTAACGCTCTTCTGCACGAGCTCGATCGCCTGATCCAGCCATTCGCGCGCTTCGGGTGTGTCGGCTTCGAGCCACCCGAGCGCTTCGAGGCGCACCTGAATCAGTTCGCGCAGGGCGCCGGGCGCGGCTATATGCAGGTACTGACCATTCACCCACTCGAACTTCTTAGGATCGAATACGGCTGCGGCAGAGTTGACGCGATCGAACGAAAAATGATCAATCGCATACTGTCGCGAAAAAATCTCGAGTCCGTCCGGGGTCGACCAGCCGAGGAGCGCCAGATAGTTCAACATTGCATCGGGCAGATAGCCTTCCTCAGCATACGCGGCAACGGATGTCGCTCCGTGACGCTTCGACAACTTGGTGCGGTCTTCACCGAGGATGAGCGAGACGTGCGCGAACTCAGGAACGGGCCATCCCAGCGCGCGATACAACAGCACCTGCCTGTGCGTGTTCGTCAAGTGCTCTTCCGCCCGGATCACATGAGTGATCTCCATGTAGTGATCGTCGACTACGACCGAGAAATTGTAAGTCGGCATGCCGTCGGAGCGCAGGACGATGAAATCGCCGAGTGATTCTTTTCTCCACGTCACCTCGCCGCGGATCAGGTCGTTGATCGTGACGTCGGCGTCGAACGCGCTGCCTTCCTCTTTCGGAACGTGAAACCGGACGACGAATGGCTGATTCCTCTCGATGTTCCCCTTCACTTCGTCGGGCGAAAGTCGGAAGCAGCGGAGATCGTAGTGCGGTGGCATCCCCGCCGACTCGGCCTTTTTCCTACGAGCTTCCAGATCCTCTTCCTCGCAGAAACAACGGTACGCATGACCGCTTGACAGAATATCTTCGGCGGCACGCGCATAGATCGGGATCCGCTCCGATTGCCTGTACGGTGCATGCGGTCCGCCAATCATCGGTCCCTCATCCCAGTCCAGGCCGAGCCAGCGGAGATCGTCGAGCACCATCTGCTCCGACTCGCGCGTGGAGCGCGCCTGATCGGTATCTTCGACGCGGATGATGAACGCTCCCCCGTGCCGCCGCGCATAGAGCCAGTTGAAGATGGCAGTACGGGCGCCACCAACATGAAGATGCCCGGTCGGCGACGGAGCAAAACGGACGCGGATGGGGCGGGTGGTCACGGAGAAGGACTATAGCCGAGAGGATAGTAGACAGTACACAGTAGACAGGAGACAGTAGCCCCCGCCCCGGTCGAGTCGGCGAGGGGGTTGCGTTTGAAGACGAGCGTCGGCGTCCGGGTGCCGCGTCCAGTAGGCAGTGAGCAGTAGCCAGTAGGCGGGGCGGGCGGGCTACTGTCTTCTGTCTACTGTGTACTGTCTACTGCCTTGATCAATGCTCAATCGAAAAATTCGGCTGCACATCGACGAGCACGATCGCCATCGCGCAGATGCCTTCTGCGCGGCCGAGGGCACCGAGGTGATCGGTCGTCGTGGCCTTGATGCTGACCTGGTCCTCGCGGAGACCGGCAAGTCGCGCTACGGATTCGCGGATGGCTGCTCGGTGCGGCGCCAGCTTCGGCTGCTGCGCGATGATCGTCACATCCATATTCACGATCGTTCCGTCGCGCTCGGTGACGGCATGCACCGCCTCGGCGAGAAAGATCGACGAGTCAGCGTTCTGCCATCGCGGATCATCCGATGGAAAGTGCTCACCGATGTCCCCAGCGCCGACCGCGCCCAGGAGGGCGTCTGTGATCGCGTGCAGAACGGCGTCGGCGTCGGAGTGACCGGCCAGGCCTCCGCGATCGGAAACTGTAACGCCGCCGAGCACGAGGGGCCGTGCCTCGTCGAAAGCGTGCACGTCGACGCCCATTCCGACACGCTTCATCGCTCTGTCTCCCAGCGGTCGAGACTGGCCTCCGCCGCCTGGAAGTCGTCCGGATGCGTGATCTTGATGTTCCCCACGTCTCCAGTCACGATCTTCACGCGGTGTCCGTATCTTGCTGCAGCACCCGCTTCATCGGTAGCAGGGTATCCTTCCTCGATCGCACGGTCGAGCACCTCCTTCAGCAACGCGATCCTGAAGCACTGAGGCGTCTGAGCGCTATAGAAGTGACTCCGGTCCGGGGTCTCCGCAACGAAGCCGTCTTCGGCGCGGTGAAGCGTCTCCGTTACCGGAAGTGCCGGAAGCGCCGCACCGCTTGCCGCAGCGGCCTCGAGTACGGCGAGAAAGGTCCGTGAGCTGAAGAAGGGCCGGACTGCATCGTGGACGGCGACCATTTCGACACTGCTTTCTGTGGCAGTGCGCACGCCTTCGGCGACCGAGTCCCTGCGCGTCGCGCCGCCCTCAATGATCGCAACGTAGTCCCAACCTCGTTCGGTGCGCATCGCTTCGAGCGTGGAAAGATGCTCTCGGGATCCGCAGATGATCACCTGATCGACAACGTCTTCCGCGAGAAACCGTTCGACCGCGTGGGCGATCAGGGGACGTCCCCGAAGTGGCAGAAATTGCTTGGGAACGTCACCGCCGAAGCGCGTGCCCGAACCGGCGGCGGGAATGATGACCGAGCATCTCATGAGAACGGTTCTGGGTTCTGGGTTCCGGGTTCTGGGAGGGGACGCCCGAGTGATGCAGCTCCACCCAGAACCCAGAACCCACAACCGGGCGGAAGTGTGGCGGGCAGAACCATCTTCATCACACTTCCATGATTTCTTTTTCTTTGTGCTCGAGCGTCTCATTCACCTCGCCGATATAGTGATCGGTGAGTTTCTGCACCTCGTCATGCGCGCGCTTCTCCTCATCCTCGGAGATCTCGCTGTCCTTCTGCATCTTCTTGAGTTTGTCGTTGCCATCCCTGCGCACCTGACGGATCGCAGTGCGAGAATCTTCGGCCATCACGTGCGCTTTTTTCGTTAGCTCTTTCCTGCGCTCTTCGGTCAGGGGAGGAATGGGGATGCGGATGACCTTTCCATCGCTTGCGGGGTTGAGCCCGAGCCCTGAGTTCCGGATCGCCTTCTCGATGGCGGGGATCATCGACTTGTCCCACGGCTGGGCCGTGATGAGCGACGACTCCGGGACGCCCAGGTTCGCGACCTGGCTCAGTGGAGTCGGGGTGCCGTAGTAGTCCACGACGACGCCGTCGAGCATGGACGTGTTCGCCCGGCCGGTTCGCAGCGTTCGAAATTCGTGATGCAGAGCCTCGATTGCGCCGTGCATCCGCCGGTCGAGATCCTTGATGACTTCCTTGACCATCTCAATTCTCCTTCCATCAGGCAGCCGGGAGCTCGTTCGACACGATCGATCCGATGTCCTCGCCCAGGACGGCCCGACGTATGTTCCCCTTCTCCTTAAGCGAAAAGATGCAGATTGGAATCGAGCTCCCGCGGGCCAGATCGATCGCCGAAGCATCCATCACTTCGAGCCTTTCGGCAAGCACCTGCTGATAGGTTGCGTGCGGGATCCGCCGCGCGTTCGGATCGATGTTGGGATCGGCGGTGTAAATTCCGTCGACCTTGGTTGCCTTGTAGATAATCTCGCACTTGAGCTCACTGGCACGGAGTGCCGCAGCGCTATCGGTCGTGAAATAAGGATTGCCGGTTCCGGCTGCGCAGATGACCACGCGACCTTTCTCCAGGTGGCGGATTGCGCGTCTGCGAATGAAGGGTTCAGCCACCTCGCTCATGTTGATGGCGGAGGTCACGCGGGTGTCGACGCCGCGTCGCTCCAAGGCGTCCTGAAGAGCGATCGAGTTGATCACCGTTGCAAGCATGCCCATGTGATCGCCGGCAACGCGGTCGATTCCTTCGGTCGCGGCGGTCACACCCCTGAAGATGTTGCCGCCCCCGATGACGAGAGCGACCTGAACGCCGAGCTGGTGAACGGAGGCGATCTCGTCGGCGATCGTTGCGAGCACATCGGCATCGATCCCGAACCGCCGCCCACCCATGAGCGCTTCGCCGGAGAGCTTGAGGAGAATTCGCTGGTATTTCGGTTTTTCTATCATGCGTTTCGTCCCGTCGAGCGGAGCCTAACTGAAGAATTCAGAATTCAGAAGTCAGAATGCAGAAATGGGACCGGAGCAGCTGGATCCCTGGAATCGAAAGCGTGTCATCCTGAGCGAAGCGAAGGATCCCCCTCACTCCGAGGAGAGTCCCGGCATCGTCAGGGGATCCTTCGCTTCGCTCAGGATGACACACGCCTACCCAAAAAAAAGCCAGTGCGCGAGCACTGGCTTTCTTCGACGCGAAAAATGCTGATCACCGACCGGCCTGAGCCAGGACTTCGCTGGCGAAGTCGTCTTCACGTTTCTGAAGCCCCTCGCCCAGCTTGAAGCGCGAGAAGCGTCGGATCTCGAGCTTGGTGTCGCTATCAGTCGCCTGCTTCTGAAGATACTGTGAAACCGTGAGTTTGTCGTCCTTGATGAACGCCTGCTCGCCAAGGACGTTCTCGCCGTAGAACTTCTCCATCTTACCGGCGACGATCTTGTCGATCATCGCTTCCGGCTTGCCGGCCTTCAGAGCGGAGTCGCGTGCAACTTCCTTCTCGGTCTCGAGATCCTTCGGCGTCACCTCTTCACGGGCGACGAACCGGGGCTCGGCAGCCGCAATGTGCATGGCGATTTCCCTTGCAACGGTCTCAATCTGCGGTTTCATAGCGGCATTTTCAGCGCCAAGTTCGACGAGCACGCCGATCTTTCCATTCGCATGGATGTAGTAACCGAGAAGACCATGATCGCCTGCGCGGTAGTTCGTGAATCGACGCACGGAGATGTTCTCGCCGATCGTGCCGATCTTCGTGGCGATGACCTGCTCGACGGTCTGCCCTTCAGGGTCATTCGGATACTTCTGCTTCATCAGCGACTCGACGTCCTTGACGCTGCTGGTGGCAACGAGCGAAGCGAGGGTCCGAACAAATTCCTGGAATTCGTCCGTCTTCGCGACGAAGTCGGTCTCGCAGTTGACCTCGATGAGGACACCAATGGAACCGACGATGTGCGCCGCCACGACGCCGTCTGAAGTCACGCGGCCTGCCTTCTTTCCTGCGGCTGCGAGACCTTTCTTGCGAAGGATCTTCACAGCCTCATCGAAATCGCCGCTGGCCTCGGTCAGGGCGCTCTTGCAGTCCATCATCCCTGCACCCGTACGCTCTCGAAGTTCCTTCACCTGGGCTGCTGAAATCTGAGCCATAGTCATTCTCCAAACATCTCGTGTGCGACCGCCATGCATCAGACGAAGACTGCGGGCGGCTCGCGTTGCGAACGAAAACCGGACGACTGAAAGGGATGCAGCGCCGGATCGCGGGACGAGAGGCGAGTTTTCAGCCTCCGTCGCCGTGATGCCGGCGATGCGCTTTCGCTACGATGCCGTCAGGAAACCTGGGGAGCCGCGGCTGCAACGGCCTCGGTGGGCTCCACTTCAACGGGAGGCTGAATGCCGCCCTCGTCATCTTCCTTGTCGCCGGTGGCGCCGATGTAGCGCTCCTCGGCGATGTTGTAGCCTTCGAGCACCGCGTCGGCGATTTTCTGTGTGAAGAGCCGGATCGCCCGGATCGCGTCATCATTACCCGGTATGACGTGATCAATCGACTCCGGGTCACAGTTCGTGTCGACAATCGCGACGACGGGAATTCCAAGCTTCTTGGCTTCCATGACCGCGATGTACTCCTTCTTCGGATCGATCACGAAGAGGGCATCCGGGAGGCCGTCCATCTCGCGGATTCCGATCAGGTTCTTCTGGAGCTTCTCGCGTTCGCGATCGAGAGCTGCGCGTTCTTTCTTGGACAGCTCTTTCTCGGTGTCGCCGAGAACGACTTCGAGCTCCTTGAGCCGTTCGATCGATTTACGCACCGTGGTGAAGTTCGTAAGGGTGCCACCCAGCCAGCGATTGTTCACGTAGAACATGCCGCAGCGGTTAGCTTCTTCGAGAATCGCGTCCTGCGCCTGGCGCTTTGTGCCTACGAACAGGACTCGCTTGCCCTGCGACGCGAGGTCGCTGACAAACACCGAAGCTTCTTTGAAGAGCTTGAGCGTCTTCTGCAGGTCAATGATGTAAATCCCGTTGCGCTTCCCGAAGATGTACTTCTTCATTTTCGGATTCCAGCGCTTGGTCTGATGACCGAAGTGAACGCCGGCTTCCAACAGCTCTTTCATCGTAATGGATACCGCCAAGTGACTCCTCCTTTGTACTGAACGAGTGCGCGTCTGTGACCGCTCTCGGATTTAGTTCCAGCGGGACGGCCATTCCGTCCCTGGGCAAAACAAAGGGACAGGAGCGAAAAGCCCCTGTCCCCAATGTAGGCCTTCAATTCAGAAAAAACAGAACATCGAACACCGGATCAACGCTTCGAGAACTGGAAGCGCGCTCTCGCGCCCTTCTGACCGTACTTCTTGCGTTCTTTCATGCGTGGGTCGCGCGTGAGAAGACCCGCCTTTTTGAGGCGTTTGCGCAGCTCACCGTTGTAATTCAGCAGCGCCCGGGAAATCCCGTGGCGGATCGCCCCGGCCTGTCCGGTCGGGCCGCCGCCATCGACGGTGATCACGATGTCGAAATGATCAACTGTCTCGGTCAGCGACAAAGGCTGCTTGATGATCATCTTCAGCACTTCGTTCGGAAAGTACTCGTCGAAGCCGCGGTGATTCACCACGATCGCACCAGTACCCTGGCGCAGATGCACACGCGCCGTCGACGTTTTTCTTCTTCCGGTTCCGTAGTATTCGACCAAAGCCAAAATTGCCTCCCCTTACTTCTGGCGGCGATCAGCGGCCGGATCGAGCTTCTCGGGCTGCTGCGCCACGTGCGGGTGGTTCCCGCCGCGATAGACTTTCAGTTTCTTGAGCATTTTGCGTCCGAGCTTGTTCTTCGGAAGCATTCCCCACACAGCGGTCTCGATCATCTGTTCCGGCTTCTCAGCCCGGACGAATTTCGCGGCCTTTTCTTTCAATCCACCGGGGTAACCGGAGTGATGCCGGTACATCTTGTCGCCCTCTTTCGTGCCGCTCAAGGCGATCTTCTCGGCGTTGACCACGATCACGTGGTCTCCCGTGTCGAGGAACGGAGTATAGGTCGGCTTCGCCTTGCCCGAGATGATGTTGGCGATCTGTGTCGACAGACGACCCAGAACCACACCATCAGCGTCGATGATGTACCACCGGGACTGAATGTCTCCCTCTTTGGGGAAATACGTGCGCATGACTCTCCCTGCAACTCTCTTGATGTAAAAACCGCTCGATCGAGTCCGCCTCGCCTCAGCCCTGACGGACCTCGGACAAATCGTACCCACCGCGCTGGGATTCCAATGTTAGGAAGACCTGGGCCGGACGTATTCACGGCCAGCGACTCTTCGAAACGGCTGAAAAGACACAACACACCACTCCCTATGAGAAGGGGGTGAGATGGTAACCACTGCGAACAACCACTGTCAACCGGTTCATTCCCGGACCCCGTTCGGAGCGGAGCGGGGACTGTAGCACGGGAGGGAGTAGACAGTACACAGTACGCAGTAGACAGTAGACAGTAGACAGTAGACAGTAGACAGTAGGCCGCCGGCCCCGCCTACTGAACAAGGCAAGAGACTCCACACGTTGAGTCGACCCCGGGCGGGGGCTACTGTCTTCTGTCTACTGTCTACTGTCTACTTCTCCCCTATGGTAGAACCCTCCCCGTGAACCTTCTCGACAAGAGCCCCGGCAAAATCCGCGACATGTTTGCCGAGATTGCCCCTACATACGATCGAGCGAACCGGCTGCTTTCCCTCCGCGTCGACGTCCTCTGGAGGCGGAAAGCCCTCCGAAACCTCCTTCCCGGACCGGGGCGGGTGCTCGACCTGGCGTCCGGCACCGGGGACCTCGCGATCGAGTTGCGCCGGCAGGGCCATGCCGCGGTGTCGGCTGATTTCACGCTCGAGATGATGCTCGCAGGCCGCGGTAAGGTTTCCCGCGAGCGGATCCCGCAGATCGCCGCGGACGCCCTTGCCCTGCCATTCGCAACCGACGGATTCGACGCCATCACGGTCGCGTTCGGAATCCGCAATTTTCAGGATCCCCTTGTCGCGCTCATCGAGATGAAGCGGGTCATCCGGCCAGGCGGAAGGTTGATGATTCTCGAACTTTCCAACCCGTCGGGCATCCTCGGCCTTCCGTACGCCTGGTACTTTGGACGGGTTCTCCCCAGACTGGGAGGACTCATCAGCGGCTCGCCCACCGCCTACCGCTACCTTCCCGGCTCCGTCGGAGATTTTCCTCAGGGGGAGCGGTTTCTGGCGCTCATGAGGGAAGCGGGGTTTCATTCGGCCACCGCGCAGAAACTCAGCGGCGGTATCGCAACGATTTACAGAGGAGATACTCAGTGACCCAGGCCAGCCTGCTGGACGGCAAATCGATCGCAACGGCGGTGGAAGCCGATGTGCGGAAGGAAGTAGAGAAACTCGCTGCTCAGGGGATCACCCCCGGACTGGTTGCAGTGCGCGTGGGGGCCGATCCCGCTTCCGAAGTCTATGTGCGGAACAAGGCACGGAAGGCGACGGAACTCGGCTTCCGTGGCACGCAGGAACATCATCCGGCCGAGATCAGGCAGGCCGAGTTGATGGCCGTCATCGCCCGGCTCAACGCCGACAACGAGGTTGACGGCATTCTGGTCCAGCTGCCGCTGCCACCCCATATCGATTCCGAAGCGGTGCTGCGAGCGATCGACCCGTCGAAAGACGTCGACGGATTCCATCCCGTCAACGTCGGCCTGCTGCATCTCGGCTCAGCAAAACTCGTCCCCTGTACGCCTGCGGGCGTCATCCGCATGCTCGAATCCACTGGAGAGTCGCTCCGCGGAAAAAATGCGGTGGTCATCGGGCGGAGCAACATCGTGGGGAAACCGGTCGCCGCTCTACTGCTCCAGCGGGACTGCACCGTGACGATCTGTCATTCCCGTACTCGAGATCTGGCGGCAGTGGCTTCTCAGGCGGACATCCTCATCGCGGCGATCGGAAGGCCGCTGTTTGTCACGGGCGAAATGATCCGTCCGGGCGCGATCGTGATCGACGTCGGGATCAACAGAATCGAACCTGATTCCGAACCTGCCCGCGCAATCCGTGACGAAGGAAAATTGAGGGCGCTGCGCGAGGGCAAGAGCGTGCTCGCCGGCGACGTCGATTTTCCCGCCGCGCTCGAGCGTGCCTCGTGGGTTACTCCGGTCCCCGGAGGAGTCGGGCCGATGACCATCGCGATGCTCATGCAGAACACGGTGATCGCCGCACGGGAGCGGAGAGGATGATCCTCCGCGTCGGACTCACGGGAGGAATCGCGTCCGGAAAATCGACCGTTGCGAGAACATTTGCGCGGCTCGGCGCGCGCGTAATCGACGCAGACCGCGTAGTGGCCGATCTCTACCGGCCGGGACAGGCGGGGTTCGAAGCAATCGTTAAACGCTATGGCGAAGATGTGCTGCGTCCCGATGGAGGGATCGACCGTCCGAAGCTCTCGTCAGTTGCGCTCGCGACGGCGGAATCGGCAGCGGAGCTCAACGCGCTGATTCATCCGCTCGTCATCGCGGAAGAAGCCCGGATGATCGCGGACGAATCGTCCGAGGGTGCGAATGGCATCTTCATTGTGGAAGCGACGCTGCTTCTTGAATCAGGAGGAAGGGATCGTTACGACCGGATTATCGTCGTGGACGTCGACCCTGAGACCCAGTTGAAGCGCGCGGTCGCGCGGGGGCTCGAAGAAGATGAGGCGCTCCGCCGCATGGCGAGGCAGATGTCGCGAGAAGAGAGGCTTGAACTCGCCGACTACGTGATCGACAACAGAGGCTCGGCTGAAGAGACCGAGCGTCAGACGCGCAACGTGTACGAAAAGCTCAAAGCGGAACTCCGAAGCAAGTAGCGGCGGATTCCGATCCGCCGTTCCTCGGAATCGTCAGATTGAGTACGTTCTGGCGCCACGACCCCTCATGAATGCCCCAGATGTCGTACCGCTTCACGCCCTCGGGAACGGGACATCGGACTGTCCCGCTACTTTGCGATCGTGGGGATCTGTGCATCTTCGCAGCTACTGCGCCGGGCTCGCAGCGGGGGCTGGAGCAGCTGTCGCGGTGTCCGTCGCCGTTCCCGTCGCAGTCGCAGGTGCAGCCGCAGTATCCGTTCCGCCTCCGGCGGGAAGCTCGACCACGACCGTGGTCGTCTGGGTTGGAATCTCCGTCCCGGGTGCGGCCGCGGGAGTTCCATCTGCTGCGCTCTCGTCTCCTCCGCACGCAGTCAGCGTCAGAAACGACAGGAGAAGCAGCAATCCAAATGCATGTTTCATCAGACACACCTCGATTCGAAGTTGGGCTGAAATCCCAATGAGCAACCTGGGTGCCATGCATTGAGTGACAGAACGGATTGACTGAGGAAGTCGGAGAAAAGGGAGGGACGAATCGTCAACAAAAAACCGCGCGTCAGCGCGGTTTCCTGGTATTGCTGGTCGACGGCATTACCGTCGGAATGAAGGTTTCGATCTCACGGGCTCGCGGCGTCGGAAGGATCTCGAGGATCTGCAGAGGAAGCATCTCCTCCGGTCCCGGGATCTTCACCGTCGAGGTCTCCTTGTCGGCAGACCCGCCTTCCCGCGTCCACTCTTCTCCATCAAAGACCCACATGGCTGATCCTTTCTGTCGGTGCCGGCCCATACCGGTACCGGCACTACATTTCAAGGGATACGCCACTCTGAGAATTCAGAGAGTGTGGAGAACAACACCTTTTGTAAGAATTGTTTAGCGGGAAGAAGGCCGCTGAGGAGTGTCTGCCCTGGCACCCCGGGGTGTCATCTTTTGGAGCTATCGTGTCCGGAAAATTGGCCGCCGTTGGTCAGGAGGCCTTGTCGAGACTCAGGTGGGTTCGCAACGCCGCATAGGCGCGGCCCCGGTGCGAGACCGCATCTTTCTCCCCCGGGCTCATCATCGCGAATGTCCTGTCGGAGCCCTCGGGCCTGAACCAGGGATCCCATCCGAAGTTTTCATCTCCCTCGGGCTGTACCAGGACCTCGCCGGAGACGGCACCTGAAAAGATATGACCCGTCGATCCGTCCCAGTAGCCGACGCAGCAACGGGCGACAGCCGAACGATCGTGGAGCGCGAATGCGATTGCCCCGAGTCCCTTTCCGCCGGCGGCTTCGAGAAGCCACCGCACATAGGGTCCGGGAAATTCGCCGAGCTGGGTGAAGCCGAAGGAGACGTCCTCGACAATCAATCGCTGGTATCCGCGGGCGCGGGCAGCTTCGAGTTTGTAGCGGGTGATCTCTTCGATCGAGGCGGCCTGAATTTCAGGAAGGGATATGGAAGCCTGCAGGAGCGGGATTCCGAGAATCCGCTCTGCTTCGATCGCTTTGTTGGGATTCGAGGTAACGAAGATGAGCGGCAAGGCGGCGCCCATCGGAACTCACGGTCTCGCGGACGAGCCCCGGAGAGATGCGAAGCCTTCCTGGATTCTCGTGCGCAGCCGGGCCGGCGCTGAGTGCGGTCCCAACCGTTTTGCGATGAATTGCCGGAGGCGGCGGCTGATCTCGACTCGATCGTCGCAGTTCCTGCAGCCCTTCAGGTGCGAGGTGATTGCGCCCTTTTTCTGCTCGCCAACCTGACCGTCCAGATAAAAGTAAACGATTCGCTTTACATCGTCACAGACCATTGAGGTCTCCTCCCGGAATTAAAGCGACGACTTCAGCAAATCGAAACTTTCCTATTCGAGCTGGAATTCCTCTTCCGGCTCTTCGTCTTCGAGCTCGAAATCGAATTCCTCGGTTTCCGCGGCGAAAAGTTCGACTTCCTCGTCAGCGGGCTCGACGATGTCCGTCTCCTCTGTTCCCGCCGCGGACTTCTTGCGAGGCTTGGCCTCGTCTTTCCGGGAACGCATCTTCACCGGCTCACCGCTGCGGATATAGCCGTACTTCTTCGCGTACTCGAGAAGCGTGCGCTCGAGCATCTTGCGGCCGCGATAAAGTCGCGACATCACCGTGCCGACGGGGCAGTCGAGAATCTCGGCGATCTCCTTGTAGGAGAAGCCCTCGATGTCAGCCAGAAGCACGACCATCTTGTAGTCATGCGGAAGCGAGTCGAGGGCGCGCTTGACGTCCTCGTCCATCATGTCCTGGAAGATCTCGCTCTCGGGATCCTTGATCAGGTCCGGTGCGTTCTTCTGAATGACGCGCTCATACGACTCCTCGATCTCCGAAAAGTCGATCTTGTGCGGCGTGAGCTTTTTCTTCCGGTAATTGTTGATGAACGTGTTCTTCATGATCTTGAAGAGCCACGCCTTGAAGTTGGTACCTTCTTCGAACTTGTCGTAGTACTTGTACGCCTTCAGGTACGTCTCCTGAACCAGATCCTCGGCATCCTCGGAGTTCCGAGTCATCCTGTAGGCCGTGTTGTAGAGCGAGTCCACGTAAGGCATTGCGGCCTTTTCGAAGTCCCACGCCTGTTCCTGTTCGAAAGCTTCAGCGCTTTTCATCATTTCTCCGTCGGTAGAAGAACAACCCAACTGCCTTTAGTCTGCTTCATGAGTCGTGCCGTCTCGTAATTAGATGCGGCAGGTCGAGATAAGTTACCGACGTGACTCGAAGAACCTTCATATTCCAGCGTAAGCTATAATTATCCCAACTACTTAGGTGCTTTGCTGCCGCCGCTCCCCACACCTTCGGACGGGGCGACTGCCGGCCGGGGCTGTTTGTTTCGGGGGACACTTCGTCCGTTTTCGAGGAACTGCTACAGAGGTTATACGGACGTCTGAGGAATTCAGTCTGGTGGATCGGCTGCAAACAAACGGTGAACGACTCCTATTCCGGACGAAGGAGAATATCAGACTTTTCTTTTTTCATCAACTTCTTCTGCTCCCGCCATCAGCTTTCCGTAGGCATCGGTGATCTCGATGAACCTGGCGGCCGCCTCCTCCCGCTCCGCTGTCCCCGCATCGTGAAAGCGATCAGGGTGATTCCGGGCCACGAGCGCCCTGTAGACCGAGATCAGCTCGCTGCGCGGAACCTCCCGGTCGAGCCCGAGCCTCGCCAGCAGGCTCATCCGATCCTCACCGTCCGTCCGCGAAAACAGCGGGATCGAGCCGCCACCTCGGTCCGCACTCCTCGGACGGCCCCGTCTCGCATGATCTTCGTACGTGAAGGGATGGTCCGAACGCAGTCTGGTAAGGACGTCGCTGTGAAATCCGAGAGCGAACGTCAGATCGACGAGTGAATCGTATTGGGCGACAGGCAACGGTGACCCGGAGAGAACGGCCGTCCGGACCGCATCCTCGAGCAGTCGCCTGCCGTCCTCAGGGCCGTACCGGCTTCTGTAACTCTCTGCCCAGCTCGAGAGATCGATCTCCTCGATGATCGGAACCACGGCACGGCGAACCTTGCGGACCATCTCGAGACCCTTCTCGCGGGATGCGCCGCCCGCCGCGGCGACGTGAAACAGTATCGAAGCCTCGATCCCATCTCGGCCCGGGCGCGGCATCGCGGAAGAGGCCGACATACTCGACCTGATCGCGACTCCCGCGGCTATGGCGAGTGCGATGACAAGGCCCCCGCCGATCATCAGGAAGCCCAGCAGAATCTCCACGAATAGATTCTCGCACCGCCGCCGGCGAACCCGAAACTGCGAGCAGCCTGCGTGAACGCTCGGACCTCATGTAACCTCGTGGAATGAAAGAGCACGAGGAGAAGATCGCTCCCGACCTGATCGACCGGCTGCGCGCCCGATTCTCAGGTCATCCGGCCCTTCAGCGTCTCGCCTTCGAGCTGGAAGACCTCTCAATGGATCGCTGCGTAATGTCGCTGCAGTTCAGCGCCGACATCGACAGCGGCGCCGGCAACATCCACGGCGGAATTCTCGCCAGCCTCGCAGACTCCGCGATTGCGTGCGCCCTGTCGACGAGCTTCGACGGGAAGATGGGCTTCGCGACCTCCAACCTCAACATTCACTACCTGCGACGCGCACGCTCGAACGTGATCGCAACCGCCGTCATCATCAAGAAGGGTTCGAAGGTCTGCGTCGGCCAGGCCGACATCCGCGACACCGACGGAAAGCTCGTCGCAACGGTAACGGCAGATTTCGTACTGACGACCTCGAGGCTCGCATCCCGCGAAGGCGATCCCGACTAGCCCAATGGCGCGTGCTCGCCACGGACGATGTGTCATTCTGAGCGAAGCGAAGAATCCCCTGAAGACTGGCGCAAGCGTCTCAAGGAAGGGGATCCTTCGCTTCGCTCAGGATGACACCGTCTCCGCCAACGGTGGGCGAAACAGGGTCAAGCCTGTTTCGCAGCGATCCGAACGCTCCCGAGAATCCGCTCCAAGGCGTCCAGTTTCTCTGCGAGCAGCGCATCAGAAATCGCAGGGACTGATCCGGTGACGTCGATCTCCTCCTCGACGCTGATCCAGCTGCGGCATCCGGCGTACAGCGGCAGATTTCTGACCTTGACGCCTTCCGGCAACGCGAATGCTTTCACCGCGATCACGTGCACCGCCTGATCCGGCCGGAAGCGGTAGCGCTCTTCGAACGTCTCGTCCGTGAAGATGACCCGATCACCAAGCTTCCGAAGCAGTTCGAGATCGGTCACGCGCCAGACTCCCGCGACCTCGCACCAGGTATCGACCGTGACTTCCTCCGGCTCGCCTCCGGGTCGGTCGGTCGCCGTGAAGTGATGAACGTACTCCGGACGGAACTGTTTCTCCTTCTGATGGAGATACGTCGGAAACAGATAGAACCGCTCGGCCTCGACACCGAACTCCGGATCTGCAATGCCTCCTTTGCGCACCAGGACGATTTGGTCCCCGGAGCGGAGAGCGGAGATCACCGCAGCCCATTCCTTGAGCGCTGTGTGGTTCGGAATCTTTTGCATCACTGACCCTCTCCCTGGGGAACGAATGTAACGAAGTTGACCGGACCCTCCCAGAGAGTGATCGAGCGAACTACCGCTTTCTCATCGCGCAGCGCGTCTGTAAGCTCGCGGTGAAACCACGACGCAATGTTCTCCGCAGAAGGATTGAGAGTCGTGAACGGTTCGACTTGGTTGATGTAGCCGTAGTCGAGCTTCTTCGCGAGCCGCTCGAGCTCGCGCTTCGAGCTGACGAAATCCACCGCGATCGCATCGTCGTCGAGATCTCCCGAGCTGCTCGCGAGCTCAGCGATCACCCGATACGAGTGCCCGTGCAGCGGCTCCGCAACTCCACGATACGAACGCAGATTGTGAGCCGCTTCGAACCGCGCTTCGATGGAGACGGAGTACATGGCGGGGGATATTGTACAGAGTAGACAGTAGACAGTAGACAGTAGACAGTAGACAGTAGACAGTAGACAGTAGCCCCCTCCCGGTTGGCTGTTGCTGCTCAGCCGCCGACGAAAGAGCGCCGGGTGTCGGTGGCATGGAGACAAAGGAACGAAAATCGTTTCGGACTTGCGACACCGGCGGTAGACAGTAGGGGCGGGTGGGCTACTGTCTACTGTCTACTGTCTACTGTCTACTGTCTACTCAGATACATGTAGAATCCCCCTCCGATGCCTCTGCCCAAAAGTCTCCTCTGCGTCAGCTGCAAACACACCTATCCCGAGGGATGGAAGCGCTGTCCCTACTGCGGATACGACGAGAAAATTGCCAAGCGGGAGGCCGAGGCCGCTCGTCTTGCCCGTCAGCAGGAACGCGAGAAAGCACCCGCACGCGGGGGCAGACCGGGACAGCGGCGGCGTCCTGAAGCTCCCGCAACAGCACGTCCGGGCGCCTCGCCCCAGGAGACAAGAGGCCGGCGACAACAGCAACGATCAGGCCCGGGAGGTGCGCGTGAGCGCGATCGCCAGGCCCCTCAGCGTGACCGTGGACCGGCGCGGGAGCAGCGTCCTGCGCAAAATGCCCCGCAGCAGCAGGGCTCCTCGCCAGCGAACCCGGCGAGCATGCCCAACAACGCGACTCCTCCCGCGTCGACGCCCGCTCGCCGCTCCAGACGTTCCCGTTCGCGGGGCCGCCGTCGCGAAGGTGCCGCCGGCGCGCAGCAGGGCCAGTCGCCGCAGGCAGAAGGAGCCTCCGTCAGGCAGCCCGACTCTCCCGCGCCGCGGGGAAACACGGCGACAGAACCGCCAACCTCGTCAGCCGCCGGAGAAGGCGGAGCGAAGGCAGGAGAAGGTCAGCGCCGAAGACGATCGCGACGGCGGAGACCCCGTGGCGGACGCCCGGGAGGCGGCAGCGGTAGCCCGGGAGGCGGAGCTCCACCAGCTCAGGAGTAGTTCGCAGCGAAAGTACGTGTCATCCTGAGCGAAGCGAAGGATCCCCTGATTGCATGCCTGCAAGGCGATTCCGGAGGGGATCCTTCGCTGCGCTCAGGATGACACGCGCGGTCTCGCACGCCGCCACAACGAACCCAGCCGATTAGGCTGTCAGCTTTTTTCGGCGGTCTTCAGATCGAGGTACCGCACGGAACACTCCGCGAATCCCTCGCACCGAACGCAGTAGCCGTCTTCGTTCTCCGGCTTGTAGTCGGCAGGGGGACAGATGTTCACGCCGGGCACGATGTCGGGCCGTATCGAGCTCGCCAGCGCCTCGACATTTTCATGCGACCCCGACGCAAGCGCTTCTTTCATCGCGGAAAAGCGCGCAAGGTTCGTCGCCGCCACCGACTCGGTGGCTGCAGTTGCGACAGGCGCCGGCGGAACGAACGCCTTTCGGGGACGCGGCACGCGCATACCAGGACGGAAGCGCCAGAGGAACCATCCGTAACTGAGCAACGCCCCGCCGAGAGCAGCGAGACTGTCGGGTGACCGCATCACGGCCCCGAACAGAAGCAGCGCGGCAGCGATGTAGCCCAGCCAGCGCACCTTCATGGGAAGTACGAAGAAAATGTAGAAGACCTGATCGGGATAGATCGTTGCGAATACGAAAAGAAGCGAATAGCTGATGGCGAACGAGCCGAGAACTGTCAGATCGAGGGCGAACGCGACGACGGCCGAGCCGAGATTCGACAGCAGCAGCAAAGTCACGAAATCGAACGTTCCCCACTCCTCCTCGACCGCCGATCCCATGATGTAGGCGATGAGCAGCGTGAAGAAGAGCGACAGCGCAGGGCTTCCGAGGAATGAGCCCTGGACAAACTGGAACGTGAAGAGCCGCCAGACCTGACCCGCCATCACGGCATCGCGTTCAAACGCGAAGATCGCGCGATAGCGTTCCGCGTCCTGCATCTGCAGAAAAAAGAACGCGATGTACAGAAACAGAACGACGTAGATCGAGTGCAGGTTCTCTTTTGAGGTTCGAATCATGATGGGTCAGCGACCGGACCACGGGCGCAAGTCATCGACAACAGCAGGAGTGTCCGCGCGATTTCGTCACTCCGGCCGGACATCGCCGAGGTTCCGGAGCTGGATCGTGTCACCGACCGAGAGATTGTGGGCTTTCGCCTCGCCGGCGGCCAGCTCCAGGACATAGCTGGAGATCGCTTCGGGAGCATAGGTAGGGCAGGGGTCGGCGCGGCAGGGCTGGATGTCGGGCCGGATTGCCACTACGCGGCCGCTCGTTTCGAGCCAGATCATGTCGAGTGGGATCAGCGTGTTCTTCATCCAGAACGGGTACTCCCCGGGCCGCGGAAAGAGAAAGAGCATCCCCTCGCCTGGCGGGAGGCTCTCGCGGTACATCAGCCCCTGAGCGCGGAGCTCGTCGTTGGTGGCAAGCTCGAGTCTGACGGTGAACCCGTTGGGAAGCACGGCTGCAGGAGCGGAGAGCGTCGCTTCAGCGGCAGGCGCTGGCAGCTGCCGCTGTGACTCGCAGCCCGAAAGCGCGAGTGAGGTGACGATGAGTAGCGCGATGAGTCCCATCGACGCTTCAGCTTTCTTCAATGGCTTCCGCTCCGCTCTCGACCTTGCTGTCCTTTGGAATCAGGTCGTATTTCTTCGCATAGTACCGGAACGAGCGGAAAGACATCTGCAGCAGTTCCGCTGCCTGGCTCTGCACCCCGTTGGTGCGCGAGAGCGCTTTGAGCATCAGCGTTTTCCCGATCTCCTCGAGATGATTCTCGAGGTTGATCCCTTCGGGCGGCAGCTCGTGGCGTTCCTCCTGGATCGACACACCGAACACGACGTTGTCCGGTAGAGAACGTGTCATGAGGACATCCGAAGTCTCCAGCGCGATCATCCTCTCGATGACGTTCTCGAGCTCGCGTACATTTCCCGGCCAGCTGTAGCGCTCGAGCGCCTTCATGGCGTCGACCGAGATCTTGCGCACCTGAAGCCCGTTCATCGTGCTGTACTTGCTGATGAAGTGATCGGCCAGAAGGGGGATGTCCTCTCTCCGGTAGCGGAGCGGCGGCAACTCGATCGGAATGACGTTGATCCGGTAGAACAGATCCTCGCGGAACGTTCCTTCTTCGATCGATTCGGCGAGATCGCGGTTCGTCGCAGCGATGACGCGAACCTCGATCGGCACTTCCTCGTTGCCGCCGACCTTTCGGAGCGTCCGCTCCTGCAGGACTCGGAGCAGTTTGATCTGCATGACGGTCGACATCTCGCCGATCTCGTCGAGAAAGATCGTCCCGCGCTCAGCCTCCTGAAAAAGACCCTTCTTCTCGCGGATCGCGCCGGTGAACGCGCCCTTCTCGTGGCCGAAGAGCTCGGATTCGAGCAGATTTTCGGGGAGCGCGCCGCAGTTGATGGAAACGAACTTGCCGCGGCGTGCCGAGCGGTAGTGAATCGCTCGCGCGATGAGCTCCTTGCCTGTGCCCGACTCACCCGAGATCAGCACCGTGGAGTTCGTCTCGGCGATGCGCGAGATGACCGAGAAAATCTCCTGCATCTTGCGGCTCTTGCCCGTGATGCTCGAAAAAGTGAAGCGCTCTTCCAGCTCGGTGCGGAGGTGTACGTTTTCTTCCTCGAGCTCACGGCGCTCGACGGCTTTGCGGACGATGATCTTGAGCTCGTCGTTGTCGAACGGCTTGCCGATGTAGTCGTAGGCGCCCGCCTTGAGTGCTTCGACCGCCGACTTGTGCGAGGTGTCGCCCGTGATCATGATGACGGGGATCTTCGGGTTCTGGATCTGGATCTCGCGAAGCAGTTCAATGCCCGAGCCGTCCGGCATCATCAGGTCACACAGCACCAGATCGGGCTCGTTCCTGTGCAACCCGGCCCGCGCCTCGGCAAGGGAGCCTGCGCTGCTGACGAGCCATCCCTCGCCTTCGAAAACCGCAGTCAGAACGACGCGCAGCGACTCTTCGTCATCGACGATCAGGAGTTTCAGGATGCTGCCTCACGACACAGTCCCATACACTGATTATATCGGTATGTTCTGCACGCGCACGAATGATGGCGGAGCCGTCCAGTTGGCGCTGAGAAGGGGTTCGAGATCTTCCGCGCCCTCGGAAGTCCTATCGTCCGCTGCCTCGCGGATCGCACTCTCGAGTCCTTCGGGGTAACTCTCCGAGAGCAGTTCCGCCCACCTGCCGCTCCATGCACCACACTGTTCCAGCCTCCTGCGTAACGTGACGCGCGGTCCTGCAACGATCCGTCCCGGAAGCAAAAGGCGGTTCTCGAGCCGCCGCCGGTAATCTTCGATCGCCGGCCCTACTGCATCGCCGCAGCGCTCGCCGGCTGTAAATACACGGCCGATCGTTTCCCACGCGAAGCTCAGCCGATCATCCTTGACCACGCCGATCCGCTCCACCACCGCTTCGCCGGTGATCTCCCGAAGACGCACAAACGGACTCGGGTCACCGTTGCGCGAGAAGATCGATGACCATCGCTGGTCAGGATTCTCGATCCACGTCCGCATCAGCGATTCCAGAAAGGCCTGTCCGCGAATCGATTCCGAACGCGAGGCTCCGAAGCTCCGCCCGAAGAGCGAGCGCACAATGCGTTCTTTCGACGAGATCGTGCCCAGTGAGTGCCGGCGGATCATGCGGTCCGAAGGAACGAAGTAGAACGCGCGAACACTTTTCGCTTTCTGCCCGATGCGCGCAGCCCGTCCGTTCCGTTGATCGAGCTTTACCGGATTCCAGGGAAGGTCGTAGTGAATCACCATTTCCGCGGCCTGGAGGTTGAGCCCTTCCGATGCGAGGTCGGTCGAAACAAGAACGTCCAGCCTGCCTCTTGCGAACTGGTGGAAGACATAGCCGGGACTCGCGCATCGTTCCCCGCCGGCCATGGCTTCCCTCGACGAGACGAATGCGACCCGCCTCTGAAATCGAAGATTCTCGTATAGCAACTTCGCGCTTGCGATCGCGGAAGTGAAGATGAGCAGTTTTCTATTCTCATTCTCTGCGCAGACATCGATCAATGCCTGAAGTTTGCTCCTGTCAGCGCCGTCAAGAGACTCGAGGACTCTGCCGATCGCTTCGAGCTCCTGCGCGATTTCTGCAGCATCGTCATCGCTGCTGTCTCCCGACTGGAACCAGAAGCTCCGGAACATCAGATCCTGAAACGGCGCCTCCTCGCCACGATCTCCGAAGATACGAAGAAACTCCCTCTTCGTGAGACGACAGCCGTCGCTGCCGGCTTCGAGGGCTCTGCGGTAGAAGCGTCGCTGCCTCACCAGGGACTCGCGGATCGCGGCCACGCTCGACTCGAGCCTCTTCCAGAGAAACATACGAAGGAGACTGCGATCCGACGGTGCGACGATCAGCGGGAACCTCAACTGGTCGATCTTTTCGGAGATCTCTGCACTCCTCGCGATCTCGAATGGGACGACACGACGGTCGACACCCGCAAATGCGAGCAGCTCCGGCAACGACTCCCTCGTTCGACGGATCACGAGCTCCTCGATCATCCGCTGCAGCCCCTGATGATCCACCTCGATGAAGATTCGATTCAGTGAGGGGATGCCCTCCCGCCGGAGAATGTCGTCGGCGGCAAAGATCCTGAGCAGTGTCAACAGGTCGCCGAGCCGGTTGCAGACCGGCGTCGCCGTGACGAGAAGAACAGGTTGCCCGATCGCTCTTTCGGAGAGCGCGCGAAAGCGTTTCGTTTTCGAGTTTCGGAATCGGTGCGCCTCATCCACGATGATGAGCTGCGTACGCGGTGGCCGGACTTCTCTTTTCTCACGATGGAGTGCCTCGTGACTCAGAACCGAAATCCCATCGAGCCCGAATCGACGTAGCGTCTCTGCCCATTGAGCTCTGAGCATCGCGGGGACGATGAGCTCGATCGCGTGGCCTTCGCTTCTGAACACCGCCGCGGTGGCCGCAGCGACGAACGACTTCCCCATTCCGGGTTCGTCCGCCAGGATGGCTCCGCCACGCCTTCGAATCATGTCGACGGTACGGGTCAGGGCCGTTCGCTGGTGCTCGGCAAGGATCGGATGCGCGGGCTGAAGTCCAAAGCGGTCGCGGATGAACCGACGCAGCACCGCATCGTGATCGTTCCCGCTCATCAAATCATCCATCTCCAACTCGGGAGGATCACTCAGGAAGATCTCATCGCGAGTCATCCCTCCCGGTCTTCGTTCTCTGGAAGCGGGACAGAAGCTCCATCTCGTCCGCTTCGAGACCATAAGCCTGCATCGAGACGATATCGAGGGCCTCCCGAACATCCGCTCCCGCCTCAGCCTGCCGGGCCAGACGTATCAACGCGTGTCTGGCTGCACTCTCCGATTCGAGCCGGGGAAGCGGCAAGCCAGCGATCAACGAACCGAAGAAGCGAAAGTGACGGTCCTTCGCTCGCTCGGCCGTCGCAAGCGTCAGTGCGCGGGCAACCGTGGAATTGAGAATGGCGGCAAGCAAGTGTGCTTCCTCCATTGAGGCCGTGTCGATCGAATAGAGAGTCTGGTTCGGGATCAGAGGAAACTCCATTCCATCGACCCACGTGGTCGCAGGCATCACTGCCGCCTGAAGTCCGCGTGAAACGTCTTTCCACGCCACCTTCGTTCCGAGGTGTTCGGCGCGAACCCATGCGAGACGGATGTCTCTGCGCTCCATCGCGAGCGAGCGCGCCAGAACATCGACCCACGCACATTGCTCACTCCATCCGTTCATCGGCGGCCAGAGCATCCAGGTCGAAGCGCCGGCGCGCCACGAACAAAGGTCGCGTCCACGCACGGTTCTGCAGACGGCGGATCGAGGGAGCTCCACTTCGAGAGACGGTGAGAACATCATGCCCGACGGATTGAGGACGAGATCATCGAGAAGGAACTTCCGGTTTGCTCCGGTCTTCACCCCCATGACCGGATTGCGTCCGAGGTTCTCCGCGAGCGTCGGATGCTCATGGCGCATACGATCCATGACCGGACGCAGTTCGGGTGGGACGAGACTCCATGGCGAACCGCATCCATCGACAGGCAACGCAGCCTGGTCCAGAGAATATCTCTCGCCATCCGTGCAGACCTGCACGCGCGATGCGCCGGCCCCTTTGCGCAACATCAGCGACATGGGAAACGTGTCGGCATCGAACAGCTCCTTAGCCTTGTGACTCCAGTCGTGCACCGACATCAATTCCGTTTCGGCGATGAGGGCGGATCGGAGCCGCGATGCGTAGGTCGCGGTCGCAATCTTCGCGGGAAGAAGCAGAGAGACGATTCCGCCGCTTCGCGCAACCTGAATTGCCTTCTCGCAGAATGCGACTGCGAGATCGGGTTGCGAGAACCCCTTCGCGGACGGACGGAAGAATCGATATCGCTGATTCAGCATTCCACGCATGGGAGCCGGGATCCGGCTGCTTCGAACCCAGGGAGGGTTTCCGATCACGAGATCGAATCCCCCTTCGCACATCACCTGGGAGAAGTGCACTTCGAAGGAGAAGAATCCCATTTCGCCGCGCTGGACTTTCGCGAGCTCCGTCTTCAACTCGTCGATGCGACGACAGAGTTGTTCTTGCCTCGCTCGAAATCCCCGCGTGTCATGAACGCGATCCACAGCAGGCAGCGAAGCCTGGGCGTCGGGCAGGCGAAGCTCTACCTCATCAGCCGCGATTGCCTTCTCGAGCAGAGCCGTGGCCAGGCTCACATCGGCCTCACGCAGCGCCCGGGCCAGTCGCGGCTTCGCATCCGAACTGCAGCGGCGATAGTGCTCGAGCATGTCCGCTCGTGCGCGAAGCGCGTAAGACCATTCACGGTAGATCTCGCCTCTCCCGTCTCCGAGAAAATCGAGAGGCCCCAGAAGCGCGCTTCCCTGGAGAATGTTCCGGTCGAGGTTGGGCAGAGGAGGAATTGCGGTGATCTCCTCATCTGATTCCGACACGATCGCGAGCCAGAGCCGCAGTTCGCAGAGATGCACCGCCTCCGGCTTGAGGTCGACACCATGTATCGACCTCTCTACGATTCTCTGCCGAAGCCGATCTCCTTCGCTGATCCCGGCGCGACGAGAGAGCCGCCGGATCAGCGATTCGATCACCCGCACCGCTGATAGGAGAAACGCTCCCGATCCGCATGCTGGATCAATGATCCTGATGCTGCCGATCCGATCGATCAGTTCCGCGGCGAGCTGCGGGGTCACTGCAGCTCCGAGCTCCCCGCCGCCAGTTGCATCGAGACTCTCGAGAAGATCATCGTTCCCGGCCACCAGCCATCGAAGAATCGAATCGGAGGTGAGGCGGTCGACGATTTCCCGCGGCGTGTAAAAGCTCCCCGAGGCGAGCCGCTCATCGCCTGCCATCAGCGATTCGAACACTTTGCCGAGCATCTCGGGGTCGATGTGCGCATCCTCCTCTTCGCCTTCCTCAGCCGAAAAGGAGAATCTCTCGAACAGGTCCTCGATCACCTGACTCATCAGCGTGTTCGAGATCCGGATGTCCATGTGACGCTTCTCGAATGCCGACCTGTCGAACAGTCCGCCGTTCAGATACGGTATCTCGCCAAGTTGCACCGCCTCTGCATCACGAAGCTCCCGCGGCCGGTTCAGACATCCGAAGAACAGACGCGACAGACGCGTCGCGAAGAACTCGTCACCGATCGCGACCGCGGAGTGAAAGTTGTCGACGATGAATCGCCGATTGCCATCGAGCCATCCCTTCTCCTGAATGAAGTAAAGAAAGAGAATCCGCGACAGCACGAGGAGCGCCTGCGAGCTGATTTCATCGTCGGGTTCCAGGATAAACTGCGAGCTCAGCTCATTCCGAAGTGCGTGCCAGGCCTGTCGAAAGCGGCGAAAGAACTCGCGGCACAAACGCCCACGGTCGAGGGCGCGATCGAACAACCGGTCCGGCGTTTCGACCTCGCCACCCAGCTCGATCATGTTAAAGGCCTCGACGTCTCTGGCTCGCGGGAGTGAAAGCGAGATCTCACGCGCGCGCAGCCGTCCTGTCGGTGTGCCCGCATAGATGGTCAGGACGCCGCCTGAAGGGACGATATTTAGAATGACTGGTTTAACGATGCAATTAATATCTGAATAACAGCGTATAAATTTCGCGCATGATTCTCGTTCCTGATTTTCAGACTCGAGAACGAACAGGTGGACCGTCGAGAGCCTGCAGAGATGGCTGAGGCGAGACTGCGGGAGGAAGGTGCACTCGATCCCTATCCTTTCCCATTCCTCGGTTACGATCGGCACGACACTCGCCGGGTAGCCGATCGCCTTCATCAGTTCGGCGACCGATTGCGCATCGCTGCAGCGGGCCAGCCAGCCTGCGTCGATCATCGGCGGCACTCCCTCTGCGGCCTTGCTACACTGACAGGCTGTTTATGCGAGTCCCGTGGGGCTTCCTCAAGCGCGTTCTGGCCGGCTCGACGTTCGGCCTCTACATGGCGCACCTGTTGTACTTTCTGAATCCCCAGATTCCGATCACGCCGCTGCGTCTGGCGACGCTCACTCTCATCTACGGAATCATCTGCGGCCTTCTCTTCGGCACGATCCTCTGGGTCCTGCGATTGGGCAGACTCCGGATATTCGGACGGCCTGAAGGGAGCGATCACCGGCGCTACGGTTTCGGTCTCGTGGTGACGGCGGCATTCGTATCGGCTGCCGTCTACTGGGCGCACTACATCGTATTCAGGATCTACCTTCCGAACGGAGCGGTGCGGATTCTCTCGAAGGGAACGAACATCATCGCGGGCGTCGCGTTTCTGCTTCTGATTCTCTGGCTCTTCGAGCGGAGCAGTAAGAGAAACGTATCGCGTCTCGTTCTGTCGCTGGGCCTCACGCTGATCGCCGTTTCGTCCTTCTTTCTTTACGAGCGACGAGACGAGTACCAGAACAACGTCCAGACCGTGGTTGTCGCAGACGTAGGCACAATCGCCGGTGAGCGGCCCGTCATTGTCGTTGCGATTCCCAATCTTCCACACGACTGGGTCGTGACGTTGATGGGCGAAGGTGCTCTCCCCTTTTTCGAGAGTGTGAGGGACGACGCATTCATGACGAGAATCGAGCCGTTCACGGCAACGAGCCCGAAAGCCGTCTGGGCCTCGCTCGCAACGGGACAGCTTCCCTTCCGCCACGGCGTGACCGGTCGCTATTCCTATCTGACCGCGCTCAACAGCCCGGACAAACCGTTTCTCATTCTTCCGAGTTGGGTCGGCTTCCGCGCCTGGGGCCTGATTCCCCCTGTCGAGAGAATCTCGGCGCCGCTGCCGGCTGGAAGCTCGCTCCCCTTCTGGAGCATGTTCGAGCGCGTCGGTCTTACGACCGCCGTCATCAACTGGCCGTCCGCGACGAGGGAGACAACATCGGCGACCGCGCTGGTGACCCAACAGGAAATCGAGCGATCCGCCGTTGCGGAAGCACTGCCGGACGATATCCAGATCCGGTTTGGCGGAACCGGTGCCCGGAAGGCGGAGGTGCTCCGCGCGCTTGCGGGAGATCTGCGCGCATGGGGTCACGGCATTGGCGCCATTCGCTCGCAACAGTTCACGCTGACGACCATCGCCCTGAATGGGCTCTCCGAGATCCAGGTCCTCTTTGATCTTGCTGACAACACTCTGCCCCCTGCCGATACGGCGCCGGGAGACGCATTCCGCGCCTACCTCCGCGAGATCGATTCCCTTCTGCAGCAGCTGAGCGAAGTCGCTCCCGAAGCAATCGTCGTGGTCGTCTCGCCGACAGGACCACACCCGCCGGTGCTTTTCTCGAATCCTGTGGCACTGGGCAAAGCGGTGATCGACAGCTTCGATCCCGGCCAGGTGGACGGGTTCATCGCGATGAGGGGCGAAGGAGTCATGCGCCGAACCGATCCGGTAGCCGCGCGAATCGTCGATCTCGCTCCGACCACTCTCTTCGCTGCAGGTCTGCCGATTCCGCGCGACTCGGATGGACGCGTCCTGACGGAAAGTTTCACCGGCCGGCTTCTCGATCAGAATCCTCTGTCGATCATTCAGACCTACGACGCGGAAAAGCTCATCGTGCGCCGCGCAGCGGAGTGACCTGCAGACGACCGGCGCAAGAGAATCCTCGGACATGACGCAGCTCCTCTTCTCAAAGGGTTCAGGAAGGGGGGCTGCCCGAAGGCAGCCCCGTGGGGCGGGCGGCGCGATTCACCGCGCCGTGTTGGAGGGCTAGGACTTCTTGGCGCGGGGCTTTTTCGGGCCCTGGACCTTGCTGCTGAGCGTCGTCTTCCCCTCGGTGACGAGGTAAGGAGCGATGAGCTCGAACGTCTTGTCGCCAACGCCTTTGACCTGCATCAGGTCGGAGGTGCGCTTGAAGCCGCCGTTGGCTTCGCGGTAGTCGATGATTCGTTTTGCAGCGGCGGGACCGATGCGGGGAAGCAGCGCGAGCTGCGAAGCGTCGGCCGTGTTGATATTGACGACTGCGCCCTTCGACGCCGGCTGCGGCTCGGCATCCTCAGCGAGAGCGGGTGCGGCAGTGAAAAGCGTGACGAGAACCGTCAGAATCATGAATGTCAGGGACTTCCTCATGGGTCGAACTCCTCCTTGGTTCCTTGGTTGATTTGTGCTTCGGTGAATGACTGGCTTGTTGCGGTACTGCTGGTTCCACATGTCCGGGCCTGTCAGCCCTGTTTTTCTTGATCTCTCCTCTGCACCACCTCCTTTCGCCGGGACATAGTTCAAGCCGCCGGCCGGGTGTGGCATCCGCCGTAAAATATAGAAAAAAGATGCGTTATGAGATTCAGAGGCGGGCCGACTCTGTCAAAAACTCTTGCCGGTACAGGGGGAGGCAAGATCGTCTGACGGGAGGACGAGAAGAGTGAAGAGTGAAAGCGCCAGCCTGAGGGGTCGGCCCATTCGTTATTCGTCATTCGTCACTCGTCATTCGTCATTCGCCACTCCCTTCACTCTTCACCCTTCACTCTTCACATGCGTTACCCTGTGTCCATCGCACTGCAGGCTCGATCCTCCTCGATCCGCTCGGTCGGCATTTCGGCGAAGGCGACCTCGCCTGAGGCGCTCGCGTACGCATGCGATGTGGCGCGAGGCCTCCGGAGCCGTGGTTACGAAGTTCTGCTGGATGAGACCAGCCTCGAAGCTTCAGGATCCGCGAGCGATTTTCGGATCGTCTCGAAATCAGAATTGGGGAACTCCGTCGACCTGCTCATAACCTTCGGCGGAGACGGCACTCTGCTGTCCGTTGCCCGGCACGCATCGGAGCGTGTGCCGATCATCGGCGTCAACATGGGGACGCTCGGATTTCTCACGGAGATCAGAGTCGAGGAGTTCCCAGACGTTCTCGAGCGTGTGCTGTCCGGAGAGTTCGAGGCCGAAGCGCGCGTCGCCTTCGACGTGTCGGTGAGCCGACCTGACGGATCCGAGTCGAAGTACCGCGTGCTGAACGACGCAGTTCTCAACAAAAGTGCGCTGGCCCGCATCGTGGAGATGCGACTCCATGTGGGAGGTCAGTTCGTTTCGAGCTTCAGGGCCGACGGGCTCATCGTCGCAACTCCGACGGGATCGACTGCCTACAACCTATCCGCGGGAGGGCCGATCATCTATCCGACAATGGGCGCGGTCGTCATCACGCCGATCTGCCCTCACATGCTGTCGAACAGACCGATCGTACTGCCCGATGAGTTGGACATCGCGCTTTCCATCGTCACGGAAAAGCAGGAAGTCTTTCTCACACTGGACGGACAGGAGGGGCTCCCGATCAGCGAGCAGGATCACATCACGATTCGAAAGTCGCCGCAGTCGATCCTCCTCGTGAACTCGCCGGGGAAGAACTACTTCGACGTTCTGCGGATGAAGCTCAAGTGGGGAGACGCTTCGTAGAAGAGTGAAGGGTGAAGAGTGAAGCCTTCGTCAGCGCAGCGAGCGTTCGTAGGTGGTGCGGACCGCGGCGACGTACGCCTTCGTTTCCCGGTACGGAGGAATTCCCCGGTACTTCTGCACCGCTCCCGGTCCGGCGTTGTAGGCGGCCAGCGTCAGATCGAGATCTCCTTTGAACGTATCCATCAGCATGCGCAAGTACCGCGTTCCTGCGAAGACGTTCTGACGCGGATCGAACGAGTCGGTGATCCCGAGAAAGGCTGCAGTCGCCGGCATCAGCTGCATCAACCCCTGGGCGCCTACGCGCGAAACGGCCATGGGGTTCATGGCCGACTCTCGCCTCGCGACGGCCACGATCAGCCGCGGGTCGACTCCATGTGCGCTGGCGGCCTCGCGGATGATCGCGTGATAGGGTCCGCTCGAAGAGGCGGTGATCGGTGCATCCGACTGATAGAGACTGGGGCCATAGGGCCGGAAAGCGAGCGTGCGAGTCGACCGGAGCGTAACGAGAGCCTTCTCGATGTTGCCATCGAACTGCACCGCTGAAATCGAGGAGCCGCTGTTACGGATGACGATCTTGCCACCGGAGGGCACTCGGGCACCTGGTACGTCGCTGGCTATGAACTTCGAGCCAGCCGACAGCGGCGCCGCGACCACAATGGCCGAAAGGAATAAAAGAATACCGAGTTTCATGGCAGGACCCGAGCAACCCGGACCTCGAGACCCTTATTCCGATGCCCATTCAGCCGCCTCTCGTGCAAAATGTCCCTCGCCTTGACGAAACCATCCCCACAGGAGCCTTTCGAATGCATCCTAAACACCCCGCCGCAGCGATTCTCATGGTGTCACTCTGGACCGTTTCCTGTATGACTGCACCTGTGCGCGACCCATCGACGATCGACGAGGCGACTTCCGGATACCTCATCCATGCCGGAACGCTGATTACTGGCGACGGCGAAAAGCTGCCGGACAGGGGAATCGTCGTTGGGGAAGGCAAGATCGCTTCGATCGCCAGTTGGGAAGCTGCGCGGGCGGCAAATCCGACCCTGCCCGTTCTCGATGCATCACGCGGCACCGTAATGCCCGGACTCGTCGATGCGCATGCGCATGTCGAGGGGCTCGGCATCGCGCTGGAGACCGTAACGCTCCGCGACACGACGAGCTACGAGGAAGTCATCGAACGAATCGCAGCCAGAGCGGCCACGGCCGCACCTGGGGAATGGATCATCGGACGCGGATGGGATCAGAACGACTGGCCCGATAAGAACTTCCCCACCGCCACAGCCCTCGACCTTCGCGTTCCCGACAATCCGGTGTGGGTCGGCCGCATCGACGGCCATGCCGGGCTGGCCAACAGCGCGGCAATGCGGGCCGCCGGAGTGAGCGCCGCAACGCGGGACCCCGAAGGCGGACGCATCCTTCGCGATGAGGCCGGGAATCCGACCGGCGTCTTCATCGATGCCGCCGAGGATCTCATCAACCGCGTCGTTCCTCCGCCCTCGCGTGAGATGCGGAAGCGAAGGCTCGCGCTCGCCGCTGCAACGATCGCCGCGAATGGTCTGACTGAAGTCCATGACGCGGGCGTCGACAACCTGACAGTAACTCTGCTACGCGAGCTGGCCGACGAAGGCAGACTTCCCGTTCGAATCTACGCGATGCTGTCCGACGACGCATCGCTGCTCGATCGCTGGTTCTCCAGCGGACCGCTCATCGACCACGGCGGCCGGCTCACGGTGCGCTCCGTGAAGCTCTATGCTGATGGAGCCCTCGGAAGCCGCGGCGCCGCGATGCTCGAACCCTACAGTGACGACCCGGGCAACACTGGCCTCATGAGGACCTCGACGGATCACATCCGCGAAGTCGCCATCCGGGGACGTCAGGCGGGATTTCAGGTCAACACGCACGCCATCGGCGACGCAGCTGTGCGCAGCGTGATCGACGCCTACGAAGCTGCGGGAGTCCGGCCATCTGATCGCTTCCGCATCGAACATCTTCAGGTCATGGCCCTCGAAGATCTTCCGAGGATTACGCGGATGGGCATCATCGCGTCGATGCAGCCGACGCACGGGACATCCGACATGCCCTGGGCCGAGCGGCGCGTCGGGCCTGAGCGCATCCGTGGCGCTTATGCATGGCGAACCATCCTCGATGCAGGTGGAGTCATCGCCTTCGGCTCAGACTTCCCAGTGGAGCAGGTGAATCCGTGGCATGGAATTCACGCGGCAGTCACCCGTCAGGATCTCTCCGGACGACCGCCGGGCGGGTGGTATCCGAACGAGCGGCTTACAATCGACGAGGCCCTTCAGGGATTCGCCGGAGGCGCGGCCTATGCCGCTTTCGAAGAGACCCGACGCGGAACGATTGCTACCGGCAAAGATGCAGATCTGACGATTACATCCACCGATCCGACGCGCACCGATCCGCAGCAGCTTCATACAACACAGGTTCTCTATACGATCGTGGACGGGAAGATCGTACATACCGGGGGACAATGACCTTTAAGTCCGATGGCATTCAGTTGAGCGGAGAGAGTGTCATCCTGAGCGCAGCGAAGGATCCCCTCAGGACTCGCTCTGCCGCAAGCATCAGGGGATCCTTCGCTTCGCTCAGGATGACACGCGATCGTTCCCCGTTGACCCAAAGTCATTCCCTCTGAGTCTCGACCAGGGTGACAGAAAAGGACTTGCAAGATCCCTCACATGAGCTCTGATCACGGAACAGGAAACGACGAGATGGAGATGGCCTTCATCCAGACGGTTGACGGCCGGATCTTCGTCGGTCACGGACCATTCGAAGAGAAAGCGTCTCGCGACCCGGAGCGACCCGCGTTCTACCGCAACGATTTCTTTCTGAGCGACCGCGCACCGTGGAAGCATCCGGCGCGCTGGGAGACTATTTCGATCGGGGAGCTCGCCTCGCGCTACGGCTCGCCGGCATCGCCCTCAATCGTCTGGAGCACTCCGCGGCTATCCGACTTCGAGACGCTCTTCTCGTCTGCGCAGTCGGCGATCGAGAACGGCCAGTTCTCGAAGATCGTGCCGGTCGTCTTCGAACAAGGAATCTCAGCCAACGGAAGCGGACCGATTGACGCTTATCTTCTGTCGCGGCTCGGGGCCATTCCCGACACGCTGTTCTGCTACGGATGGATCTCTGGAAATTGCGGCTTCATCGGCGCGACGCCGGAGATTCTCTTCGCATCAGACGGCGAGGCGATCGAAACCGTTGCCATCGCCGGCACGCGACCGACGGGAATCTCGGCGGAGCTCCTCGTCGATCGCAAAGAACGAAAAGAGCATGACTACGTCACGACAGACATCGTTGAACGGCTCTCGTCATACGGATCTACACGGGTAGAGTCGATCGAAGTCATGGAGCTCCCGACGATCTCGCACCTCCGGACAAGAATTCGTTTCGAGCCTTCGGGAGACGAGACTCCGCCGTTCGACGAGCTCGTTCAGATCCTTCATCCGACCGCAGCGCTCGGAGTCTGGCCTCGCAATGAGTACGGGCAGGAGTGGCTCCGTCGCGCCGACGAGAGCGAGGAGCGGGGAACCTTCGGCGCACCATTCGGACTCGAGACGGATGCGGGCGAAGGACTATGCCTCGTCGCGATCCGCAACATCGAATGGCGCGAGCGAACGATACGAATCGGCGCAGGAAGCGGGATCGTGGCGGAAAGTGCGCTCGCGGGGGAGTTCGAGGAGCTTCGCAACAAGCGCGAGCAGGTCAGAAGTCTCTTTGGAATGAACGACTGACGGGGAGAATCTTGCCCATCAACATCGAGGCAGCATCCCGGATCCTCTCCGAGTCCTGGGCGGCCGGAGCCCGCGAGTTGTGCATCTGCTCGGGCTCCCGCAACAGCCCGTTGATCGCCGTCGCCACGGCTGCCAGCGGCTTCCGCCGACTTGCGTTCCCGGATGAACGCTCCGCAGCGTTCTTCGCCCTCGGCCGCGCGAAGGCAACCGGATGTCCCGTGCCGGTCATCACGACCTCCGGTACCGCCGTTGCGGAGCTGCTGCCAGCCGTCATCGAGGCGTACTACTCCGGACTGCCGATGATCCTGATCACCGCGGACCGTCCGCGACGGTTTCGAGGAACGGGAGCGCCGCAGTCAATCGAGCAGAGGAGCATCTTCGGGAGCTATTGCGAAACGTCGATCGACATCGAAGCAGGCGAGGCTTTCGACTTTTCGAGCTGGAACGGGGGCCGGCTGCACCTCAACGTCGGCTTCGACGAGCCACTGATCGATGGGGAGATTCTGTCACTCGACTTCGTTGAGGACTCGCCTCGTGAGGTCGAACCGGCGGCTCCCGTAGATCCCTCAGTTCTGCAGTCATTCCTCGAAGATCATCGCAACCCTCTCGTAATCGTCGGTCACCTCGACCAACCCGACAGGTCAGCAACAGAGTCGTTTCTTGCTGCTCTCGGCGCGCCCGTCTACGCCGAGGCTCTGTCGGGGCTCCGTGAATCGGAAGTGCTCAGGGAGCTTTTGATCACGGCTGGCGAGCGAATCATCGCGCGCGGAGCTTTTGATTCGATTCTGCGGATCGGCGGCGTGCCGACACTCCGGTTCTGGCGCGATCTCGAGACCACGCATGCCCGGCTCCCCGTTCTGAATGTATCGAGGTCTCCGTTCCCCGGTCTCAGCAGAGGAACGACGATCGTCGCAGCGCTGCGCGATCTGCTGCCGATGCTCGAGCCCTCGCGACGACCAATGGATTCGTTTCTCGAGGAGGATCGAAGGATGGCGAAACGTCTCGAGGATCTCCTGGCCACGGCGCCTGCGTCAGAGCTGGCGCTGTTCCGCAGTCTCTCTGAGTTCGTCCCCTCCGGCTCGCACCTCTTTCTGGGCAACAGTCTTCCCATTCGCGAGTGGGACCTGGCCGCGACGAGAGCCCAGCGGGACCTCAGCTTCAGCGCCAATCGCGGCGCGAACGGTATCGACGGCGCCATCTCGACCTTTCTCGGGGTTGCCGCCCCGGGCCGCGAGAACTGGGCCGTCGTCGGGGATCTCACCTTGATGTACGATCTGTCTGCGCCGTGGATTCTCGCGCAGCTCGAATCAGACCTCGTTCTGCGCCTGGTCGTCATCAACAACGGCGGCGGGAGGATTTTTGGGCGCGTGTCTGCGCTGAAGGGCGTTCAGCCGCCGGACCGCGAGAAGTTTTTCGAGAACGGGCATGACGTTTCGTTCGAAGGATGGGCAACGATGTGGAGGCTTCCCTACGAAAGATGGAGCTCAGTTCCAACGAGCAGTTCTCTGCCTTCACGGTCCGTGATCGAAATTACGCCTGACGCCGATGCGACCGCCCAGGCGTGGAAGAAGTTCGACGAGCTCTGGAGCATCCAATGATCTGGGCCCTTCATGGCTTCCTCGGACGGGGCGCCGACTGGACTCCCTTCAGACCGCTCCTCGGCCAGCTCAGCGGCGGAGAACCGCAGACTCCTGACCTCTTCACGAACCAGACGCGGCAGACGGCCTCCGAGTGGGGTGAGGAGTTCGCCGAACACGTGGCCTCAATCGATCCAGCGCCGTCGATCATCGGCTACTCAATGGGCGGACGGCTCGCGCTTCACGCGATGATCGCGCGTCCGCGCCTCTTCAAGCGCGCCGTTCTCATCTCGACCGGTCTCGGGATCGAGGATGGGGAGCGACGCGAGAACCGCAAGAAGGCTGACGAGCGATGGGCTGAGCGGTTCGAGACCGAACAGTGGAGCGATGTCATCGCAGCGTGGAATGCTCAGGACGTCTTCGCAGGATCGCCACCCATGGATGAGCGGCGGGAGGTGGACTTCAACCGGGATGCCCTCGGAGCCGCCCTTCGATTCTGGTCCCCCGCTGCGCACGAGCCGCTCGCTGAGAAACTCAGGACCATCGAGGCCCCTGTCCTGCTCGTCGCGGGAGCAAGGGATGCCCGCTACGTCCGGGAAGCGGAATTAGCGGCGGGATCGCTGCGGAACGGCGATGTCTGGGTCGTTCCCGGAGCAGGCCACCGCGTCCCGTGGGAGCGGCCCGAAAGTTTCCGCGATGCCCTTCGCTCGTTCTTCAAACAGTGCAGAGAACGAAGCTGCGAAGCGGCGGCAAGCTCTGCCGCTCCCTCGCCGTAGGCCGTAGCCGGGGCGTACCTGAACTTGTCATCCCGAGGCTGTGAATAAATTGGCCAGGAGTGTCATCCCGAGCGTCGAGCGAGGGATCTGGGCGGTGGTCCCCTTTGTTCTTGAGCAGAGAAGCCCCCAGATCCCTCGCTCGACACTCGGGATGACACATCGTTTTGATCTTTCACAGCCGCTCAGATAGCACTTGCCCGGGCATCGAATAAGACCGACGGCAACGACAACGACCACTGCGATAGACTGCGTCGACTTCTCGACGAACACCCAAACACTGACTACGGAACGACGAACACACTATGAAAAAGACTTGGAAAACTCTCCACAAGTTCGAAGACATTCGCTATGAGAGGACGAAGGACGGGATCGCGAAGATCACGATCAACCGGCCGAAAGTCCGAAACGCTTTCCGCCCGCAGACAGTCATCGAGATGAAGCAGGCCTTCGAGATGGCGCGCGAAGACCAGGACATCGGGGTCGTCATCCTGACCGGTGAGGGACCGGACGCATTCTGCTCCGGCGGCGATCAGCGCGTACGCGGCGGGGCGGGCTACGTCGGCAAGGACGGCGTCCCCAGACTCAACGTTCTCGATCTGCAGAAGCAGATCCGGCAGCTGCCGAAACCGGTCGTCGCGATGGTTGCCGGCTACGCGATCGGCGGAGGACACGTCCTTCACCTGGTCTGCGATCTGACGATCGCCGCAGACAACGCCCGCTTCGGACAGACTGGTCCGAAGGTCGGCTCGTTCGACGGTGGGCTCGGCGCGAGCTACCTCGCGCGGGTTGTCGGGCAAAAGAAAGCCCGCGAGATATGGTTCCTCTGCCGCCAATACGACGCGCAGCAGGCACTCGAGATGGGCCTGGTCAACACCGTCGTTCCGCTTGACCAGCTCGAAAAAGAAACGTTGAAGTGGTGCCGGGAGATGCTCGAGCACTCACCGATCGCACTGCGTTGTCTCAAGTCTGCACTCAATGCGGACTGCGACGGTCAGATCGGACTTCTCGACCTCGCCGGCAACGCGACGCTTCTGTACTACATGAGCGAAGAAGCACAGGAAGGCCGCAACGCCTACGTCGAAAAGCGCAAGCCGGACTTCAAAAAGTTCCCGCGGTTGCCGTGAGGGAGCATCGCAAGAGAATCCTGAGTTGTCGCCGGAACAGCCCCGGTCGTGCTCTCCCTCTCCCCGCGAAGTCGGGGAGAGGGTGGCGCGCGGCATCCACGCAGACGTTGAGAACTTGCGCAATCGTCGCGCGCCGGGAGAGGGGCGTTTCGGGCTTGCCACTACTCATGCCCATCGGCTGCATTCGAATTGCCTGCGCGGCCCCTCTCCCCTTGCCCCTCTCCCCGTTCACACGGGGAGAGGGGTTTACTCTCTCGCAGGGTTCCTGGTGAGATCCAACTTCCACATCTGGCTTCAGGCCTCACGCCCGGTCACGCTGACCGCGGCCGTCATTCCGGTCGTCGCAGGAGTTGCTCTCGCGTATGCCGACACAGGCGCCGTACGATGGCGTCTGTTCGTGCTCGCGCTCCTGGGAGCCATCTTCATTCAGATCGGCACGAATCTCGTGAACGATGTGAAGGACTTCGAACGCGGCGCCGATACGGCAGATCGACTGGGCCCGCAACGGGTCACCCAGGCGGGCCTTCTTTCGCCCGCCGGCGTCATGCGGGGCGCATGGATCTCGTTCGCCCTCGCCACTCTCTGCGGCATCCCGCTCGTCGTCGCCGGCGGACTGCCGATCGTCATCATCGGCATCGCGTCCATCATCGCGGCGTGGGCGTATACGGGCGGACCATGGCCCCTCGGCTACAACGGCTTCGGAGAGATTTTCGTGATTCTCTTTTTCGGGCTCGTCGCCGTCGGCGGCACTTACTATCTGCAGACGGGCACCTGGAGCGCAGGAGCATTCGTCGCAGGACTCGGGATCGGATGCCTTTCGTCCGTGCTGCTCGCGGTGAACAACGTGCGCGATGAAGCGGGAGATCGCCTCATCGGTAAAAAGACCCTCGTCGTGCGATTCGGCCGGGCCTTCGGGATCTTCGAGATCGCAGCGCTTTCCTTCCTGCCATTCGGACTCGGGGTCTACTGGTGGATGACGGATCGGTCGCCTGCAGCGCTGCTGCCTCTCCTTTCTCTTCCGCTTGCCGCGCTCATCGCGACACGCGCATCGCGGGACTCCGGCATCGCTCTCAACAAGGTCCTGAAGCTGTCCGCTGCGCTTCACGCCAGCTACGGGGTTCTTCTCTCACTCGGTTTTTGGATGAGCGCGTCGTGATCGACTGGACGGGCAGTGAGTCCGCTGTGCTGCTGAACCCGAGATTGCCTCGAGAGCAAGACCTGCAGCTCCGACGGCTCGTCCGGCAGGCTCCTGAGCTGCCGGGCCACCTCTGGCTCGCAGCCTCGGGAAGCAGCGGCGTAGTTCGTATGGTGGCGCTGTCGAGAACTGCCATGCTCAACTCGGCGGCCGCAGTGAACGTTCATGTCGCGTCGAGCGCACGCGACCGCTGGCTCTGTGTGCTGCCTCTCTTTCATGTCGGCGGCCTGGCGATTCATGCGCGCGCGCACACGAGCGGGGCATCTGTGCTGAGCGCAGACTGGAACGCGCGCGCTTTCGTCGATACGTGCGCGCAACAGAAGATCACGCTCTCATCGCTCGTTCCCACGCAGGTGAATGATCTCGTCACCGCGAAGCTGACGTCGCCGCCTTCGCTTCGGGCAGTCTTCATCGGCGGGGGGCGACTGGCGCCGGAGTTGTTCCATGCAGCGAGACAGCTTGGCTGGAGGCTGCTGCCAAGCTTCGGCATGACGGAATGCGCATCGCAGATCGCGACTGCGTCCATCGACGACCTGGATTCCCTGAATCCGCCCCTGGTTCTCCTTCGGCATCTACGCGTTCGTTCTGAATCCGATGGACGGCTGGCTTTCGCCGGAGACGCGCTGCTCACGGGCTACGCGACAGAGCGAGCTGGTTGCGTGCTCTTCGAAGATCCGAAGCAGGACGGCTGGTTCGTATCGGAGGACGTGGGACGCATCATCGAAGCAGGCGGTCGATCCATCGTCGAGGTCGAAGGACGGACGTCAGACTTCATCAAGATCGGCGGCGAATCAACCAGCCTTGCGAAACTCGAATCGGTTCTCGACGAGGTGCGTCGTTCGCTTTCAATGGAGATCGACGCGGCGCTTATCGCTCTGCCGGACGAGAGGCTCGGACACGTCATCCACATGGCGACGCCGGATCCTGGCGCAGGGCAGCTGATTCGCGGACGCTTTGATGAGAGAGTCCTGCCATTCGAACGAATCAGGAAACTTCACATCGTTCCCGGAATCCCCCGTTCGAGCCTCGGCAAAGTTTTGCGAGCGCAGCTCGCCGAAATGGTCCATACCCTCTCCCCGCCCGGCTAGCGTACCAGGCGCTGATTCATATTCGGGGAGAGGGTGGCGCGCGGGCTTCGCGTCACCCGTCCGTCACCGCAATCCAGCGCGCCGGGTGAGGGGTGGCACTGCGGACATCGCGACGCCTGACACGAAGCCCCTCACCCGGCGCGCTTGAATTCTGGTGAATTCTCCAGAGTCGTACACGCGCGCGCCACCCTCTCCCCGAAAACTTCTACTGCGCATCAGCCGCATGCCGGGCGGGGAGAGGGAAGTGTTGGAGGCCGCGGATCACCTGACTACTCAATTCGCCGCGTCTTCCTACACTTCTTCCGGATCCAGATCTTCGAAGTGCGTCAGGTGTCTGAATGCGCGGTATCGCTCGTCGATGTCTCTCCGGCTCAGCGCACGCACGCGGTCCATCGAGAACGATTCGACATTGAACGATGCCATGACGCTTCCGTAGATGATTCCTCGTCGGTACTGCTCCGGGGTCAGCTCAGCACACGAAGCGAGATAGCCGATGAAACCGCCTGCGAAGGTGTCGCCGGCTCCGGTCGGATCGAACACATTTTCCAGCGGGTAAGCTGGCGCGGTAAAGACGCTGTCGGGAGTGATCATCAGAACGCCGTACTCCCCCCGCTTGAGAACGAGCGTCTTCGGCCCGAGCTCATGAATGATGCGCGCTGCCTTGAGCAGGTTCGGCTCGCCGGTGAGCTGCCTCACTTCGCCTTCATTGATGACGAGCAGATCGATCTCCCGGAGAACCTTCTCGAGCTCGGGCTTCGCGGATGTGATCCAGTAATTCATCGTATCGAGCGCGACGAGCCGCGGCTTTTCCGTCTGTCGCAGCACATCGAGCTGCAAGTCGGGATGGATGTTCGCCAGGAACAGCACGTCAGGGTTGCGGAACTTCTCCGGCAGCTTCGGCTGAAAGTCCGCAAAGACGTTGAGCTGGGTGTCTTTCGTGTTCGCGACATTGAGATCGAACCCGTACTCGCCGCTCCAGAAGAACGTGCTACCCGGAACACGCGAGAGGCCCGACGTGTCGATCGGTCTTCCCTCGAACGCCTTCATTTCCTCGTCGGTAAAATCGTCTCCCACCACCGCGACGAGTTGCACGGGTGAGAAGAACGACGCGGAGACGGAAAAGTACGTGGCCGAACCACCGAGAGCCCGCTCTGCAGCTCCGAAAGGAGTGGTGATGCTGTCGAATGCAACGCTGCCGACTACGAGAATGGACAAAGGTGACTCCTCCGTTTTGGGATGACGGCGAAAAGTAGACAGTACACAGTAGACAGGAGACAGTAGGGGGACGCCGGCGTTCCATTGCCGCGGAGCTGCATCGCGACCCGCGCGCGGCGGTTCAATCTACCGCGAAGTTAGACTCTCTTCTGTCTATGTTCACTCTGCACTGTCTCTTTCAGATTTGCTCTTCCTGAAATGAATAGATTAGACAGTAGTCCATAAGTCGCGAAGCAAGACCTCCACGCAAATGTAGCCCCGTCGTCCCCCTACTGTCTCCTGTCTACTGTGTACTGTCTACTATCAGGAAACATACTTCCCGATCAATACACCCAGCTCCTCTTTCCGCTTCGCTGGAATCTGACCGGGGTCGGTGATGATCGCATACCGCAGTGCGCTGGCACAGGGGCATTCCCGCTCCCGTCGCGCAAGTCGCGAAAAGACAGTCCTGAGAATCTGCGAAGCCGTCTCCGCATTCCTCCGCAGATAGCCGATGACCTGCTCGACGGATACCGACTCCTCCGTCTCGTGCCAGCAGTCGTAATCCGTGACCAGGGCCATCGTCGCGTAACAGATCTCCGCTTCGCGAGCGAGCTTCGCCTCCTGAAGATTCGTCATGCCGATGACGTCGACGCCCCAGCTCCGGTAGAGATTCGACTCGGCGCGCGTCGAGAACTGCGGGCCTTCCATGCAGAGGTACGTTCCGCCCTCATGCGTTCTCGCGCCGACTTCTCTCGAAGCTGCAGCCATAGCCGCGGCGACTTCCGCGCAGATCGGGTCGGCAAGCGAAACGTGCGCGGCGATGCCTTCACCGAAGAATGTGTCTGCACGATGTCTGGTTCGATCGATGAACTGATCGGGGAATACGATGTCGGTCGGACGGTACTCTTCCTTCATCGAACCGACGGCGGAGGCGGAAAGAATCGTCTCGACGCCGAGCAGCTTGAATCCGAAGATGTTCGCGCGGAAGTTCAACTCGCTCGGAATCAAGCGGTGGCCCCGCCCGTGCCGGGCGAGAAACACCAGGCGTTCGCCATCGATGCTGCCGACGACATACGCATCCGATGGCTTGCCCCACGGCGTCTCAACCTCCCGCTCGTAGAGCAGCTCCAGCCCTTCCATCTGATAGAGGCCCGAGCCTCCGATGATTCCGATACGGGCTTCGTTCAT
>JBGSYJ010000206.1:0-5377 GCA_041750915.1 Thermoanaerobaculia bacterium | reverse complement strand
TGGGCGAAGGATGCAGGCGATTCGATGACGTTCAGCGCTACAGCGAGGACCGATGACGCGGAAACGAGAGAGCTTCTCGAAGATACCGTCAAAGGACTCCTGTCGGGCTGGAGACTCGCCGTTCAGGAGAAGGCTCCGGAGCTCGTATCGGTGATCCGGCAGTTCTCTGTGGAGCGCAGCTCGAGCGGCGTCACCCTGTCGGGAACGCTCCCGGCCGAAATGATCCGCACGCTTACGGCTCAGAAGCACGCAGCAAAGTAAAGTAGTCAGTAGACAGTAGCCCGCCCCTCTCCGCGATGATCGACAGAACGATCCGGGGAGGGGCGGTCTGCGTTTCGGAAACGACTGTTCCCGTCTAACATCTGATTTCCTCGGTCTTCGCCGGATACTGAACCATTGACTCGGTCTTCCGACTCCGCGCGTGCCTACTGACTACTGACTCCTGGCTACTGACTACTACTCTCCCCTAAACGAACCTTCTCAGATTCCCTCTCCACCAGGGCCAGTCGTGCCCGAACTGATCGGGCCAGAACTCTGCGTGGACGGGGACCCCCTTCGAGCCGAGCAGCCAGGCGAAGTGGCGGTTGTCCTGAATCAGCGAGTCGTGCTCACCGGTGGCGATCACCCATTCGACCTGCGCGAGTCTTCGCGAGCCCTCTTCGTCGAGGTTCGGAATGAACGCCGTCGGACAGTGGAAGTAGCAGTTGTCATCCCAGTAGCCGTCGAGGGAATCGTGAATGTCGAACTTCCCTGAGAAGCAGATTGCGCGACTGACGACGTCGGGATGACGGGCGGCGAAGTTGGACGCATGGTAGGCGCCCCAGCTGGCGCCATAGACCATGAGGTCGCCGCGACCGGCGCGATGCTGGATGTGTGAAACGAGCTCGTGGCGCAGATAGTGGTCGAACTGGGCATGCCTCCAAACCCGATCCGCAGGATGCGCCCACTTGTTGAACCAGCTTTCGTTGTCGATCGAATCGACGCAGATGAGCTGGATCTCGCCGGCGTCCACCTTGTCGGTCAGCGACCCGGTAAGGCCGAAGTCTTCGTTCTCCGTGAAGCGCCCGCCTGAGGTCGGGAACAGCATCAGAGGCCTTCCGCTCCAGCCGAACCAGAGAAACTCCATGTCCCGATTCAGACTCGGGCTCCACCATTTTCCATAGTCACGCTGCATGCGGATCCTCCGTTGATGAAAGGGGGGAGATTCTATACGATGCGCGCACGGTAAGAACTGAGTAGTCAGGGTAAGTAGACAGTACACAGTAGACAGTAGACAGTAGTTGTAGACAGTAGCCGCCGCCCGAAGGGTCGGGTGGGCTCCTGTCTCCTGTCTACTGTGTACTGTCTACGTCAACCAAGGGAGCCAAGCGTGACAAAGAAAATCGGCCTTCTATTCGGCATGGAAGACACCTTTCCATGGGCGCTCATCGACGAGATCAACGGCCGCGGTGCGGGCGTGGAAGCGGCGCCTGTCAAGGTCTCCTACATCAGGGACAGCGGCCCCTACGGCTACGACCTGATCCTCGACCGCATCAGCCATGAGGTTCCCTTCTATCGCACCTTCCTGAAGTGTGCCGCGGCGACGGGAACGACCATCTTCAGCAGCCCCTTCTGGTCTGCCGCAGATGACAAATTCTTCAACAACATCGTTGCAATGAAACTCGGAGTCGCGGTGCCGCGCACGGTTCTGCTTCCTCACAAGCAGCATCCGGCCGGCACCTCGGACAAATCGTTCCGCAACATGGACATGGTCAGCTGGGATGAGGTCTTCGAGTACCTCGGCTTCCCGATCTTCATGAAACCCGCGCACGGCGGCGGATGGAAGGATGTCTACAAGGTCGACGACCGCGATCAGTTCTTCGGCGCGTATGACCAGACCAGGGATCTGACGATGATGGCCCAGGAGGCCATCGACTTCACCGAGTACTACCGCTGCTACGTTCTCGGGCGCTCCCGCGTTCACATCATGCGCTACGACCCGAAGGTTCCGTTTCACGAGCGCTATGTGCTGAATGCTCCGGAGACCGAGCCGGGGCTTCACGAGCGGATTCACCGCGACTGTCTCGCCCTCTGCGAAGCTCTCGGATACGACATGAACACGGTCGAGTTTGCGGTCCGCGACGGAATCCCGTACGCGATCGATTTCATGAACTCGGCGCCAGACGCAGATCTTCACTCGATCGGAAGAGACAATTTCGACTGGGTTGTGAGGAACATGGCAGATGTCCTGATCGAGAACCTCGAGCGGCCCCGACGGATTGAGCTCACGGGCAACTGGCCGGCCGTCATGCAGGGAGAGACTGCCGTAAAGAAGCCGGCCGCAGCGAAGAGGCCCTCGCCGACGCATCAGCCGAAGCCGAAGGCGAAATCGAAGAGCGGAGCCGCCGCCCCGTCACGGACGCCCGCAAGGCGGCCGGAGAAGTAGCGGCTCCCCGGACAGAACCATGTCATCCTGAGCGAAGCGAAGGATCTTCTCGAGCGGATGGAGCGTCGCAAGAAGATCCTTCGCTTCGCTCAGGATGACACGTTAAAACGGAGTCGAAAGGCAATCCATGGCATCGCGTCCTACATTCACCCTCGGAATCGAGGAAGAGTTTCAGATCATCGATCCCGAAACGCGTCACATGAAGTCGCATATCCAGGAGCTGTTCGCAGAGGGCTCGGTACGCCTGAAAGATCAGATCAAGAAGGAGATGCATCAGTCCGTCGTCGAAGTGGGAACGAACATCTGCGCCGATATCAATGAGGCACGACGCGACGTCACACGGCTTCGCAGCGAGATCATCCGCCTAGGCAAGGAACGTGGATTCTCCATCGCGGCCGCCGGAACGCATCCCTTCACCCACTGGTCTCAGGTACCGATCACCGACGACCCGCGGTACGAGCAGATCGTTCACGATCTTCAGATGGTTGCGCGGGCGAACCTGATCTTCGGCCTGCATGTGCATGTCGCGATCGAAGATGAAGAGACCCGTATCCAGATCATGAATTCCGTGCGGTATTTTCTCCCGCACATCTTCGCGCTCTCGGTAAATTCACCGTTCTGGTGCGGGGAAAACACCGGATGGAAAAGCTACCGGAGCAAGGTCTTCGAAAACTTTCCCAGAACGGGCATCCCGGAAGTGCTGAGCTCCGCCGGCGAGTTCAACGAGATCGTCAAGACGCTCGTCACCTCCGGCTGCATGGACAACGCTAAGAAGATCTGGTGGGACGTGCGCCCGCATCCATTCTTTCCGACTCTCGAGTACCGGATCTGCGACGTGCCGATGCGGGTCGACGAGACGATCTGCATCGCCGCAATTTTTCAGGCGATCACCGTGAAGCTTTGGAAGCTCTACAACAACAACCAGTCGTGGAGAATCTACCGCCGTTCCCTGATCAGCGAGAACAAGATGCGTGCAGCGAGGTGGGGACTCGACGAGAGGATGATCGACTTCGGCAAGAAGGAACAGTTTCCAACCGAAGACCTGATCAGAGAGTTGCTCGAGTTCGTCGATGACGTGCTCGACGAGCTAGGCTCGAGGCGCGAGGTCGAATACGTCCACGAGATTTTCAAGAACCGCACCGGAGCGGACCGGCAACTTCGAGTCTATGAAGAAACGAAGAGCCTCCCGGCCGTCGTCGACTACATCATCGAGGAGACCGCGCGCGACGTGCCGCCGTAAGTGGCTTGTCATTCTGAGCGCAGCGAGACGGAGTCACCCGCAGAACGCCGTACAGACTAGAGTGGTGAGAATGAACGAGCTTGTCATCCCGAGCTTGGTCGTGCGGGCGGGAGGGGCGAGGGATCTCCGGCGATAGTACATAGTTGCCTATCGACCTCCGCCACCACCCTGTGCCCATCACGAATCACGAATGTACTATCGCCGGAGATCCCTCGCCCCTCCCACCCACCCGCGCTTGCTCGGGATGACAAGCACTGAAGAGCGGTGCGCGATTGTTGGAGTTCATTTGCGGCGACGATCGGGAGACACTTCCCGAAGATCGCCAAAGTCTTTCCTGCACAACACCCACTCCGGCACGCTAATTGATCTTCTCCCGATCGAGTATGGTAAAAACATAACGGTGAAAGATTCCGTTCAGCCTTTTTTCCGGTATCAGAGAATCGAGCGTCCAGAGGACCTTCCCCCGCAGGATCGTCGAATCATCGACGTTGCGGTCCTCGATATGAATCACCGCTGGCCGAACATCGGTCACAACTCCCTGGTGAATGAGATCCGCGAAACGAGCCTTCCTCTCGTTCCTCAGCTCGAAGCGGCGAACGTCGGCATCCGTGTCCTGTCGTTCGACGTCCGCTCGGGCCTGATGATTCCGGATTTTCGAACTGACCGCTTCCAACTCTACGTCGGGACGGGAGGTCCGGGTCACCTCGATCCGACGCTCAACGATGGCATTGCCGCGTGGAGCCAGGGCGTCGTCGAGGACGCAGCCTGGCATGAGCCGGTCGAGCGTCTCTTCGACTGGATCCGCGACCATGACGAGACTGCCCTCATGGCGGTCTGCCACACGTTCGGTCTCGTCAGCAAATGGTCAGGCGCGGCGGAGCCGGTGCTGCGCAGTGAGGAGATCGGTGGCAAGAGCAGCGGCATCCGCGAGAACCGGCTGACGGACGAAGCGGTTGCGCACCCATGGTTCTCCCGCTTTTCTGCCGAGCTGCCGGACCGTCGGCATCTTCGCATCATCGACAGCCGACTGTTCGACCTCATTCCGAACGATCCACTTCCTGAGGGCGCCGTTCCGATCTCGTACGAGTGCGACGACGACCGCACGCGCGGCCCTGCGCTCACGATGATCGAGCTCGCACGCGACCGCGGCGGAATCATGCCGCGCATCTTCGCCACGAACCATCATCCGGAAGTGGTCGATCGCGCGCACGCCATGATTGTCCTCGACGCCATGCACGCCAAAGGTGAGGTAACCCCAGAGTGGTATCGAGAAAGAGTGACGACTCTGCAGCATGACCTGTCAAAGGGCGACGTGGAGCCGATGCTTCGCCTCACCTCGGAGTTCACACTCCTGCTGCCGATTCGCTTCCATCTGACACGCATCCTCCGCCGCCGGCTGACGCACCTGGGACTGAGCTCGCATGTTCATGAAGGCGAGTTCATCGACCGGCTCATGGAGTACCGAAGCCGTCCGCCCGCCCGGTTGTGAGTTGTGAGTTGTGAGTTGTGGGGTTCTGGGTTCTGGGTTGCGGGTTCTGAATTCTGAATTCTGAATTCTGGGTTGCGGGATAGTAAACTGCTGGCCCTATGGACTCCCGTTTTCGCATTCCGTTCAACGCTGCATTCTCGGACGAGATCTACTCCGCCTACGCGCGCGACTTCGAATCGCGGGTCGGGCCGATTCCGTTCCGTCTCGCCGAGTCTCCCGTGTT
>JBGSYJ010000205.1:0-11500 GCA_041750915.1 Thermoanaerobaculia bacterium | reverse complement strand
AGTTCTGAGTTGTGAGTGGCAAACCGTCCCACTCACAACTCAGAACTCACAACTCACAACCGGTCGGGAGGGCGGCGACTCATGGCTACTGACTACTCTTCTTGCAAGGTCGGTGCGCGGTCTAAAAATGCGTCTGATTCCGAACGCACTACACTAATATGAACGCGCGACGAACGGGAGCGCCCACGCGGCGAGCCTCGGAGGCCTTAACGGATGATCGGGAAGACTGTTTCACACTACAGGATCACCTCGCAGCTCGGCGCCGGAGGTATGGGTGTCGTTTACGAGGCGGAAGACACGAACCTCGGGCGCCATGTCGCGCTCAAGTTCCTTCCCCCTGACCTGACCAGTAGCGAAGCGCTCCAGCGATTCCAGCGGGAAGCGCGCGCGGCTTCGGCTCTGAACCACCCGAACATCTGCACGATTCACGGCATCGAACAGCATGAAGACGAGCAGTTCATCGTCATGGAGCTGCTCGAGGGCGAGCCGCTCTCGTCGACGCTTCGCCGCGGCCCGATGGACCTGAGCACGGTTCTGAACCTCGGTATTCAGATGGCCGATGCCCTCGAGTCCGCACATTCGAAGGGGATCGTGCACCGCGACCTCAAGCCGCCGAACATCTTCATCACACCGCGTGGGCAGGTGAAGATTCTCGACTTTGGCCTGGCGAAGATCGACTCTCGCCACGCCGAGCCTGCCGATGCTCCGACCGCGGTACTCAAAGATGAGCTGACTGCCGCGGGCACGACACTCGGCACGGTGTCCTACATGTCCCCGGAACAGGCGCGCGGTCAGGTCACTGACACCCGAACAGATATCTTCTCCCTCGGAACCGTGCTTTATCAGATGACGACGGGGGCGTTGCCTTTCCCAGGCGAAACGTCAGCGGTCGTGTTTGACTCAATTCTGAATCGCGACCCACTGCCGGTCACGCAGCACATCGCGGCACTTCCGACGGAGTTCAACCGGATACTCTCGCAGGCGCTCGAGAAGGATCGCGATCTTCGCTATCAGACGGCAAACGATCTGAAGACTGCCCTCAAACGACTGCAGCGCGACGTCGACTCGGGTCCACGCGCATCGCAATCGAGCGGGAGCCGCCCCGCAGCGGGCGCCTCCACCGATGCGCAGCCGATCGCAGTCCTTTATTTCGAGAACCTCAGCGGAGTTTCCGAGGACGAATACCTGCGCGACGGAATCACGGAAGACATCACGACCGAGTTGTCGAAGATCAAAGGCCTGAAGACGTTTTCGAGAGCCATGGTTCTCGCGTACCGCGACAAGCCGGTCACGGCGGGACAGATCGGCAAGGATCTCGGCGCGGCCTACGTTCTCTCAGGCAGTCTGAGGCGAGCGGGCACGAGGCTGCGGATTAACGCACAACTCGTCGACGCGGCGACAGACTTTCCGCTCTGGACCGAAAGATACGACCGCGAGATGCAGGATGTCTTCGAGGTGCAGGACGAGATTGCACAGAAAATCGCTGCAGCGCTTCGCATCACACTCTCACCCCAGGAGCAGGAGGCGCTCTCGGCCAAGCCGACCGAGAACCTGCAGGCATACGATCTTTTTCTCCGCGGCCGCGACTATGCGCGTCGCGTCGGGAGACAGGACCTTCTGTTCGCGCTTCAGATGTATGAGAACGCAGTGGCGCTCGATCCCGGATTCGCACTCGCGCACGCCGGCTTGTCGCTCGTTAGCGCACAGTATTACTACTTTTTCGAGCGCCAGCAGAAGTGGATCGACCGGGCAATCGCTGCTACGAAAATGGCCAGCGCCACAGGTTCGAACGATCCCGAGATTCACGCCGCAGAAGCGTGGCTGTCCTTCGCCGAGGGGCGCTACGACGAAGCGATTGAAAAGATCCGCGGAGCATTGAAACGCAAGCCTGATCTCGACGGCGGGTACTACCTGCTGGGACGTGCGCTCTTCGCCTCAGGCCACTATCAGGAAATCGTCGACATGATGGAAGAGGCGCTGGCGCACGCGGGAGAGAATTACAACGTCACCGTGACCATTCACAACGCACTCGGCGCCCTCGGAAAGAAAGAAGCCCTGAACAACTTCCTTCACCGCGAAGTCGAGATTCTCGAAACGAGTCTGCGGAAGAACCCCGAAGATGCGCGCGCCCGCGTTCTGCTTGCGACGAATTACGCACTTCTCGGCCGCCACGATGACGCCAAGCGGGAAGCCGACCTCGCGATGATCCTGCGGCCGGACGATTCGATGATCCTCTACAACACCGCATGCGTCTTCTGCTCGATGAACAACAAAAAGGACGCGCTCATCGCCATCAAAAAGGCCTGGGAGTCAGGCTATCGCGATGCGAACTGGACGCGACAGGATCCCGATCTCGCGATCCTCCTCGGCGACCCGGAATTCGAAAAACTCTATCCCGCGACGTAGCGACATTCGTAGCGGGACATTCCGATGTCCCGCTCCCGCGTAGTAACGCGGTACGACATGTGGGGCATTCATCCCGCGCCGTCGCCCCGGAACGCGCGAGATCGATTGATCCCGAGAAACGGCGGATCGGAATCCGCCGCTACTTCACACCACGTCGGCGCGCTTTTCTTCTTCCCGCGCTTCGATCTCGAACGGGATCGCCATGTACGCAAGGTGCGATGTCAGACCTGAGCGGCGCAGGCGGATGTAATCGCGAAGGTAGCGGTAGAGAAAGCGGATCAGGCCCAACTCCCCCACCTGCCGCACGTGCGCGAGCTCGTGACGCATCAGGCGATTCAACCGCTCCACGCCGGCTTCGGCAATCGTCGGGGAAACATAGATGCGCCGGCCCAGCGTGATGGCTGCAACGTTCGCGAATAGAAAGATCCGCAGCCAGAACGGGAAACCGACGCGGACGCGAGCCTTGTAGTCGTGAATTCGCTGTTCGACAACGGGAGTGAATGGCGCTGCGGGTGGGTGCGGCGATGTGTTTGGCGCGTCCATCGCCCTCTACGTGATTCAGGACGTCAACGAACGAGGATGACTTTTTCTTCGGCCCGAACGACTTCCCCGCGCGCGTTGTCGGAAATCGATACGCGGTAGGTGTACGTTCCCGGCTTGTCCGTCGGATCGAAACTGAAATCGACGTGCGGACTGATCGCAAGGTAGCCCTGCTTCGGATGTCCCCATGCGGAACGACCCAGATCGCGATTCTCATACACGACCTGCCCATCCGGTCCGATGAGACTGAGCCGCGCCGTCAGATCGACATTCGACGCATCGACGTCATAGTTCGTCAACACGAGAGCGAGGTAACCCTTCTCATTCACACGGAACCGCGACTGACGCGCACTCTGCTCACGCTGCTTCGGCGTCATCGCGAGCCACTTCTTCAGACCTTCATGCGAATCGGTAATAACCAGGTTGACTTCGAAGTTGCCGTCACGAAGAGTCTCGGCTGCCCGAGGACCCGGCGCTGTGGAGTACATCTCGGAGCGCTCGGTCGGCATCGGCGGGGGCTCGATCTTGAGCGCCGACACGTCGGACGTGACGCCGAGGAGCAGCGCTCCTGTCAGCACCATCACGACGATATTTCGTCTCAGCTCAGTTCCAGTTAGCCTCATACCTGAATCATTATACGCATTCGGTCGCAAATTGTTACTCGATCCGTGACGGAAACTGTACCGCCCACTTCCTGGGCCCGCTCCCCGGGTCCAGTCAAAGCGGAGATAGTGTCATCCTGAGCGCAGCGAAGGATCCCCCTATTGCTTGCGGGAGAGCGAGATCTGAGGGGATCCTTCGCTTCGCTCAGGATGACACCCGCTCGTTTCAAGGCGATTGACTCGATTCCTGGGAGGTCGCGAATCGCCCGCCTCCCGGGGCTCAAAAACTGCCTGGAGTCCGCCTCCGTAACCGTTGTACCCTAGCGCTCACATTGCAAGAGCTCGGTTGCTTCTTTCTCGTCCCTCTCGTCCTGGGACCACTCGCATTGGCGATCACCGCCATGGTCACGGTGAACAGCCTGAGGAGGCGCGTCGGGCTCCTCGAGGCCAGGCTGGCGGAGCTCGCAGCGAAAGGCTTCTACCCGTCGGAACTGGCTCAGCCTTCGACTTCGACAGCTGAAGTGCCCTCTGGAAGTGGTGAAGCCCCGCCGGCCCCGCCACCTGAAGAGACCGAGCCGCCAGTTGATCTGTTCGTTGCCGAAGCGCCGCCCGAAATTGTCGCCGCGGAGGCGCCCCCGATCGAAACGCCGGGCTCCGCTGAGACAGACCAGCAACCGCCTGTCGGCTCGAGCGAGATTCCGATCGAGCTCGCGCCAGCCGCCTCGCAGGCAGTTCCCGAGCCGCCGACAGCGCCGGAGCCTTCACCGGGCCGTGGAGGCCTCGCGGGCTTCGACTGGGAAAACCTCATCGGGGTGAAGCTGTTCTCCTGGATCGCAGGCATCGCCCTCGCCCTCGCAGCGGTACTGCTGCTGCGCTATTCGATCGATCATGGGTGGCTCCAGCCGCCCGTCCAGATGGCGATCGGCCTCGCCGCCGGGCTCCTCCTGATCGCGCTCTGCGAGATGAAGATCGCGAACGATTTCCGCGCGACGGCGAATGCGCTCGACGGCGCCGGAATCGCGATCCTCTATTCGACACTCTTCGCTGCGCACTCCATCTGGCAGCTCGTTCCCCCATTGCCCAGTTTCCTCCTGATGGTCGCCGTCACGGCGCTCGCGGTCTTCCTCGCGATCCGGAGAGATTCGGTCTTCATCGCGCTCCTGGGACTTCTCGGTGGATTTGCCACGCCGGCACTTCTTTCTACCGGCGAGGATCGTCCGATCGCCCTCTTCGGATACCTCCTGGTCGTCAACCTCGGAATCGCCTGGGTTGCCTATCGGAAGAACTGGCCCGTGCTCACAGCGGCGAGTCTTCTGTTCACTACGCTGTATCAATGGTTCTGGGTCGGCAGGTTCCTCACCACCAGCAATCTTCCAATCGCGGTCGCAGTCTTTCTCGTTTTCCCTGCAGCAGCGCTGATCGTGCTCGGGCTTGCGCGCCGCAGATCAGGCGCCGAAGCGACCGCATTCGACCAGACGGCGACCTTCGGAGCCGCGCTGCCGCTCGTGTTCGGGATCTACGCAGCGGCGGTACCGGCGTACGGCCCGGGCTTCCGGACGCTTTTCGGATTCCTCTTCGTCGTGGCCGTCGGGCTGGCCGTGCTGGCAGCAGCCCGCGGGCCTGCGACTCTTCATCTCCTGGGCGGAGTCTCGACAGTTCTCGCCTTCATTCTCTGGATTGCGAATTCGTACTCACCCGAGGCCTGGCCGTTGATTGTGTTCGTGACGGCGGCTTTCGTTGCGATCTACCTGGCTGCGCAGCCGCTCTCGCGGGCGGCAGGAAAACCGATCGAAGCAGCCGGGGCACGCGCGGACTATTCCGCTCCCCTTCTCCTGTTCGTCTTCCCTGCGCTCGCGGCGATGGAAGAGCAGGCCGCCGGCTGGATTCTCTTCGTCGTGCTCTTCGCGCTTCTTGCCGCGATCGGGTTTTACAGCGCGCGTTTCGCAAGAGGACCGCTCTTCGTCATCGGAAGCCTGTTCGCAATCCTCACCCAGGCGATTTGGTCGTTCGAGCATCTGTCCATGTCCCGTCTCGATCAGGCGCTGATCGTCTACTGCGCCTTCGGGGTTCTCATGATGCTGGTATCGACTCCAGCTGCGGGACGGGGATGGGCGCGGGTTCCGGGAGCCTGGCTGGGACTGAGCGGCTTCGCATTTCTTGCAGCAGCTTCGTCGAGCGGAATTCTCGGAATCACGAGGATCCAGCTCTTCATCGCGCTCGCCGTCCTGCTCGCAGCTGCAGCGGTGCGGGCGATCGCGTCGCGTGATGCGGTGCCCTGGCTCGGAGCGCTTCTCTCAGCCCAGGGCGTGATCCTGATGTGGGAGACCGCATTTCGCGAGGCCCCATTTCCTTCAATTGCCGTGTTGGCGGCCCTCGGCGTTGTGGCCGTTGGCGCTGCGACTCTGTTCGTTGCGGTCAGGCGCTCGCCGGACTCCGGCCTCGATAGCGAAAGCACTCGGAAGATCGATTCATTCGCGACGGCGCTCGTTGCAGCGCTCTTCGGGGCGCAGGTGGTGCTCTACGATGCGGCGCTTCTCGATGGCCGGCCTCACTTGACCGTGCTCGCCGTATCGCACGTCGTCGTCATCTCGCTTCTGCTCTGGCTCGCGGCGTGGCGCGGGTGGCAGAGGCTCGCACCGGTGGCGGCAGTTACGACAGGCTTCTGTCTACTCAATGTTCCCAGCAGCCCCGGGTTCATCCCACAACTGCTCCTGGCGCTCGCGCTCTTCGTGCCTTTCCTGATCTATCCGGTCGTCATTGGCCGAAGGCTCGATCGTCAATTCCAGCCTCACCTCACCGCGGTGGTCGCAAGCGTCTGGTTCTGCCTCGATATCTGGCTCGAGATCGACGTGCGCGAATGGAACCACCTGGCGGGACTTCTGCCACTTGCGCTGGCGGCCGCCTTTGGCCTCCTGCTGGTTCACCTGCTGCACTTCGAGGCACCTGGCGAACGTTACGTTGGACGGCTGGCGCTCACAGCCGCCGCGATTCTCGGCTACATCACGCTCGCCGTTCCCCTCCAGCTTGACCGCGAATGGGTAACGATCAGCTGGGCACTCCTGGCAGCGGCGCTCGCGTGGCTCTACACACGGCTGCCTCACTCCGGGCTCGTCGCATGGTCGATTGCTCTCGGCGTGGCAGTCTTCGTCCGGCTGACCTTCAACCCGGCCGTCTTCTCCTATCACCCACCGGGCAACGCTCCTGTCTTGAACTGGTATCTCTACACCTACGGCGTGCCCGCTCTCGCATTCTTTGCCGCCGGCATTTTCTTCAGACGGGCGTCAGACTCGTCCGCCTCGACATGGCTCAGGAGGGCTCCCGGTCTCTTTTTCAGCGCAGCCGTGATCCTTTTGTTCCTTCTACTGAACATCGAGATTGCGGATTTCTACTCTGCCGGCTCCCATCTGACTTTCGACTTCTCGGCGACGCTGGCTCAGGATCTGACCTACACCTTGGGATGGGCCCTATTCGCGATTGCTCTCCTGATCGCGGGCATCATCCTGCAGAACCGGCCCGCCCGGATCGCGTCGCTGGCGCTCCTTGTCGCTGCGATCCTCAAGTGCTTCCTCCACGACCTCGCGCGCCTCGGGGGACTCTATCGAGTGGGCTCTCTGGTCGGTCTCGCGTTGTCGCTCGCACTCGTCGCCGTGTTGCTGCAGCGTTTTGTCCTCAGGTCGCGTTCTCGGCCGGCTCAGAACGCCGAACCATCGCAATCCTGAGCCCGTTACGTGGCACTCTACTCGCAACGCATCGTTCCATGGAGGAACATGCTCATGGAAAAGAATGACAATGCTTTCAACGTGCAGATGAGCTCGGACAAACCGGGTAATTCAGAGGGGATCGGGCTTCCGAGCCAGAGCTCGGGCGGCTCATCGACAGGGGGCGAATTCGGCACCCCGAGTCCCTCGCCTTCCTCCGGCCTGGGAAATCGTTCGGCCGCAGGGTTCGGCGTCCAGGAAGGCTCCGATCGCAGCGCTTCAGGAACGGGAAGTGGTGCAGCGAGCCTGCAAAGCGGACTCGAAAGCGACAACCAGTATCACGAATGTGCGCATTGCGGTCACAGTCACATGAAGCAGACCGAAACTCAGGGCTTCGATAAGATTCTCGGCACAGTCGGTCTCAACGAAGAAGCGATCCGGAAGATGAGGGAGTCGCTCGAAAACCTCGATCTCGACGGGTACTTCGCGCAGGCGAAGGAATACCTCGGTGGATCGGCTGAAAAAGCGAAGAACTACGCGAAGGATCACAAGGCAGTCATCGGTGCGGCACTCGCCATTGTGGCAGTCGGCGCCGGCGTTCTGATCGCCTCGAAGAGTAAGGGGAGCGACAAATTCGTCACTCCCCGCATCGACGAGCGCGATCTTCCAAGTTCGTAATGTGGCAGGGCCTTCCCAGGCCCTGCCTTTTCCGAATCGTGAAGATGTACCTCACCTGGAGCATTCATCACTTGCAGCTCCAAGTGTCGTACATCTTTACAGCCCGAATAGGCAGGGCCTCGGAGGGCCCTGCCACATGGTGCTGCTACGCCACTAGCCGCGCCATCCGACAATGCCGTCGATCGTCTGGCGCGAGACAGAATGGTATCCGGGCCTCGCCTGGCGGTAGATCTTCGTTGCCAGTTCTTTACCCTCCGGAGTCTTCACCATCTCGGTGTAGAGCGGAGTGAGAAACTTACGCCTTCCCATCGTTGTCAGGAAGCGCTCCATCGCGGGGTAGGCTTCTGAGTAGCCGTTCCGGAGCGACTGCTCGAACCAGATTGCCTGGATCTCGGAATTGCCGCTCTGCGTGAGCTTGAAAGCGGAGTCGAGCGCAGCCATCTGCTGGCGGGAGAGACCGGCGGGCAGATTCCTCAGAAAGTGCAGCCACTCATGCGTCGTCCAGTCGGCCGTCGCCAGAGAAGATGGAGCGGTGCCGCCCTCGAATCGTGCGAGTTGCGCCTCGACTTCGGTAAATGCAGGCGACTGCGGCCGAGGAGCGTTCGACGGAATCCCGGGGCCGTAAATCCATTCATCGATCCTCAGTTTCGCGCGCAGTGAAGGGTCCCCTCGGAGAAACTCACGCTCGAAATCGGCGATGAAGTCCCGTGTCGTCAGCGACCGGAAAGCGTAGCGATCGAAATAGCTGCGGAGAAACGCATCGAAGGTCTCCCGCCCGACCGCCTCCTCGATCATCCTCAGAAAGAAATGGCCTTTTTCATAGGCAATATCCGTCATTCCTTCGTCCGGATCGCGCCCTTCGAGGTCGAGGAAAAGATGCGTGTCGGCGCTGGTGGCTCCCAGGGAGCTGACCTCTCCTTCGAGATCCTGCATGGAGAGAAGCGCAAGCATCTCCGAATATTCGCGTCCGTAAACCTCTTCCATGATCCTATTCGTGAAGTAGGTCGTGAAGCCTTCGTTGAGCCAGAAGTCGTTCCACGTTGCGTTCGTGGCGAGATTGCCGGACCAGGAATGCGCCAGCTCGTGCGCGACCAGGGCGACGAGTGAACGGTCTCCCGCAAGGATGGTCGGCGTCGCAAATGTCAATCGCGGGTTCTCCATTCCTCCGAACGGAAAGCTCGGCGGAAGCACGAGAAGGTCGTATCGCCCCCATCGATAGGGACCGTACAGATTCTCCGCCGCTGTCATCATCTTCGGCGTGTCTTCGAACTCCCAGGCGGCCCGCTTGATCACGCTCGGCTCCGCGTAGACGCCCGTGCGCGCGTCCCACGCGTGGAATGCCAGGTCACCGACGGCCAGAGCCATCAGATACGAGGGAATTGCCTGCGGCATCCGGAACGTATAGACGCCGGACGCGTTCTTTTCTGTCGGATTCTCCGCACTCATCACGGCGAGCAGTCCTGCGGGAACGCGGATCGTCGCGTCGTAGGTAAAGCGGACGGTCGGCGTGTCCTGAAGAGGAATCCACGTACGGGCGAGGATCGCCTGCGACTGCGTCAGCAGGAACGGATGGCGTCCGTCTGCGGTCTGTTCGGCGGTGAGCCACTGGATCGCAGCAGCCCCGGGGCTCGTGACGTAGTCGATGCTGACCGTTTCCGTTCCACGGGGCAGCTGGATCGTCAGCGGGCGTCCAAGGCTCGGCGAAACCTCATCTCCCAACGTGTACTGAGCCGGTTGTTTCGAAGCGCCTGCCGTCACGCCGCGTATGTCGAGATCACGCGTATCGAGAACGAGCTCAGAGGCGCTCGTGTGGTTCTCGAGCGAGAGTGTCGCGGTTCCAGCGAGCTGCTGTCGCTCGAAGTCGACGCCCAGGTCGAGGCTGATGTGCCGGATGGACACTTCGTGAGGGCGCGAAAACGAATGTGGGTCGCCACTCTCGGCGGCGGACGTCACCGGAACGGATGCGGTCCCCGGAGCCAGCGGAATGCATCCTGTCATCAGAATCACGAGAGCTCCGATCGAAACTGCAGCAAGTCTGTTGTAAGTCGTCATCGAACACCTCACCTGCGGAAAAGTTGTATTGACTACTTCAGAAGAAAATCGAGATTTGCGCCGGGCTGGAACTCCTCCGGATCGACGCCCCTTCGGAACACTCGGGCGCCTGTTGTACCTTTCAGTGTCACGGAATCTTCCTCGATCCGCAGCATCGATCCTTCCCGCAATCCGACCACAACCGGATTGTTCATCTCGTGAAACTCGCGGATCCGCGTTTCTCTCGTCTCGCCCATATGCTTCGACTGGGGATCAGGGTCGAGGTAGTGCGGATTGATGTTGAACGGCACGAGATTGAGCGCGTCGAAACTCGGAGGGTGAACGATGGGCATGTCGTTAGTCGTCTTGATCGTCACACAGGCAACATTCGACCCGGCGCTGCTGCCCATATAAATGGCGCCACGTTCGACAGCGGAACCGATCGCCTTCAGCAGATCTCTACGGTAGAGCTCGTCGAGCAGACGGAACGTGTTCCCGCCACCGACGAAGAAGGCCTCGGCAGAGTGAATCAGCTCCTTCGGATCGCGGCGGTCGTGGACGGAGTCGAGTTCGTAGCCCATCTGCTCGAATCCCTCGCGGGCACGCGCCGTGTAACCATCCCGGTCATGCAGGGCGAACGGGACGAACGCGACCCGTTTGACCGCGCCGAGTATGTCGCGGATCTCGGCTGCACAATGTTCGAGATAGCCGCCGCCGTGAGCGGTCGAGTTACTGATCAGGAGAAGACGTTTCGCCATCGAAAGCCCTCGTTACGCCATAATCAGGCCAGATTCAAAGCTGGCCGGGCGCCCGCACTATACCAATCTCCGCCGTGAGACCAACCGAATGAGAAGGAGTTCATCCATGCACCCGTGGCATGACGTCCATCTGGGCGACGAGGCGCCGTACCTGGTGCCCGTGATCATCGAAGTGCCGAAGGGCTCGAAGAACAAATACGAGCTCGACAAGCCGAGCGGGCTTCTTCGCGTCGACCGTGTGCTGTTCAGTTCGGTGCACTATCCCGCCAACTACGGATTCATTCCACAGACCTACTGCGAGGACCACGATCCCCTGGACGTGCTGGTTCTTGGGCAGGAGACCGTCGTTCCGCTGGCGATCATGATTGCCAAACCGATCGGCGTCATGAAGATGACCGATCAGGGGGAAGCGGACGACAAGATCATCGCTGTTCATGCGAATGATCCGGAGTACGCCCATTACAACTCGATCTACGAGCTTCCGCCTCACCGGATGATGGAGGTGCGGAAGTTCTTCGAGGAGTACAAGTCGCTGGAGAAGAAAGCGGTGGTCGTCGAAAAGTTCCTCGATCGCGCCGAGGCACTCCGCGTGGTCGCAGACGCGATCAACCTCTACGAGAGCATGCGGGAGGAGTTGCGGTCGGGGTAGGGGTCTCTGCCCATTGCGGAGGAGAGCGAAAATTCAGGCGGACCCGGTGGTGCTTCCCTCTCCCCGCGAAGTCGGGGAGAGGGTGGCGCGCGGAATCCGCGCAGACGTAGAGGACTTGCGAGAGCGTCGGGCGCCGGG
>JBGSYJ010000204.1:0-1925 GCA_041750915.1 Thermoanaerobaculia bacterium | reverse complement strand
CGGCCGGCGTGAATTTTACGGCGTTCGAGAGGATGTTCCAGAAGATCTGCTGGAGCCGGGTCGGGTCGCCGTAAACGCGCACGAGGTCACGCGCGAACTCCTTTTCCAGCCGGATCTTTTTGTTCTCGGCCGCAGGAGTGATGGCGCGGATGGCGAGGAGCAGCGTGGCGGCGACATCGACGAGCTCGACGTTCAATTCGAGCTTTCCGGTGAGCAGGCGCGAGACGTCGAGCATGTCGTCGATGAGGCGTGACTGCGCTCTGGCAGACTGCCGGATCGAGTCAATCGCGGTGTGCTGCGTCTCCGCGTCCAGATTTCCCGTGATCAGAAGCTCCGACCACCCGAGAATCGAGGTGAGCGGTGTCCTGAGCTCATGGGAGCTGGTGGCCAGAAACTCGTCCTTGGCGCGGCTGAGCGTTTCCGATTCCTGATACTGGCGTACGAGATTCTCTTCGACGCTCTTTCGATCGTCGATGTCCGTGCTCGAGCCCACCAGAATCGTGATGTTTCCGGCGGCGTTGCGCATGGCGAAGACGCGCGTCAGGTGCCAGCGCAAGGCTCCATCGCTCCGGCGGAAACGAGTCTCGATCTCGAACGGCTCACCACTGGCGATCGAGTCGCGCCACAGGCGTTCAGCCTCCTCGACATCATCCGGGTGAACGAAGCTCCACACTCCTGCTGCGCAAACAGCATGACAATCGAGGCCCGTGAACTCCGTGAACTGACGATTGACGTAATCAACCTCACCGTCGGGCTTCGCCGTGAAGATCATCAGCGGCATCGACTCGGCGAGGAACCGAAAACGCTCGGCGCTGATGCGCGCCGCTTCTTCGGCCCACTTGCGGTCGGTGATGTCGCGGATGTTGCATTGAATGACTTTCCGCTCGCCCACCATGTAGGAGTTGCTTACGAACTCCACCTCGACGCGCTTTCCCCGCTTGGTTTCGAGTGGCATGTCCTCGTAGCGGATGTAGCCGGTCGTCCGCAACTCCTCCATCGCGTTCTTGCTCTGCTGCTTGTCGCCGAACAAACCGATCTTCCAGAGCTCCTTGCCGATTAATTCATCCAGTGAGTAGCCGAGCAGATCGATCACGAACGGATTGGCGTCGATGATCTTTCCAGTCTCGTCTAGGATCAGGATTGCATCCTGGGCAGTCTCGAAGAGGCGACGGTATCGCTCCTCGGAAGCCTCGAGGGCTTTCTCCGCATGCGCGCGCTCGGTGATGTCGCGGATGTTGCACTGAATGACGTCCTGGCCGTCTACCTTGTACGTATTGCTGATGAACTCCACTGCGACCGGCTTCCCCTGCTTGGTCTTCAGCGGCAGGTCTTCGAAACGGATGTAGCCTTTCGTCTGCAGCTCGAGCATCGCCGCTTTGCTCTCTTCCTTGTCCGAGAACAAGCCGATTTCCCAGAGCTCCTTGCCGATCAGTTCGTCGAGGGAGTACCCCAGCAGGTCGATCACGAACGGATTCGCATCCATGATCTTTCCCGACCACTCCTCAGCATCCAGGATCAGAATCGCATCCTGGGCGGTCTCGAAGAGCCTGCGGTACCGCGCCTCGGAAACTTCCAGGGGTGGAGGGTTCACGGAAGACATGCCGAAGACGATGCAAGTCTGCGTCCACCCCTCAGTCGCGAACTGGCGGTCCGGAGAGTCTGAGACGCCGCTTAGCAATGCCGAGCTGTTCGCCCGGTAGCTGCACGCATCACTCGCAACCGGGTACCGTCGGGAGACCCTACCGACGGGGAACCGACGGGGGAACCGACGGGTCAGACGCGTTTTTCCAAGTGACTTCGCCGCTGAACAGGGTTTCATGGGCATGCCTTCTGAATCTGAACAAGGCCGTGTCATGCTGGTGTTATGCGCAGATGCAGAACCGCTGAGGACGGCGAACCAGCGCGCCGGGAGCTGATTCGTGAGT
>JBGSYJ010000203.1:0-3599 GCA_041750915.1 Thermoanaerobaculia bacterium | reverse complement strand
GCGAGGGCTGAGCTTCCCGCTCAGGGCGCGGCGATCGGGGAGAGCCTTTCTTGAACCGGAAGGTCCTGCTCATCGGCCTGGCCGTCGTCCTCCCTGTGATCGTTCTGCTCGTGGTGAGCCTCGGACGAAATCCGCACAAAGTGGATTCGCCTCTCATCGGGAAGGATGCGCCGAACTTCGCACTCCGCTCCGCGGGAAGCGAAGAAGTGTTCGATCTCGCTGCACTCCGTGGGACGCCTGTCGTGATCAACTTCTGGGCGACGTGGTGTGTGCCCTGTTACGAGGAGCACGGCGTTCTGACAGAGGGTGCGCGACAGTTGCCGGGAGTGAAGTTTGTCGGCGTGGTGTACGACGACGAAGAGAGCAAGACGCTTCAGTTTCTCCAGCAGTACGGCTCGTCGTATCCGAGCCTGATGGACAACCAGGGGAAGACCGCGATTGCCTACGGTGTCTACGGAGTTCCCGAGACCTTCTTCATCGACGCCGGCGGCCGGATCGTTGCGAAACATGAAGGTCCTCTAACGCCGGATCTACTGATGGCAAATGTCAGGAAGGCCTCCGGCGCGCCCGACTTCCCGGGACAGGGTTGATGGTGCCATGAGAAAGCAAGCTGCAGCTTTGTGGAGCATGCACCTGCCGCGAACGGCGGTGATTTTCGGTTTCGTCCTCGGGTCATTCGCAATGGCTTCCGGCGACCTCGCGGCACAGCAAACGGCCACCTCCGCCCCGGTGTCGGCTGCGCGTGAAAAGCTGGGACCGCCCCGCGGAGCTCCGCTCTCGGGTGACGAGCTCGAGGCGAAAGCGAGCCACGTCGCGTCACTGCTCCGATGTCCCGTCTGCCAGGGGCTCTCGATCGATGACTCCCCGGCGCCGATGGCGCGAAACATGAGCATCGAGGTGCGCGACCTGATGGCTGCCGGCTACGACCAGGAGCAGGTGCTCACGTACTTCGAGAGCTCGTACGGCGAGTTCGTCCTGTTGCAGCCGCCATTGCGGGGAGTGAACTGGCTCGTCTGGCTCGCGCCGGCGATTGCGCTGATTCTCGGCGGTGCCGCCGTGTTCTTCGCTCTGAAGAAAATGACGAAGAAGCCGGGCGCCGGCGAAGCAGTCGACACGGGCGCGCCGGTTGAGTCCGAACCAGTCGATCCCGAGCTCGAGCGGTATCTCGCAGCGGCGCGGAATCTCGCGGCAGACGGGCCCGGCACGAAACCGCCGGCGGCCGGCCCATCGAAGGCAACGAACTGATGCCTCCGTCTCATACCGACTGGACTCCGGGGATCGTGATCCTCGTGGTCGGCCTCGTCTTCGGGGCCGTCATGGTCTGGCGCCTGTACGCGTCGAGGAGCCGCGTCGTGTCGAAGACGGATTCTCTGGAGCTGCGCGATCTAGAGGGGAAGCGCGATTCGCTCGTCGCGCAGCTGCGTGAGCTCGAAGAACATCCCGGAGACAGGGGATCGGAGGCGCAGGCTGCCGAACGGCGGCGTCTGGAGCTCGAAACTGCCAGGACGTTGCAGGCGATCGATCGGCTCCGTTCGCACCCATCGGGCGGAAAGAAGAAGGGACGCCGGGAAGCGGCGCCCGCGGCGCACCGCGAAGCTGTTCCAGCGGGTGTCGCGGAAGGAAGCACTCAGCAGGCGGCGACCGTTCCGGCGGCCGGGACCTCATCGGCTACGAAAGGCTTTCTCTGGGGAGTCGGGCTGATGGCTGCCGTCGGACTTCTCATCTTCTTCGTGAGCCGCGTGGCGACCGAGCGTGTCGGCGACGCGCAGCTGACGGGAAATCTGCCTGAATCGGTGCAGCAGCAACCCGATCAGGAGATCACGGCGCTGCTCGCAACCGTCGAGCGGAATCCTGACGACATCAATGCGAGGCTCGAGCTCGCCTTCGCCTACCTCGTGAGAGAGAACCTCATGGAGGTCTTCAATCAGACCGAGTATGTTCTTCAGCGCGTTCCCGGCGAACCGCGGGCACTGAGCTACCAGGCGCTCGTGCGGCTTGCGATGGGGCAGGGCGACATGGCGGAGTCGATGCTCAAGCAGGCGCTTGCCACCGAGCCGAACCTGCTCGACGCGCGCATTCACCTCGCGCTCGTCTACATGCAGCTTGGCCGGCAGGATGAAGCGACCGAAGTGATGCGCGAGGCGATCGAGCGCCATCCCGAAGAAAAGGAAACGCTCACCACTCTGCTCGCGCAGATCCGCGCGTCGATGACCGATCCCGAACGACAGCAGGCTCCGACGGCGCAGCAGCCGGTGGCGGCAGCGGGGCAGAATGCAGGGTCGATTTCAGGAACGCTGGAGTTGTCGCCCGCGAGCGGCGCAGCGGTTCGACCCGGTGCCATCGTGTTCATCATCATCCGTCCCGCAGGTGTAACGGCTGGAGCGCCCGTTGCGGCCAAGAGGCTGCCGGTCACCGGCTTCCCGATGAACTTCAGTGTGACGTCTGCTGATTCGATGATGGGAGGGGAACTGCCCGATCGATTCCGCATCGAAGCGCGCGTCGATCTGGATGGGAATGCTGCGACCCGCGAGCAGAATGCGCCCGCCGCGCTCCTCGACGATCTGCCGCTCGGCGGCGCTGCAGTGCGGCTTCTGCTTCGGTGAACGTTCGGTTTGATATTTTCGCGAGCTGTGACATCCCGAGGGACAGAATGTTGAATGTTGAAATTGTGAATTTTGAATGTTGAATTAGGCACGGGCTCCATTCAACATTCAACATTCACAATTTCAACATTCAACATTTCGTTCTTCCGAACCGGGGTTAGGAGGCCGACCCACCAGCCTTCGATCTTGTCTCTCCCTCCGTTCCTGAGATTCCCGCCGACACGATGAAGGCCATCGCCTTCGCGCTGTCGAGCTCGAGCGGCGTGATGCAGTGGCGCGCCACGACGACGAGGTTTCCGGCGAAGTTGTAGGACTGCGGAAAGTAGACGGCGGCGTGGCCGGGAAGGCCGATGAACGCGAGATCTTCCCGTGTGACGAAGCCAACGGCTCGAACCTCGCCGGAGCCGGAGAAGGAAACGGTCACCGGGTGGTTGAAGCGCTTCTTGTCGCCGACGAATGCCTCAATGAGGTCCTTGATCGACGTATAGAGAATTTTGACGATCGGTGCGCGGATGAACAGGCGCTCGGTCACGAGAAAGACCTGCCGGATCGCGAAGTTCGAAGCGAGGATTCCGATCAGGACGATCGACAGGATCGTCAGAAGGAATCCGAGCCCAGGAATGTCGAGCCGCAGCAGCCGGTCGATCCAGATGAACGCGAGGTAGATCACGTAAATCGTCATCGCCGCCGGCACCACGATCACAAGGCCTCGCAGAAAGTTCTTGATGATGAAGTTCATTGTGTGAGCTCCCGTCCCAGCGTTGTCACCGCAATAGTACCGTTGCCGTTGCCGTCGCCGTTGCCGGCATTATCACAGCGCGCGCAGGCGCGCTACACAGCTTAGCCCCGGGCTCTGCCCCAATGGCGTCAACTTAAGGTCTGCGCGGGTGCTAAATTCCCCTCTCCCCGTGTGAACGGGGAGAGGGGTAAGGGGTGAGGGGCCGCGAAGGCAATTCAAATGCAGCCGACCGGCAGGAGTCGCTGCAAGCCCCGAAC
>JBGSYJ010000202.1:0-5574 GCA_041750915.1 Thermoanaerobaculia bacterium | reverse complement strand
CCGACCGGGCGGGTGGGAACTCACAACTCAGAACTCACAACTCACAACCGGTCGGGCGGCGGCAGGGCGGGTGGGAACTCACAACCCACAACTGTGAGGGTGGGCGAGAGGGCACAACTCACAACTGGGCGGGCGGACGGTAGGGCGGGTGGGAACTCACAACCCACAACCGTGAGGGTGGGCGAAAGGGCACGACTCACGACTGGGCGGGCGGACGGTAGGGCGGGTGGGAACTCACAACCCACAACTGTGAGGGTGGGCGAGAGGCACAACTCACAACTGGGCGGGCGGGGGTAGGCACAACCTTTGAAATGCAGTTATTAGGGCAATCGCCCAGAAGGAGTCTTTCCATGAAAAGAGCAATCGCAGCACTTTCTATGACATTTTTTCTCGGCGCGTGTGTATCCGCCGACGATCCGAACCGTCGCACCAAGCAGGGCGCAGCCACAGGAGCCGCCGTAGGAGCCGCCGCAGGGGCCGTCATTGGCAACCAGTCAGATGAGCGCAACACCGGAGCCGTGATTGGCGGCGTCCTGGGAGCTGCAGTCGGCGCCGCAGTCGGCCGCCGGATGGATCAGCAGCAGCGCGAGCTTCAGCAGATCGAAGGCGTTGACGTCGTAAGAACCGCCGAAGACGAGCTCAGCGTTACTCTCCGTAACGACGTGCTGTTCGACGTCGACCGATCGACGCTTCGACCGGAATCGAGAACCGCGTTGCGCGAGATGGCTTCGGTCTTTTCACGCTACGACGACACGGTGATTCTCATCGAGGGTCACACCGACTCGACCGGTACCGCTGCCTACAATCAGCGTCTGTCTGAACAGCGGGCTGCTTCGGTTCGTGACTATCTCCTCGGCGAGGGTGTGGGAGGAACGAGAATGATCGCTCGCGGCTTCGGTCTTACCCAGCCGAGATCATCGAACGCAACCGCCGAAGGCCGTCAGCAGAACCGTCGCGTGGAAATCAACGTCCGCGCAACTCAGGGATAACCTCCCACCCACCCAAGTTGTGGGTTGTGCACATCCGCACCCCCACACAGTTGTAAGTTGTGAGACCCGCCCCCCAGGGGGCGGGTTTTGCGCGTAGCGGCGGATTCCGATCCGCCGTTCCCCGGATCGTCTCCAACTTTGCGCGTTCTGGCGCCACGAACCGGGATGAACGCCCCAAATGTCGTACCGCTTCACTCCCCGGAATTCGGGACATCGGAATGTCCCGCTGCTTCGCAATTCCCACAAGCCCTCCAAAATCCGTTAGAATCCGCGCGCCCGCTGAGCCGGGCCGGTCCAAACTCTCGAAAGCCGAGGGTGGAGACTCGCACGCCCGGGGCGCCGGCGGTCCGCCATTCCGCTCCGGGCGGAATCTACGCAAATTTTGAACGCGACCTGTCCCGCCAGGCGGGAAGGCCAACGGAGGCTTCATGAACATGTGGAAACACCGCGCAGCGAAGGGCTTGACCCTCGCGCTGATGATCGTGGCGATTCTCGTCACGGCGAGTCCCCTCGCCATCGCCCAGGAGACGCTGCCGTCACAGACGCATCCGTCGGCGGATCCTCAGCTTGCTCCTGCCGCAGCCGCTCCTGCCGTCCACTCGGGCGAGCATATGAGTGAAGCGGATCTCGTCCTGCCGGATCTGAGCACCGTGGAGTTCCTCGGCATCGACGGCAAGACCCTGCTCCTCCTCGGGCTCATCGTCTGCGGACTGGGACTCGGCTTCGGATTGATGATGTACGTGCAGCTCAAGAATCTGCCCGTCCACAAGTCGATGCTCGAGATCTCCGAACTGATCTACGAGACCTGCAAGACGTACCTCGTCACGCAGGGCAAGTTCATTCTCCTGCTCGAAGCTTTCATCGGCACGATCATGCTGATCTACTTCGGCTGGCTCCGCGACTTCCCGGCCGAGCGCGTTGCCATCATTCTCCTGTTCAGCCTCATTGGCATCGCCGGCAGCTACGGTGTCGCCTGGTTCGGCATTCGGGTCAACACGTTCGCAAACTCCCGCGCCGCATTCGCTTCACTGCGCGGCAAGCCGTTTCCCACGTACGCAATTCCCCTCAAGGCAGGCATGTCGATCGGCATGCTGCTCATCTCGACCGAGCTCGTTCTGATGCTCATCATCCTGCTGTTCGTGCCGCGCGAGTACGCGGGCGCCTGCTTCATTGGTTTCGCAATCGGTGAATCGCTCGCCGCTGCCGCACTCCGCATCGCGGGCGGCATCTTCACCAAGATCGCCGACATCGGCGCCGACTTGATGAAGATCGTCTTCAACATCAAGGAAGACGACGCGCGCAACCCGGGCGTCATCGCCGACTGCACGGGCGACAACGCGGGCGACTCGGTCGGTCCGACGGCTGACGGTTTCGAGACCTACGGCGTCACCGGCGTGGCGCTCATCATGTTCATCATCCTCGCAGTCGCGGAGCCTGAAGCGCAGATTCAGCTTCTCGTCTGGATCTTCGCAATGCGCATCCTGATGATCGCGACATCGGGCCTCTCCTACTGGATCAACGAAGCGATTGCGAAGTCCAAGTACGAGACAGCGGACAAGATGAACTTCGAGGCGCCTCTGACCTCGCTCGTCTGGCTGACCTCGATCCTCTCTGTCATCGTCACTTATGCCGCATCGTACCTGCTCATCCCCAGCCTCGCGGGCGATACGTCGATGTGGTGGAAGCTCTCGAGCATCATCACCTGCGGCACGCTCGCGGGCGCGATCATCCCGGAGCTCGTCAAGATCTTCACCTCGACCGAGTCTGCGCACGTCAAGGAAGTCGTCACCGCGTCCCGCGAAGGCGGCGCTTCACTCAATATCCTCGCCGGCCTCACCGCTGGAAACTTCAGCGCCTACTGGATGGGCTTCACGATCGTCACCCTCATGGGAATCGCCGCATGGTTCGCGTCGATGTTCGCTCCCGGCATCATGATCGCTCCGGCAATCTTCGCGTTCGGTCTGGTCGCATTCGGCTTCCTCGGAATGGGTCCGGTCACCATCGCAGTCGATTCCTACGGACCGGTCACGGACAATGCGCAGTCGGTGTTCGAGCTCTCGACCATCGAAGCGATCCCCGGAATTGAAAAAGAGATCGAGCGCGACTTCGGCTTCACACCGAACTTCACGAAGGGCAAGGATTTCCTCGAGGAGAACGACGGCGCCGGCAACACCTTCAAGGCGACCGCGAAACCGGTGCTCATCGGCACTGCAGTCGTCGGATCGACAACGATGATCTTCTCGATCATCGTGATCCTCACCAATGGCCTCACAGTCGACATGGAAAAGCTATCACTTCTCCATCCTCAGTTCCTGCTCGGCCTGATCCTCGGCGGCGCGGTGATCTACTGGTTCACCGGCGCCTCGACGCAGGCCGTCTCCACCGGCGCGTATCGCGCGGTCGAGTTCATCAAACGCAACATCAACCTCGACGCTGGCGCGCAACGCGCTTCAGTCGAAGACAGCAAGAAGGTGGTCGCCATCTGCACGCAGTACGCGCAGAAGGGCATGTTCAATATCTTCCTGACGATCTTCTTCTCGACGCTCGCTTTCGCATGCTTCGAACCGTACTTCTTCATCGGATACCTCATCTCGATCGCGATCTTCGGACTTTATCAGGCGATCTTCATGGCGAACGCCGGCGGCGCATGGGACAACGCGAAGAAAATCGTCGAAGTGGAGCTCAAGGAGAAGGGAACTCCTCTTCACGCGGCAGTCGTCGTCGGCGACACGGTCGGCGATCCCTTCAAAGACACCTCTTCGGTCGCAATGAACCCCGTGATCAAGTTCACGACGCTCTTCGGCCTTCTCGCCGTCGAGCTTGCAGTCGAGATGACCCGCAACGGCCAGCACACGCTGACGCAGATCCTCGCGGTGGTCTTCCTTCTCTGCTCGTTCGTCTTCGTATGGCGTTCGTTCTACGGAATGCGGATCGGCAGCGAAGAGTCGGCAAAAGTCTGAGGCAACCTCTCCACCCTCTCCCCGTTTGTGAACGGGGAGAGGGTGGGGGAGGCGGAAGGGGCAGCGTTGCGCCATTGCGCACAAGTGAAGAATTGTCATCCCGAGCCTGGTTGTGTGGGCGGGAGGGGCGAGGGACCTCTCGCGATGGTACATATTTGCCTCGAGAAGAGGTCCGGGCCTCGAACTCTTTCCTGTTGACGAACCGACTTTGTACCATCGCCGGAGGTCCCTCGCCCCTCCCGCCCACACGACCAAGCTCGGGATGACAAGTTCTGAAGGTCTCCCGCGTGACTATTGGAGTTCATTGAACAACCCGTCTTTCCCCCCTCCCAACCCCCTTCTCTGAATTCTGCATTCTCAATTCTCAATTTCCCTATAATCCCTCTCAATCCCCGAAACCCCGAACACAAGAGAGGTTCCCCATGGCAGAAGAATTCGATGTCGTCGTCATCGGCGGCGGGACGGCCGGACTCGTAACTGCATCGGGCTGCGCACGGCTGGACCGTAAAGTCGCACTCATCGAACGGGAGCAGCGGGAAGCTCTCGGCGGTGACTGTCTCTGGACCGGCTGCGTCCCGACCAAGGCTCTCGTCGCTTCGGCGAAACTGGTGCATCAGATGCGTCACGCGAATGATTACGGCCTCGAACCCGTCGAGGTCCAGGTCACGCCCCGTCGCATCATGGAGTCGATGCGCGACCGCCGGAAGTTCATCAGCAAACACGACCACCCCGACAAGTTCCGCAAGCTCGGAGTCGACGTCATCATGGGTGACGCTAAGTTCATCTCCCCCCATGAAGTCGAGGTCGATGGCCGGGTGCTGCACGCTAAGGACATCGTGATCGCGACGGGCTCACGCACGTTCGTGCCGCCCGTCGAAGGACTCGAGGACGCCGGATACCTCGACCATGCCTCGTTTCTCGATCAGGACGAGTTCCCGAAGTCGCTCATAATCCTCGGCGGAGGCGCAATCGGTACCGAGTTCGCCCAGGTCTTCGCGCGTTTCGGTTCGGATGTAACCCTGGTCGAGATGGGCCGGGGAATCGTCAAACGCGAGGATGCTGACGTCAGCGAACGACTTCACGAGATTCTTTCCGCTGAAGGAGTGACGTTCCGTACCGGCTGGGGCGCGAAACACGTCCGGAAGGAAGGCGGAAAGAAGCATGTCCTCATCGAATCGCAGGACGGGCGAAAAGAAGAACTGTCAGCCGACGAGATCTTCGTCGCGTCGGGGCGCCGCGGGAACATCGAGGGCCTCGGGCTCGAGATCGCCGGCGTGAAGACCGAACGCACTTACGTCGTGGCCGACCAGTATCTCCAGACGAGCGTCCCGCGTATCTGGGCCTGCGGCGACATCCACGGAAAGCTCCAGTTCACCCACGTCGCCGCTTTCGAAGCGGTCAAGCTCGTACGGAACATCCTCTTCCCCGGAAAATCCGGCCTCGACTACGACAACATCCCCTGGGGCATCTACACCGATCCGGAGGTCGGTCGGATCGGGCTGTCAGAACGGGAAGCCGTCGAGAAGCATGGCGCCGACGAGATCCGAACCTACAAGGTGGAGATGGAGGACGTCGATCGCGCAGTCGTCGACCGCACTCCCAAGGGGTTCGTGAAATTCGTCTGC
>JBGSYJ010000201.1:0-18112 GCA_041750915.1 Thermoanaerobaculia bacterium | reverse complement strand
GGGTGGGGGGTTGGGGCGAGGGATCTCCGGCGATAGTAAATTCTTGATTTGTGAAAGGCACCGGGTGGTGGCGAGACCGATAGGCAACTACGTACCATCGCCGGAGATCCCTCGCCCCTCCCACCCTCCCAACCAGGCTCGGGATGACAAGCTCGTTCATTCCTCGCCTCAATCCATCCTTGACAACTGTGCGAGAATATCGGTAATCCCGCTGCGGTTTAACTTCATACGAACCACCCCAGAGCATTCGTTCTGACGTAGTCCAGCTTTCCCACAACCCGGGAACTTCAGCCTCTTACCTTGGAAATCCAATCCGTAGTGCTCCACCGTGCGGCGTACGATGCCGAAAATTTCCCCGATGACGGGCGTCCTCAGTTTGCGATCGTGGGACGTTCCAACGTCGGGAAGTCGAGCTTCATCAACACGATTCTCCGTAAGAAGGCGATTGCACGGGTCAGCCAGACGCCGGGCAAGACGCAGGCGATTCATTTTTATCTGATCGACGACAGGTACTACATCGTGGACCTTCCCGGCTACGGATACGCGAAGGTTCCCAAGACGGTTGCGGCGCAGTGGGGCGAGCTGGTGCGCTCCTATCTCGAGCAGGCATCTGCGCTCGAGCAGATTTTTCTGCTTGTTGACATACGGCGAACCCCGACAGGGGAGGATCTGATGATGCATCGCTGGCTGGAAGAGACGGGAGTGCGGTGGCGTGCCGTCATGACGAAGGTCGACAAAGTCTCGCGCAATGAACGGGCCGCTGGCAGGAAGGTGATCGAGGAGAAGCTCCCGGGCAACGAGCTCGCGCCGATCGCTTTCTCGAGTGTGACTCGCGAGGGTGTCGACGAGGTGTGGCGGGAGATCTATCCGGTAGTTCGGAAAAAAGCTGACGGAAACAGGAACCGTGGCGGCAGTTACGCTGCAACGTAGAGGAACGTATGGACCAGGAAATCGGGAACGAAGAGGCAGTCGCTGTAGAGGAGCATGCTCCGGAAGAAGTCAAGGCGGCCAAGCCGGAGAAGGAACGGGCGGCGAAAGGCGAGAAGGCAGCTTCCGCTGAGCGGAGCGACAAGCCGACCCGCAGCCGGACTCCGAAAGCGGACAAGGCCGATAACAGCGGGAAAGCGGAGCGAGCCTCGAAGACCTCATCACAACTCGAGTCTGCGCCTGCGCCTGAGCCGGACGACGCGGAATCGGAAGAAGCCGTGGCGTTGGAAGCTCCCGAGGATCGGACGGCTGAAAAGAGCGCTGCCGCATCTGGCCGTCGCCCCGAGCCGCCCAACCAGCAGGCTGCCGAGACGGTCGACATCCGCGTTCTCAAGGAGATGAAGCTCACGGACGTGGCGAAGATCGCACGTGAGTACGGCGTCGAGAATGCGGCCGGAATGCGCAAGCAGGATCTGATCTTCTCGATCCTCCAGGCGCAGACGGAAAAGAGCGGGCTGATTTTCTCTGAAGGCGTCCTCGAATGCCTCCCCGACGGCTTCGGATTTCTGCGGGCCCCCGAGTACAACTACCTACCTGGTCCCGACGACATTTACGTTTCCCCCTCGCAGATACGCCGTTTCGATCTGCGGACGGGCGACACGGTTTCAGGCCAGGTGCGCCCGCCGAAGGAAGGCGAACGTTACTTCGCCCTGATCAAGGTCGAGGCGGTCAACTTCGAGCATCCCGATGTCGCGCGGGACAAGATCCTGTTCGACAACCTCACGCCGCTGTACCCCGAGGAGCGGATCAAACTCGAAGTGCCGTCGAACATGTCTTCGCGCGTGCTCGATCTGGTCGCGCCGATTGGGAAGGGCCAGCGCGGGTTGATCGTCGCACCGCCACGCACCGGCAAGACGATGCTGCTGCAGGCCATCGCGAACGCGATCACGACGAACCATCCCGAGATCAGCCTCATCGTCCTGCTCATCGATGAGCGTCCTGAAGAAGTCACAGATATGCAGCGCTCGGTCAAGGGCGAGGTCATCTCGTCGACCTTCGACGAGCCGGCATCACGTCACGTGCAGGTTGCCGAGATGGTGATCGAGAAGGCCAAGCGCCTCGTCGAGCATCGCCGCGATGTCGTGATCCTGCTCGATTCGATCACGAGGCTCGCCCGCGCTTACAACACCGTCGTTCCTCCTTCGGGCAAGGTGCTCTCGGGCGGCGTCGACTCGAATGCACTGCAGAGGCCGAAGCGCTTCTTCGGCGCCGCGCGTAACGTTGAGGAGGGCGGCTCGCTGACGATCATGGCGACTGCGCTGATCGACACCGGCTCCAGGATGGACGACGTGATCTTCGAGGAGTTCAAGGGAACCGGCAACATGGAAGTCCATCTCGACCGGAAGCTCGTCGAGAAGAGAATCTTTCCTGCCATCGACATCAACAAGTCGGGCACACGGAAAGAGGAGCTGCTGCTGGAGAAGGCCGAGCTCAATCGCATCTGGGTCCTGCGAAAAGTCTTCAGCCCGCTTTCGACCGTGGAATCGATGGAACTGCTCGTCGAGAAGCTCGACAAGACGAAGACGAACACGGAGTTTTTGAACTCCATGAGCTCGATGTGAAGCTAAGGATGAAAGATGAAAGATGAAAGATGAAGCCGCCCACCCGGCATTACATGGGCGGGCGGGCTTCATCTTTCATCCTTCATCTTTCATCCTTCCGAGAAACATTCCCCCGGGCTGAGACGTTTCATCATTGATGGCGAAGAAAGACAAGCGGGTCAAGGGTTTCATCTGGCGGCATTCCTTCGGGATCGCTGTGGTCGTGCTCGTGCTCTTCGTCGCGGGGCTCGGCTTTGCCGGCTACAACTACATCGTCATCACCAAGAAGTTCGATTCGAGCCGGAAGTGGGATCTTCCGAGCCGGATTTACGCTGATGCCACACAGGTCGTTCCGGGAATGTCGTTTCCGCGGGAACAGCTCGAGGCAAAGATCAATCACGTCGGATATCACCAAACCTCCGGGGCGGTGAAGAATCCCGGCGAATATCGCTACGTCGGCGACAACCTCGAGATTTACCTGCAGAACTTCACCTATCCGGACATGGAGTTTCACGCCATGGCCGTCCGCGTCGAGATGGACGGCTCGCGCGTGACCAGGCTCGTGCGGCTCAGCGACAGCATCGGCCTCCGCGGCATCCGCATCGAGCCGGAGCTGATCACATCGATCTACAACGAGGTGATGGAAGACCGCGTCCCGATTCCGCTCGAGTCGGTGCCGCAGTCGCTCGTCGATGCAATCGTTGCAACGGAGGACCGTTCATTCTTCAGGCATGAGGGAATTTCGATCCGCGGCATCGTCCGCGCCGCTTATGCGAACTACCGGAGCGGAACCGTCGTTGCGGGCGGCTCGACCCTCACCCAGCAGCTGGTGAAGAATCTCTACCTTTCGCCCGAGCGGGTCTATGTGCGCAAGATCAAGGAAGCGCTCATGGCGATCATCCTCGACGCCCGCTATTCGAAAGAGGAGATTCTCGAGGCGTATCTCAACGAGATCTATCTCGGCCAGAACGGCTCGGTGCAGATCAAGGGCGTGGAACAGGCGTCCACGGTCTACTTCTCCAAACACGTGCGTTATCTGACGTTGCCCGAAGCCGCGACGATCGCGGGGATGATCCGGAGTCCGAACCAATACTCGCCGCTTCGGAATCCGGAGCGGGCTCGGGATCGCCGGAACACGATTCTTCGCGTGATGCTCGACGAAGAAAAGATCACTCCCGAAGAGTACGAGAGTGCCAGCGAATCTCCGATGACGGTCAACAAGTTTCCGCGCTCGTTCCGGAGTGCTCCGTACTTCGTCGACCTCGTAATGCAGCAGCTCCGAGAGACGTATCCCGAGACCCAGCTCGAAACCGAAGGGCTGCGCGTATTCACCACTCTCGACACGATGATGCAGCGGCAGGCGGAGAAGTCGCTCGAAGAGGGAATCACGAGGCTTGCGAAGAACCACGCGAGCATCCGCAAATCCGAAACGCCTCTCGAGGGAGTCGTGATCACGATCCAGCCCGGTACGGGATACGTCAAGGCGCTGGTCGGAGGACGAAGCTACTCGCGGAGCCAGTTCAACCGAGCCCTCCAGGCAAAACGCCAGCCTGGCTCCCTCTTCAAGCCGTTCGTCTACGTCGCGGCGATGGACCCTGCGAGGGGAAGAGAAGCGCTCACTGCATCGTCGATTCTTTCGGACACTCCGATCAGCATCCAGACAGGCAGCAGCGTCTGGCGTCCGCAGAACTATGATGGAAAGTTTCACGGCGAGCCCACGGTGCGTCGCGCACTCGCGATGTCGTACAACATTCCGGCGGTGAGGGCGGCAATTGACGCGGGCGTGCCGAACGTAATCCGCCTGGCGTCGAAGGTCGGCGTCGAGAGCACGCTCCAGCCGTATCCCTCGATCTCGCTCGGTTCCTTCGAAGTCACGCCGCTCGAGATCGCGTATGCCTATTCGGTCTTTGCGAATGAGGGAGTGAAGGCGGAACCGATTTCGATTCTCGCAGTGGCGACCCGCGAGGGACGCGTTCTGGAGAACCGGGAAGTGCAGATGCAGCGGGTTGCGCCGGCGAGCCTGACATACGTGATGAACGACATGCTCGGCGACGTGCTCGACTACGGCACGGCCGGGCGCGTTCGGTCGCTCGGTTTCAAGAGACAGTTCGCGGGAAAGACCGGTACCACGAACGACTACCGCGACGCCTGGTTCGTTGCATATTCGCCGCGGATACTGACTCTCGTGTGGCTCGGATTCGACGACAACAAGAATCTTCGCCTCACCGGTTCCGATGCCGCGGTTCCCATCTGGGCGAACTACATGAACTCGGTCATCGGCAATGTGCCCGATACGAACTTCAAGCGTCCCGACTCGGTTGTCGAACGGCAGATCGATCCGGAAAGCGGCTTTCTGGCGGGACCGTATTGTCCGGAGTCGAGGAACGAGGTCTACGTCAAGGGAACCGAGCCGTCCGAAGCTTGCAGTCTTCACTCGAGGAGTTTTGATTCGGTCTTTCCCATCTTCAGTGACCGGGACGATGGTCGCCGCCCGCCGGCGGTAGCAGACGCCGAAGAGGATCGGGATGAGGACGTGCGGCCGGGCGAGAGCGCGCGGGAAGAAGAGAAAAAGAAGAGGCGGCCGCGCATCCTCCGCTGGATTCTGGGCGACAATTGAGCAAGAGGGGACCGGACGAGAGATGATTCGCAGGCTGCGTGAAGTGAGCAATGATGTGCTGCTTTATGTTGGCGGCCTGTCGGATCTGACGATTCAGACGGTGCAGCAGACGTTTCGCAGGCCGTTCCCCGTGCAGCTTCTGATGACGCAGTTCGATCAGATCGGTGTGCGGTCGCTTTCGATCGTGGCGATCACATCGCTGTTCATCGGAATGGTGCTTGCTCTTCAGACGGCCTACTCCCTGGCCGATTTCGGTGGCAAGCTGTTCATCGGCAAGGTGGTTTCACTCTCGCTGGTCCGGGAACTTGCCCCCGTCCTGATGTCGCTGATGGTGGGCGGACGGGTCGGGGCCGGCATGACTGCGGAGATCGGTACGATGAAGGTCACCGAGCAGATCGACGCGCTGCGCGCTCTGGCCACAAATCCTGTCCGCAAGCTCGTGGTTCCGAAGGTGCTGGCGACGACGATCATGCTGCCGCTGCTGACAGTGCTGGCCTGCGCCCTCGGTATCATCGGCGGGCTGATCATCGCCGTCGCCCAGCTCAACCTGAGCGCGAACTTCTACCTCCGGAGCGTCATCACCACACTGCACTACAACGATCTGGCCTCGGGGATCGGAAAGACGTTTTTCTTCGGCTTCGTCCTCGCGCTGATCGCCTGCTACAACGGGCTCAATACGAGCGGTGGAGCCGACGGCGTGGGACGAGCGACGACTTCGACCGTGGTGACAGCGTCCATCTCGATTCTGATCATGGATTTCTTTCTGACAAAGCTGTTCATGATGCTGGCCTGATGACGAGCGAGATCACAGAGACAGACCGACGCGCGTGGCCGCGGGAGTCTACCGATCGACGACGGCAACAACGCGACGTTTTCGTGGAGTTCCAGGGCGTCCACAAGTCGTACGGCAAGAAGCATGTCCTTCGCGGCGTCGATCTTCAGGTGTTCCGTGGGGAGGTCCTCGTCATCCTGGGAGGCTCGGGGACAGGCAAATCGGTGACGCTGCGCCATATGCTCGGCCTCGAGGCGCCCGATGAAGGTCGCGTTCACGTCGAGAACGAAGACATCACGGATCTGCCGGAAGAAGAGTTGTACAGGGTAAGGAAGAAGTTCGGGATGCTGTTCCAGAGCGGCGCGCTGTTCGACTCGATGAATGTGCTCGACAACGTTGCGTATCCGCTCAAGGAGCACACGAAGATGAGTCCGGAAGAGAGAGTGCAGATCGTTGGAGAGAAGCTCGAACTGGTCAGTCTTCCGGGCACCGAGCAACTCATGCCCGTCGACCTCTCGGGCGGCATGCGGAAGCGCGTCGGGCTGGCCCGCGCCGTGGTACTCGAGCCTCAGGTGATTCTCTACGACGAGCCGACGACGGGACTCGATCCAATCACCGCGCAGAAGATCAATGAACTGATCGTCAGCCTTCAGACGAAGCTGAACGTCACTTCCGTGGTGGTGACCCACGACATCCAGTCCGCGTTCACGGTCGGCGACAGAATCGCCTTTCTCAACGAGGGCGTGTTCGAGTGGGTGGGTACGATGGACGAAGCGCGAAGAAGCCGCAATGAGTTGCTGAGAGATTTCCTCCAGGCGTCGGCCGTGGCCTCGGCCCAGCCGATTGACGAATGAGAATGCAGAGGAAGCAACCGATGTTTGGAGAAGCTATTGACTCAAGAGATCCCGCCCCGGGGCGCAGGCCCCGAGGTGAAACGCTGCAGGGAGGAGACAAGGTGCCGCAGCCTCGCCGCCGCGCCGCGTCCGCTAATTTATGACCGCTCAAAAAAATACTTCGAGGAATCTGAGGATCGGCACGCTCGTCACCGTTTCGATCGTGATTCTCATGATCTTCATTTTCTTTATCGGCTCGGAACAGCGGATATTTTCCCGCAAGAACGACTATCACCTCGAGCTCCAGAGTGCAGCCGGTCTCGCTCAGGGGAACCCCGTGATGCTTTCGGGTGTGACAGTCGGATCGGTCAAGGACATCTTTCTGCCGCGAGATCCGCAGCAGGAGTCGGTAAAGATCGTGCTGTCGGTCGAGAAGAAGTTCGCTGAAAGGATCCGTCAGGACTCGCGTGCAAGGCTCAAGAAGCTCGGCCTCCTAGCGGGCGACACGTACGTCGACATCAGCCCCGGTTCACCCGAGGTGGCCGTTCTGCCGCCCGGCTCGTTGATTCCCGCCCACAAGCAGACCAATGTCGATGAACTGATTTCATCGGGCGAAGACCTCGTCGACAACTTCGTCCAGATCTCGCACTCGCTCAAGAACATTCTCAGCCGCGTCGATGAGGGAGAAGGCCTTCTCGGCGAGCTCACGCAGCAGCCTGAAACCAAGCAGCGGCTCACCGACACGCTGCTCGTCACGCTCAACAAGACGAATGCCCTCCTTCAGCAGGTCGAAAGTGGCGAAGGTCTCGCCGGGAAGCTGATCTACGACGAGGACTACGGCGCCAGTGTGAGCGCTTCGCTCAACACGAGTCTCGCTTCGCTGGAATCGATCACAGGAAACGTCCAGGGCAGCTTCGAAAGCGGCACGGGAGCGCTCCCGGCTCTCCTTTCGGATCCCGAAGGCAAGAAGCGTGTCATGACGCTCATCGCGAACCTCGAGACGACCTCGGACAACCTGTCGAACTTCAGTGTGGCCCTTCGGACGGGAGAAGGACTCGTTCCCCGTCTGCTCAACGACAAGCCGTATGCTGACGAAACGCTTCAGGAGTTCAGCCAGCTCGTCAGCCAGCTTTCCGCGACGGCGCGCAAACTCAATGAAGGTGAGGGCACGGCCGGGAAGCTGATCGCCGATCCCGGGATCTATGAATCGATCAATGACATTCTGATCGGAATCAACGAATCGAGGATGCTGCGCTGGCTGGTGCGGAATCGACAGGCCAAGGGAATCGAGACGCGGTATGAAGCGGCGAGTGGGCTACCTGCTGCACCACCTCCGCTCGTGCCCGCGCCGAGCCCCGTGCCTGAGGCCGTCGTTCCCTTGATGCCGGTATCCGTGCCTGCGAATGACACCGGGTCGAATGATGCCGAAAGCGAGCCGCCTCCGCCGAGTCCGCGGAGCGAAGAAGATTCCGCCGGGCTCTGAGGCTCGTCATCCCGCGAGCGACTCAACGGGACTTGTCATCCTGAGCGCAGCGAAGGATCATCTTGCGACGCTCGATCCCCGCAAGAAGATCCTTCGCTGCGCTCAGGATGACACCTCGTTCATACCTCGCCACAACGACCGTCCGTCACTCAGCGGCTCGGGATGATAATCCCCGATAGAGGATCTCACTTGTCGAGCCCTGACTCTCGGTAGCACCACTTGACCCCTGAGGCGTAGAATGTCGGGTGGTCGTCCGCCGGGAGGCCCCCATGTCACGTCCAGACGCACGCCTTGCGTTGGTTCTCAGTGCAGCACTCCTTCTTGATCCTTTCATTCTGCCCGCGCAGGAAACAGCAACCGGCGCCTTCGGCGAGGTTCTGGACATCCGCGTTACAAGCGTCGACGTCGTGGTGACGGGGCCTGATGGTGGTCCGGCCGCGGGCCTGACTGCCGCGGATTTCGAGATCTATGAAAACGGCAAAGCTCAGGAGATCACGAACTTTTTCGAGGTCGGGTCCGGACCTTCCGCCGGAACGATCACAGTGGCAGGGCAGAAGCCGATCGAGGTGAGCAGTCCCCGCAGTGCCCGCCAGTTCATTTTCTATTTCGACAACGGAACGCTGTCGGTTCAGAACCGTAACCAGATCTTTCCAGCCGTCCGCGCGTTTCTCCAGGAGAACATGGAGCCAGGTGACGAGACGATGATCGTGACCTGGAACCGGGCGCTTGATGTGCGGCTGCCCTGGACCAGAGATCTGAAAGCGGTCGATACCATGCTCGAGACGATGGCCGGCGAGCTGGCCAATGCGTCGCAACTGCAGCTCGAGAGGCGGCGGGTGGAAAGGGCTGTTGATCAGCTGGAAATCGACGCTGAGGACCCGGCCACCCTGACCACCTTTGCGATGGTCGAAGCGAGCGTCCGCTCCTACGCAGAAAACGTCCGCCACGACATGGCGCAGTCGGTCGGCGCAATTGCAAAACTTCTCTCGAGCCTGTCAGGCGTTGAGGGGCGAAAGGTTCTCGTGCTGGCGACCGAGTCACTGCCGACCAAAGCGGGCGGCGAGATGTTCGAGAAGCTCGAAAGCATCAGAACCCGTGCGATGGTCTCCACCACCTCGACACTGAAGTCCGGCGCGCGGCAAGGTTCGCGCGTAGTGGACTCCTCGAAGTTCAACGTCGCGCCGATGATCGAACAGCTCGGGATCGCTGCAAATGCGACGGGAGTGACGATTTACGCGATCAATCCCAGAGGAACCGCAAAGAATGAGGGCAAGTCCGATCTGCAGCAACCGGGCGACTCAAGCATGGACTTCGGAGAAGCCGTCCAGTCTCTCGATGGAGTCAACATGCTCGCCCGCAAGACGGGCGGAGTGGCGATGGTCGGCGCATCTGCAGAAGTTGCCCTCGATCGCATCGCGCGCGATCTCGGTTCGTACTATTCGCTCGGCTACAAGGCTGGACCCGGGAGCTCACCGAACCGAAACATCGAAGTCCGTATCAAGCGCCCGGGACACGCCGTGCGCGCGCGGGAGAGCGTTTACTACCGCACGCTGGAGACTGAAATGGCGGATCGCGTGATTGCGAATCAGCTGCGAGCGGAGCCCACCAACGACCTTGGGGTCAGCCTGGAAGCGGATCCCGTCACCTCCGATGGTTCCCGACAGCTCCTTCCGATGCGAATCGTCATTCCGGTAGACAGCCTCACGCTCCTGTCTGATGGCGCGGGAGGCGTTACGGGAGGATTCTCGGTCTTCGTCTGTACCGGTGATGGCGCGGGAGACGCCTCGGGAGTGAATGTTCAATCGCATCAGATCAAGTGGCCGGACGCCCAGGCTGTCCAGATGAAAGGTCGCAGGATCGGCTTCGCAGTCCAGGTCCCGATCGAAAAGGGACGGGACCAGATCTCCGTCGGCGTAGTCGATCATCTCTCGCAGGTTCAGGGGTTTGCCACGATGACGGTCGGAAGCCAACCCGGCTGAGGCCGCAGGCGGCCGCCTCGTCTCCGAGGCGTTCACAGGATTGTAACAAGGCGATCCGAATCCGGACATATCGGACTCCCTTCGGCTGTTTCAAAGGCGGTACCGGTTCTGCTTCATCTCCCGCATTCGCTCGACCACTCTGGAGTTTCATGACGATCAGACGGATATCGACTCGAGTCATCGCCCCCCTTGCGCTACCGCTAGCCCTCCTGCTGGCCGGCTGTGGGGGGGATTCTGCCGCGGCAAATGCCCGTCCGGGCAGACCTCCGGCCGTGGTCGGGCTGGCGCCGGTGCAACAGGGATCCTTCGATGCGGCTGTTCGATTCGTGGGAAGGCTCGAGGCGAAGTCGTCCGCCGAGCTGACAGCTCGGACCGACGGACCGATCACGGCAGTCTACGCAGGAAGCGGCGACACCGTTCGCCGCGGGCAGTTGCTCGCCCAGATCGACCCTGCGGAAGCGCAGCAGCAGGTGAACCAGGCGCAGGCGGCTCTGCGAATGTCAGAAGCCACCGTGAAGCAGAGGATCTCGAGCCTGGAACTGGCGCGCAGCAATGCGTCCCGAAGCCAGAAGCTCTTCTCCGAGAACCTGCTTTCTCAGAGTGATTACGACATCGTGCAGGGCGAACTCTCGACGGCCGCATCGCAGGTTGAGCTCGCCAGGGCCCAGGTAGAACAGGCGCGAGCGAGCCTGAATTCGGCACGTCTGCAACTGGAACAGACACGCGTAGTCGCTCCATTCGATGGACACGTCGGAACGAGGCATCTCGATCTCGGAGCGCGCGCAACTTCGAATACTCCCGTGTTCACGGTAGTGGACCTTTCGACGATCCGGACCAAGTTTGCCGTGCCGGCGCGCGATGCGGTCCACATCCGGCAGTCGCAGCCAGCGACCATAACCGTAGACGTGATTCCGGGCCGCGAGTTCACCGGCACAGTTTCCCGGATCTCCTCTGTGTTCGATCCGCGGACGAATACCGTCGAGGCCGAAGTGGAAGTCAACAATGCTGATGAAGCGCTCAAGCCGGGGATGTTCGGTAGCGTTCGCATCTCGTACAAGACGAACCCTACCGCGCTTCTTGTGCCGACCGCCGCAATCCAGCGCAGCGCAGAAGAGCAGTGGATCTTTGTCGCCGAGGGCGCCGCGGGTGAGGAAAAGGGTCTCGTGGCCAGACGGGTCAGCCTGCGTGTTCTCGAGTCGGCGGGGACCGAAACAGCACAGGTGGCCGTGGAGCCTCTCGAGGGATCGCTTGCAGCCGGAGCGAACGTGATCGTGCTCGGCCAGGAGAAGCTGTCCGACGGAGCGACCGTGGTGACTGCCTCGAGTGAGAGACCCGGCAGGCCGAAGGCGGCACGATGAGTCTTCCGTCAATCAGCGTCAGCCGTCCGATCACGACTACGATGGTTTTTCTCATCGTGATCCTGCTGGGCGCGATCTCATTCAGCCGCCTTCCGGTTGATCTGATGCCGGAGCTCGTATATCCCACGCTCACCGTCAGAACCGACTACCCCAACGTGGGACCACAGGAGGTGGAGGATCTCATCACTCGGCCGGTCGAAGAGGCCGTCGCGGCGATTGCCGGCGTCGAAGAGATCACCTCGAGTTCCTCGGAGGGTAGTTCGACGGTTCGTGTTGCGTTTACCTGGGGTACGGATCTGGACGAAGCGGCCGAGGAGATCAGGTCACGGATCGAACGGATCCGTGGGCAGCTGCCGGATGGAGCCGAGTCGCCGCGTGTCTTCAAGTTCGACATTGCGCAGTTCCCGATCCTGTTTCTCGGTGTTTCGTCGCCGACGATGGGTCCGATCGAGTTGCGCGAATACACCGAGGAGAGAATCAACCGGCGTCTCGAGCGAATCCCGGGAGTGGCATCCATAGACATTCGCGGCGGCCTGAGGCGGCAGATTCAGATCGAGCTCGACCGGGACCGGATGCTTGCCCTGGGGCTGACGGCGGATTCGATCACCCGACTTCTTCGTGAGGAGAATCTGAACCGGCCGGCCGGGCAGGTGGAGGAGGGAAACCTCGATGTTTTCCTCCGTACGGTTGGCGAATACCGTACCGCAGCCGAAGTCGGCGCAACCGTCGTATCGGTTCGTGAGGGAACGCCGATTTATCTCAGGGATATCGCCACAGTCAGCGAAGGCGTCGAAGAAGTGACGACGTTGACGCGGATCAACGGGGAGCCCGGCATCCGGGTGGCAATCACCAAGCAGGCTGGTGCGAACACGGTTGAAGTTGCCCGTGGCGTCCTAAGGGAAGTGGATCGCATCAACTCAGATACGCCGCAGGTGCGTGTCGTGACGATCATCGACACGAGCCAATACATTCAGAACGCGATTTCGAATGTGCGGAATGCTGCGGTCGCCGGCAGCATCCTTGCCGTGTTCGTGCTTCTGTTCTTTCTGCGCTCAGAGCGTTCCACACTCGTGATCGCGACCTCGATTCCCATCTCTGTCATTGCGACGTTCGCGCTTGTCTATTTCAGTGGTTACACACTGAACATCATGACGTTCGGCGGGCTCGCGCTCGGTGTGGGAATGCTCGTCGACAACGCGATTGTCGTGCTCGAGAACATCTTCCGGAAGTTTGAAGAGGGTCTCAATCCGATCCGAAGTGCAATCGAGGGCACGAGCGAAGTTGCGATGGCAATCACGGCCTCGACTCTTACGACGATCGCCGTCTTCCTCCCGATTGTGTTCATGGAAGGCGTCAGCGGCGTGATGTACAAACAGCTCGCGATCGTCGTTGCCTTCGCGCTGTTCGCCTCTCTCGCAGTGGCCCTCACTCTGATTCCGGTACTTTCGTCCAGGATCCTGTCTATCGGAAGAAACTCCGACTGGAAGTCTCCACTGACGCCGCTTTACAAGCGGAGCGGACGGATGCTCGAGTCGATGGAGGGTCGCTACCGATCCGGAGTTTCCTGGGCGCTCCGGCATCGCAAGCTCATCGTGCTGGGTTCGCTGCTGCTGTTCGCCGCAAGCGCTGCGCTGGTTCCTTTCATCGGGTCCGAACTGATGCCGAAGACGGACGAAGGCGAGGTTCGCATCGACGTCGAGATGGCTGTGGGAACGCGGCTGGAACTGACCGATGCCGCCATCCGCGAGGTCGAACGTATCGTCCGGGCCGAGGTACCCGAAGCTCAGAACATCCTGACGTCTGTTGGCGGAGGTGGCGGAGGATGGGGCGTGTCCGGAACGCACTCAGGAGACGTTCGTGTCAGCCTGACGAGCCTGTCGCAGCGCGACCGATCCTCGGACGAGATCGCAGCGGCACTCCGTCCTTCCCTCATGAGGATTCCCGGCGCCACGATCCGTACGCGAGCGGGCTCAGGTCTGTTCATCATGCGTATCGCGTTCGGCGGTGGTGAGGAAGGTCTGGAGGTCGAGATCCGCGGATTCGATCTTCCGCAATCTTATGCCCTTGCCGAGCAGGTGCAGGAAGCGCTCGAAGGCACTGACGGGATCAGTGATGTTCGTCTGGGCAGAGATCCCGGCCGGCCCGAACGCGTGATCCGGATCGACCGCGAGCAGATTGCTCGCCTCGGACTCTCGATGACTCAGGTCGCTGCGATCGTCGAGACGAATCTGGCCGGATCGCGCGCAACTGTGCTGCGTCGCGCGGGTCGTGAGTACGACATGATCGTTCGACTTCAGGAGTCCGACCGGTCTGTCCTCACCGACATCGAGGAAGTCTCGCTCGTCTCCTCGACGGGAGAATCGGTCGCCCTTCGCAACGTCATCGACGTCGAGTATTCGGCCGGGCCCGTGGCCATCGATCGAAAGGATCAGGAACGGGTGCTCTACGTCTCCGGAAACGTCGCCGGACGGGACCTTGGGGCCGTAGCCGCAGATGTGCAGACGAAGCTCCGCGAGATCGAGCTTCCCGACGGTTTCGCGCTGATTCTCGCGGGTGAGTACGAAGAGCAGCAGGACGCGCGACGCGCGCTGATGATCACGCTCCTTCTCGCCATTCTTCTCGTCTACATGGTCATGGCCGCACAGTTCGAGAACCTGCTCGATCCGTTCATCGTCATGTTCTCGATCCCGATGGCAGCAGTGGGTGTTTTTGTCACGCTCTTCCTCACCGGCACGACGTTCAACATTCAGAGCTACATAGGAATCGTCATGCTGGCGGGAATCGTCGTGAACAATGCGATCGTGCTGGTCGACTACACGAACCTGCTGCGCCGGCGCGATGGCATGGCGCTGCACGAAGCTGTGATCGAAGCGGGCCGAAGGCGCCTCAGGCCGATTCTGATGACCACGGCGACGACCCTCCTCGGGCTGATCCCGCTGACTCTCGCGCTCGGTGAGGGCGGGGAAGTTCAGGCGCCGATGGCAAGGGCCGTCGTAGGAGGTCTTCTGGTCTCGACGTTCGTCACGCTCTTCCTCATTCCGGTGCTGTATACCCTCGTCGCGGAATGGGAAGACGCACGCAAGCGGGTTCGCGAGACACGACTGGCCGAGCGGGAGCTGGGCGAGCCGGCGGTGTAGCCCGATGGCGTCCCGGTGGTCGCTGCGCTGGAGCATGTGTCATCCTGAGCGCAGCGAAGGATCCCCTTCCGACTGGCTGTCTCGCAAGCCCTGAGGGATCCTTCGCTTGCGCTCAGGATGACACTCCCCGCCCCCCTCTTTCCTGCCGTCAGGCTTCGAAATGCTAGGATGCACGTTTGCGTGCCGCGTGGCGCAGAGCCGGCCTGCGGTCGCTGATGCCGACATTCCCAGGAGACATTCGTGGACATTGCAGTCATTGGTACCGGATATGTGGGCCTCGTCACAGGCGCAGGACTTGCCGATTTCGGAAACGAAGTCACGTGTGTCGACATCGACGCAGACAAGATCGAGAACCTCCGGCAGGGAAAGATTCCCATCTATGAGCCAGGTCTCGAGGCGATCGTGGCGAAGAATGTCGAAGAGGGCCGGCTCACATTCACGACCGATCTCGCCGGCGCCATCCGCTCCGCCCGGGCGATCTTCATCGCGGTGGGGACACCGCCTCTGCCCGACGGGTCAGCAGATCTCCGCTATGTCGCGGAAGTGGCCCGGTCGATCGCGCAGTACATGGAGGGTCCCAAACTCATCATCACGAAATCGACGGTTCCTATCGGTACCGGCAGGATGATCGAGAAGATCCTCGATGAAGCGGGACGTGGAGACGAGGCGTCGGTGGTGTCGAATCCGGAGTTCCTGCGGGAGGGCTCCGCGATTGAAGACTTCATGAAGCCCGATCGTGTGGTGATCGGGGCTTCCGACGCACAGGCTGTCGAACTGATGCGTGAGATTTATGCTCCCCTCCATTCGCTGGCCATCCCTTTTGTAGTTACGAATGTCGAGTCCTCCGAGTTGATCAAATATGCAGCGAACGGATTCCTTGCGACGAAGATCTCTTTCATCAATGAGGTCGCGACTCTCTGCGAGCTTCTCGGAGGGGATGTGCAGGATGTCGCGCGCGGCATCGGACTCGATTCACGGATCGGCGCAAAGTTTCTCCAGGCAGGTCCCGGCTTCGGTGGCTCCTGCTTCCCGAAGGATACGGCTGCGGTCGCGGACATCGCCCGAAAGTACGGATACGACTTTCAGATCATCGACGCGGTGATGGATGTGAATCGGCGGGTGAAGGAGCGGATGGTCACCAAGGTGGCCGAGGCTCTCGGTGATGTCTCAGGAGCGACTGTAGGAATTCTGGGGTTGGCATTCAAGCCGGAAACTGACGACATGCGCGACTCTCCGACGCTGCCGCTGATCGCGGGCCTGCAGAAGCTCGGCGCAAAGATCCGCGCGTATGATCCGGAGGCGATGGACAATGCGCGGAGGATGTTCGAGAACGTCACGTTCTGCAGCGATGCCTATGAGACGGCCGAGGGCTGCGATGCCCTGGTCATCGCCACGGAATGGAACGAGTTCCGCGCGCTGAATCTCGAGAGGATCCGGCAGGCGATGGAGAGACCGTTGCTCGTCGACCTGCGAAACCTGTACGATCCCCGCCGCATGAAAGACGAAGGATTCGAGTACGTTTGTGTGGGCCGCGCAGCGGCTGCCATGCCCCTCGAGATGCGTGGGGTCGCACTCTGATGGGACGCGCTCTGATCACCGGAGGCGCAGGCTTCCTCGGATCCCACCTCAGCGAGCTCTTTCTTTCGCGCGGTCACGAAGTGATCGTCATGGACAACTTCCTCACCGGATCCATGGACAACATCCGTCACCTGCTCGACCGGCCCGATTTTTCGTTCGTGGAGCAGGACGTCACAGAGCAGATCGACGTCGAAGGGCCGCTGGATTACGTCCTTCACTTCGCCTCACCGGCAAGCCCGATCGATTATCTCGAGAAGCCAATCCAGACGTTGAAGGTCGGCTCGCTCGGCACGCACAAGACTCTGGGGCTCGCCAAAGAGAAAAATGCGCGCTTCCTCATCGCGTCGACCTCTGAAGTGTACGGCGATCCGCTCGTCCATCCGCAGACCGAGGATTACTGGGGCAATGTGAATCCTGTCGGGCCGCGCGGTGTCTATGACGAGGCGAAGCGTTTTGCGGAAGCGATGACGATGGCCTATCACCGCTTTCATGGAGTTGAGACCCGCATCGTCCGGATCTTCAATACGTACGGCGAGAGGATGCGGCTCAATGATGGCCGCGTCGTTCCGGCCCTCGTCGGCCAGGCGCTGAAGAACGAGCCGCTCACGGTCTTCGGCGACGGCTCGCAGACGCGGTCCTTCTGCTACGTGTCCGACCTGATTGAGGGCATCTACAGGTTGCTCATGTCCGACGAAGTTGACCCCGTGAACATCGGAAACCCGCGTGAAATGACGGTTCTGGAGTTTGCCGAAGTGATCCAGCGACTCATCGGATCCGATGCGCCGATCGTCTTTCAACCGCTGCCGCTCGACGATCCGAAGGTCCGCAGGCCCGATATCTCGAAAGCGAAGGCCTTGCTCAACTGGGAGCCGGTCGTCCCGCTCGAAGAGGGCCTTCGACGGACGATTGAATACTTCCGCCGGATTGTCCTGCCCGAAGGCGCGGCCACGAAATCAACCAGCTGAGGAGGAGTGAGCGTGAAACCATTCAGTGACGCCGGTAACCAGCTGCTCTGGGTCCGACGGTCGGCCGACGGCAAGAATTACGCCCTGCGTTCCGGCAACGATGAAGTCGCCGTGCTGAACTGGGAGAAGAGCACCGGATCCCTCGCGCATGCGGAGACATCAGCAGGAAAGTGGACCCTCAAGCGAATCGGCTTTCTCCAGCCGCGGCTGTCGGTGCGGACGCCAGGGTCCGAGCAGGATCTCGCCTGGTTCGAGCCCGGCGTCGGCGGCGGAGGAGCGGTTCATCTCGCGAGCGGTCACATCTTCAGGTGGTCGAGCAACTTCTGGCGCGCGGAATGGGCGTGGGTCAACGCCGCGGGGAAGCATGGGGTGAAGTTCCATCGCGAGTTTTCTGAGAAGGAACGCGAGGGGACGGTCGTGATTGAGCCCGGTGTGCTTCCGGAGCGCGAACTGCCGATCCTCGTGGTTCTCGGATGGTATCTGATCATCCTGCAGACCGAGGACGCTGCGATGCTGCCTCAGAGCTGAAGGGCGTGTCATCCTGAGCGAAGCGAAGGATCCCCTTCCTCGATCCGCTAGAGCCGCTCTCAGGGGATCCTTCGCTTCGCTCAGGATGACAACTTGTCGCTCACCTGAAGGTGCGGCGTTCGATCGTCTCTTCCCGGCGCGGACCTGTCGAGACGATCGAGATCGGGGTCTGAAGCTCCTGCTCGATGAACGTGATGTAGTCCCGCGCGGCTTCAGGAAGTTTGTCGAAGCTTTCCGTCCCGACGGTCGATCGATTCCACCCCTTGAACTTCCGGTACCTCGGTCGGTACTCCTCGTGAGGCACGGCAAACTCGGGGAACGTCTTCCATTCGGA
>JBGSYJ010000200.1:0-2312 GCA_041750915.1 Thermoanaerobaculia bacterium | reverse complement strand
CGCCAGCTCGATCACGCTCAGACGGCTCTGCGCGACCTTGCTCGCCGCATCACGCGGCTCCGACTTCCTCGCTGTCGATGATCGTTCCATGATCGGGTCCTCCTTCCCAAAAATAGCACGGAAAGAAGGTTAAGTGGACAGGTAGCGTGGGGCACGGCGAGCATACTTGCGCCGAGCGGTATCATCCCAGGGCATTGTGCCTCCGTCAGTTCATCCGTGAATCACAACCTGCTGATATCGCTCAACTCGTTTCGGGTCCGGCTCTAAGGGCGGAAGATTCCAACTCGCAATGGCCCGGTCCGGGGGAAAGGTCACAGCCTACAACTTCGCGCTCAGACTCAAGACCCTCCGGGGCCCCACGCCCTACGAATACATCTGCAAGATCTGGACATCCGAGTCAGATAGATTCTTTCTGAACTCGATCCACCAAAAGCCCCGGCTGAACACCTAGCGGGGAATGCTCAGGTTCGCCCTCAGACCTCCGAGCTTGGGACTTCGGTCAAGCTCCAACACGCCTCCGTGACTGCGTGCGATATCCATCGCGATCGAGAGACCCAATCCCACGTTCCCCTCCGTGTTCTGGTGGCGTGCCGCATCGAGCCTCACGAAGGGCATGAGGGCTTTGTCCAGTTGGTCGGCAGCGATCCCGGGTCCATCGTCTTCAACCTTGAACTCTACCCTCTCTTGACCGAGCGCGACCGTCAATTCGACGTTCTCCCCATGCCTGGCCGCGTTGCCGACGAGGTTCTGCAGCGCTCTCTGAACCGAACTCGCACGGAGGTGGACATATTCCCGACCGGGCGCGGATTGCTCGTTCGTCCGCATGATCTTCTTGCCCAGCCGTCGTAACGAGTCCGCGACATTGTCCGCCAGTTCGATCGGGTCGGTCAGAGAGGTCTGTTCGTGAATATCGCCCTGTGCAAATGCAAGGAATTCCGCGAGCATCCGTTCCATCTGCTTGATGTCGGACTCGATGTCGCGCGACTCCGTCGTCGGTTCCATGAGGGCGATCGTGAGCTTCATTCTAGTAAGCGGCGTGCGAAGGTCGTGACTGACGCCTGACAGCATCTGGGTCCTCTGATCGATCTGTCTTTCGAGTCGGGACCGCATCGAGAGGAATGCCGTTCCCGCGCGCCTCACCTCTTCCGCGCCCGCTGGACGAAATGGCAGGGACCGGCCCTTGCCGAAGGCCTCCGCCGCCTCGGCGAGATTCCGGATCGGTTTCACCTGGTTTCTCAGGAAGAGAACGGAGATCGTTCCCAGCACGAGCGAGGCCAGCAACATCAGCACGAGCAGTTGGTGCGGATTGGAAACCGTCAGTCGGCTGCGCGGAACCCGGGCGACGAGTGTTCCGATATCCGTGGCGATCAGGATATGGGCTTCCCGCGGATCCGACACGAGGTCGATGGATACCGGTTGCTCGATCGATGCCGTCAGCGTGCTGATGATCCGGATCCCTGTCGCGTCAAGGTCGCGCCGCCGGGATTCCGGCAGGGTTGCCGGCTCCGCGTCCACAGACATCGCGAGCTTCAGCGGCTCGGAAATGAAGGCGAGGCGTTCTGCCGCATCGGTCGGATCGTCCGAGAGTTCGAGTTGCCTGACCGCCAGACGGAGTTCGAGCGCCACTCCCTCCGAAAGCTGCTCGGTCACCCGGAGATAGTGTCGTTGGAAAAAAACCAGCCCGACGACCAGCTGCAGCAATATGATCGGCAGAAGCAGGATCGCCAAAGACCTGCCGAACAGGCTGACCGGCAGAATGGACCTTATTCTGATCTCGATTCCTTCATGCCCGGACGCCTTTTCAGTTCGCCGATGTCAAGTTCGAAAACTAGTTGGCTCCTCGACATGGAGCCACCTTTCAAGAACTGATTGTTCGAACGCAGACCCGCGAGCCTCATTCATCGGCCGGCCGGGCCGCGATCCGACCGGACCGACAACTATGAAATCCGCGTTTCCGTCAATTGATGGATTCGCGCGACGGTGTTCGGATCCAAACGCAGCGCGCCGGCGAGTTCCGCGAGATAGCGCTTCTCCTGATCCGTATCCACGTCGATCGCAAGCAGGCTAGCGGCATAGATCTCCGCGGCCTGATTCGGTGACCTGGCCTCGGATGCGAGGGCATTCACGTCGATCGGGGCGCGCATCTCCTCCATTACGAACTGCTTCTCCTCGGCGGTGACGGATCCGGCGTCGATCTTTCCGATGATCTTCTCCATTTCCGACTGGTCTATCGCGCCGTCCGCTTTCGCGGCGGAGATCATCGCCTTCAGAACGAGTTTCTGGGCCCTCTCATCGACGAGTTCCCGGATCTC
>JBGSYJ010000199.1:0-3215 GCA_041750915.1 Thermoanaerobaculia bacterium | reverse complement strand
GGGAAGGATCGGCATATCCTTCGTGACGCTGGATCAGCAAGGCGCGGACAGGATGTTCCAGTCCGTGTCGGAGTTCGTCGAGGCCAGCAGCGGGGCGGCGCTTGTCGGCTGGACCCAGGAAGTTCTCGAGTTCGACGAGACGGCGTCGCTCGGAATCCCGCACATCGAATGGACAGATGAAGAAAACTCGTAGAACGACACAGGTCGGCGACGTGGTACGCGCCGAAATCGCCGAGATCATCCGGCGAGAGCTCGACGACGCGTCGCTGATGATGGTCACCATCACCGGAGTCGATATGACTTCTGATCTGAAGCTGGCGCGGGTGTACGTGAGCACGCTTGGTGGCGAGAAAGAGATCGACGAAGTCACAAAGACACTCCGCAAGGCAAGCAGCAGAATCCGCTATTTCCTCGGCCGACGGGCCGGGTTGCGTTCCACGCCTGAGCTCGACTTCCGGGCGGACACCACTGCGGTGTCAGCGGGATCGATCGAACAGATTCTCAAAGATATTGTGCCGGCGCAGAACGAGGAAGCAGAGGACGAACCGAATGACGACTGAGGCAGCAACGATCTCCGCCGCACAGCAGGTTGCTGAACGAATTCTTGCCGGGAAGAGATTTCTCATCACTTCCCATCGCAACCCCGATGGTGATGCACTCGGCAGCGCCCTCGCGCTCCAGCGAATGATCCGGAAGCTCGGCAAAGAGGCTGAAGTCATCGTGCGCGACGACTTCAGCAAACCGCTGCACAACATCCCCGGCGCGGACGGGGTGACCGTGGCCGACAATCTGCCGGAAGACTATCCGGCCGGATACGACGCGATGTTCACCATGGAGTGTCCGGAGCATGAGCGCACAGGATTTCCCGTTCTGCCCGGTCCCGTGATCAACATCGACCATCACCTCGGAAACACGATGTATGGCGAGGTGAACTACCTCGATCTCGACGCGCCTTCTGTCGGTGAGATGGTGCTCCGGATGAACGAGTTCCTGAATGTGCCGCTCGATCCGGAGATCGCGACGGCGATGTATGTATCACTCGCTACCGACACCGGTTTCTTTCGCTACACGAACACGACGCTGCGCGCGTTTCAGGCTGCTGAGCAACTCGTCCGCGCGGGCGCCGATCCCGGACAGATCTCGCTCTGGATCAACGAGAGCGTCTCGATGGCGTCAGTGAAACTCCTCGGGCTGTGCCTCAACTCGATGCAGTTCTTCAGCGCTGGACGTATCGCGACGATCGATCTGCCGTTCCGATTCTTCTCAGAGGCAGGCGCGTCCGCCGAGGACTCTGAAGGCATCGTGAACTACGGACGTGTGATCGATGGTGTGATCGTGTCCGTCACGTTCAAGGAAGCGAAAGAGGGCACGCGCATTTCGATGCGCGCCAAGCCGGGCTTCGATTCGCAGGCGATTGCCGCGACGTTCGGCGGCGGTGGGCACAAAGCCGCGTCCGGATGCTTCATTCCGCTGCCGATGGTCGAAGCGAAAAAGAAGCTGATCCCAATGCTCGAAGCGGAACTGAATCGAATGACAAATGACGAGGAAAGTTCTGAGTTGTGAGTTCTGAGTTGTGAGTGGAACGATGGGAGTGTCATCCTGAGCGCAGCGAAGGATCCCCCGAAACCTTACGATACCGCCAGTAGTGGGGGGATCCTACGCTGCGCTCAGGATGACACTTACTCCGCACAGGCCTTAAGTTGACGCCATCGGGGCAGAGCCCGGGGCCAGATTGTTCGGCGCGCCTGCGCGCGCCGAGCGCAGAGAATCCATGAGATCACGAAAACCCAAACAGCCGTCCGGCCCTCAGCTCGACGGACTTCTCCTGGTCGACAAATCATCCGGGATGACTTCGCACGATGCTGTCGATCTGCTTCGCAAGACGACGCGGCTCGAAAAAGTCGGTCACACCGGAACGCTCGACCCGATGGCCACAGGCCTCCTGATCCTCTGCGTCGGAAAAGCAACGCGACTTCAGGCTTTCCTCATGAAGATGGAGAAGACCTACGAGGGAACGATTCAGTTCGGCTGGGCGACCGAGACCTTCGACGCCGAGGGTGCGCCTGTTGGTGACGCCGTGGAGAAGAATGTCGAGGGCGTCGATTTCGAAGCGGCGCTTGCACAGTTCCGCGGAGAGATTCTCCAGATTCCGCCCCAGTACTCCGCCAAAAAGGTTCAGGGCGTGCGAGCGTATGAGAATGCGCGCAAGGGCCAGACGACGGTTCTCGAGCCCAAGGCCGTGACCGTGTACGAATTCACGATCCTCGAGGTGTCGGGATCACAAGCGCGCTTCCGCGTCCGCTGTTCCGCGGGAACCTATGTCCGGTCGCTCGCAAACGACCTCGGCGCTGCCATCGGAGCGCCCGCACATCTCGCCGCGCTGCGTCGTACGGCGATTGGCAATTTTACGGTCGATCTGGCAATTCCCGCTGCCCGAATCCGCGAAGCCGAGCCGGCCGTGATCCTCGCCGGTCCCCACTTCCAGGAGATGCACGAGGTCGACCTCCCGCTGGAGAAAGTGATGATCGACCATACGCAGGAGCTCCGTTTGCGCCGCGGCCAGTCGGTCGTGATCAAACCGTCGGGCGAGCCCCTCGAGTTCGGGCAGCTCGTTTCCCTGAGCAATCCAGATCAGAAGCTGATCGCGATCGCAGAAGTCGCCGAGGTGATCCGGGAGGGCGGAGGGCCGGTGGTGCTGCAGCCGAAGGTGGTTTTTGGGGGGAAGTAGTCAGTAGTCAGGAGTCAGGAGTCAGTAGCCCGCCCGCCCAACTACGTAGGGATGCGGGGTGCGGTCACCGACTCCTGGCTACTGACACCTCCCCAGAAATGGTGAATGGAGCCGGTTGACGATAGCCAATAGACATTAGCCCTTGGCCCAACTACGAGAGATGGGGGGGGCGGGCTACTGACTACTGACTCCTGGCTACTGACTACTTCTTCACCCGCCCGGGATTGATTTCACCCCATCCCGCTGTTAGTGTGTCAAGTCCGTAAGAAAGGGACCCCTTTTTTTAACCGTTTAAGGAGAGAGTACTTTGCCGAATTTAAAGGAGAAGTCGAACATCATCACCGAGTATCGAGTCCATGACTCCGATACCGGTTCGCCAGAAGTGCAGATTGCACTCCTCTCGAACCGAATTACCTATCTCACCGAGCATTTCAAATCGCACGCAAAGGATCATCACAGCCGGCGAGGCCTGCTGAAGATGGTCGGA
>JBGSYJ010000198.1:0-8293 GCA_041750915.1 Thermoanaerobaculia bacterium | reverse complement strand
GTCGCCGGAAGATCAGACGCCCGTACCGCAGCCTCTCGAGTACATCGTCATCATCATCGACGAGTTCGCCGATCTGATGATGGTCGCATCGAAGGATGTGGAGGACTCAGTGACTCGTCTTGCGCAGAAAGCGCGCGCAGTCGGTATTCATCTGATCATCGCTACACAGCGTCCATCTGTCGATGTGATCACCGGCGTCATCAAGGCGAATTTTCCTTCGCGCATCTCTTATCAGGTTGCGTCGAAGATCGACTCGCGCACGATTCTCGACGCACAGGGAGCCGAGAAGCTGCTCGGAAATGGCGACATGCTCTTTCTCCCGCCCGGAACGGCGCGCATCCGCCGTATCCACGGCGCGTACGTCACCGAATCCGAGATCGCCGACATCGTCGAGTTCGTCAAGAAGAACCAGGGCGAACCCGAATACCGCGAAGAGATCACGAAATCGGTCGAAGAGAAGAGCGGTGTCGACGGGATTGAATACCTCGAAGATCCGAAGTACGACGACGCTGTCCGTGTGGTGCTCACGACCGGTCAGGCCTCAGCGTCTTACCTTCAGCGCCGGCTCAAACTCGGATACTCCCGCGCCGCACGACTGATCGAGATCATGGAAGCGAACGGCGTTGTCGGTCCCAGCCAGGGCTCGAAGCCCCGCGAGGTTCTGATCCGTTCGGACGACTACCCCTCGGCCAGCGGAGAAATCTGAACTGCAGAATTCTGAATTCAGAATTGAGAATTCAGAATTCTGAAAGGCGGCCTCGCGATCGTCAGCATCACATTCGACACTAAGGGCCGGACACGTGGCTCTTGCGCTGCCTTCTTTCTGAATTCTGAATTCTAAATTCTCAATTCTATTCATACCGCAGCGCTTCGATCGGATTCAGCTTCGACGCCCGTAGCGCAGGGTAGAACCCCGATGCGAGTCCCACTGCCATCGAAACACCGGTGGCGAGGATGATCGAGCTCGCGGTGATCACCGTGCTCCATCCCGCCCATGCTGCGATCATCCACGCGAGCATGATACCGATGGCGATGCCGCTGAGGCCTCCGAGGACCGAGATGGCGAAAGCTTCAGCCAGAAACTGCAGGCGAATGTCTTTCGGTCTCGCTCCGACGGCACGCCGGACGCCGATCTCCCTTGTGCGTTCGAGAACCGAGGCGAGCATGATGTTCATGATTCCGATGCCCCCGACGAGGAGAGAAATCCCGGCGATCGAACCCATGACGAGATTGAAGATCTGCTGTGTTCTGCGGCTCTGCTCTAGGAGAGCCTCGGGGACGATCACTTCGTAATCGTCGGCGCCCGCATGCAGTCTTTCGAGAAGCGGGGAGATCAGCTGCGCGGTGGCGACGGTCGATTCGCCGTCCTTGACGCGAACGAGCAACTCGTCGAGCGGAGCTTCGAGCGGGTCACGATCGAACTTGCGCATGGCGGTCGTCACAGGGATGTAGATCTCGCGAGTCGTCGAGGCGGTGGGAAGGTCACCTACGCCGAGACCTTCCTTGACGTCGGACGCCGCGAGTACTCCGACGATCTCGAGCCAGACGTCGTTGACCTTGATCTCTTTGCCGATCGCTGGCGCGAGGCCGAACAGATCGCGTTTGACTCCGTCACTGATGACAGCAACCTGAGCATGCCCCGCTTCATCCATGCGGTCGAACAGCCGCCCCTCTCGAAGGGGAAGAGCGGTTTCCCGCGACTGCTGCCACGTCACGCCGATGACCTTGCCCTTCGTGGTAGCACCGTCAGCCATGATCTTGTAGGGATCGACTTCGACCTGCTGCCTGACCTCCGATACCGCGGGAATCGCCTCTTTCAATGCCTCCGCGTCGCGGGGAGAGAGCCCGAGCGATTTCTTGCGCAGTTCGGCGCGGTCTTCGGGTTTGATCTCCTTCGCACGGACGACGACGTTCTCGAGTCCAAGCCGCGCGATGGCTTCGAGAGCTGCGCGCTCGGCTCCGGCGCCGATGGAGAGCATCGCAATGACTGCTCCCACGCCGAAGACCATCCCCAGCATCGTGAGAGAAGTGCGCAGCTTGTGGCGGGAGAGGTTCGCGAGTGCGGTGGTTACAGTCTCGCCGGTGTTCATGAAGCCTCGGTTCCTCGAGGCGTTCCGTCGTCATCCTCGTCGGACTGCGGCTCGCGCAGGGCGATGATGTCTCCTTCCGCGATCCCTTTGGTGACGATGATGCGTCCAGGGGAGCTGCTTCCGATCTCGATCACGGCAGGCTGGAAGGTCTTGCCTTCCTTGCGGTAAACGACTTTCTCGCCGCGCCGATCGAACACGGCCTGGCGCGGCACCGCGAACACGCCGGCCTGTTGTTCGATGTCGAGAACGGCGCGCACGCGGGCGCCGGGTTTCATGATCGAAGTGTCGGTCTTGTCGAGCGTGAGCGTGACCCCGAAGTACTGTACCGGCACGTTGCGGACGCGTGGTCTGGCGAGCTTGTCGACTCGCGTCACGACACCGGCGAAGGGCTTGCCCGGCGTCGACTCGACGGTCAGCGTCCCTTTCTGATCGACGGCCAGTCCCGCCGCGTCTGCCTCGAGCACGAATACCTCGGCCTGCATTGCTGTGACGTCCGGAATCTCACCCACAGGCTGCCCGCCGAAGACCGTCGAACCAACTCGCGGCGTTTCGCCTCTCCAGTCTTTTCTGAGGACGAGTATTCCAGCGTGCGGAGCGATGATCTCCAGCGCCTTCAGTCCACGCTCGGCGTTGCGGATTCGAATCATCGCCTTCGAAGCCTCGATGCCGATCAGGGCACTTTCCGCACGGCTGAGCGTTTCACGCACTGCGAGAGAATCCTGCGCGTACTCTCGGCGATGCATGGCGAGATCCTGATCGATGCCCGATTCGATCGCCTCGTAGCGAGAGAAGATCTCGATATCGTCGACAGATCGGTCCCGCGCAGCCCGAAGCTCGATGTCCGCCTGTTCGGCATCGCGCACGAGATTGCGACGAGTCGCGCCTCCTTCGGCAGTGCCCGAAGTCTCCTTGTTGCTGGCGATGTCACGCGCCGATTGACCGCCCTGAAGCTCGTTCTCGAATTCCGTCGGGTCGAAGCGGACGATCACATCGCCTTCTTTCACGCTCGAGCCGTCGTCCGCGATCCAGCCGATCTTGAGAGGGGGAGTGTCGGCTGGAAGGGAGACCTTCGTTGCCGTTTTGGCGACCAGGTTTCCCTCCGCCGTCACGCGGCGCTCGAACTTCACTGCGACTGCCGTGATCGTCGGAATGTTCTCTTCGTCCTGGCGTACTGCGCTCGCGACGGCGAGCGAGGCTCCCAGCAACACGAGCGTCGCCACGGTCACCCAGAGCCATTTTGTCTTCTGCCCGCGAGTCACGATTCGGCTTCCTCGGTTTCGCTCGATCGGAGCAGAATGCGATCGCCCTCGCCGAGCCCCTCGAGAATTTCCCACGACTCCTCGTTGCGACGGCCGGCCTTGACCGGCACTTCATCGACACCGAACATCGTGCGCCTTCGCACGAACGGTCCGCCAGCGCCCATCTCGATCGCGTCCGCCGGGACGAGGAGCGTGCCGGGAACTCTCTCGAGCTCCACCGTGCCCCGGAAACGCATGCCGGGCCGCATCCGCTCTGGGTCCGTCTCATCGAGAGTGACCTCGATCTTCAGAACCTTGAGCTTCGACTGCGGCGACTGCACCTGAACGATCTTGGCGAGGGATGAGATCTTTCCTGTGAACTCGACATCGGGCAATGCATCGAGCCGGATGATCACCCGCTGTCCGACGGAAACTTTTCCTGCGTCAGCTTCATCGACGTCGCCCTTGGCAAACATCTTCGTGAGGTCGGGGATCTCGACGACGCGCTCGCTGAGCCAGACCGTGTCTCCGACCTTCTTCTTTTCACCGCGCCAGCTACTCAGGTGCACGACTGTTCCCGTTCGCGGCGCGGGAACCATCATCTGTGAGATCTGCTGTTTGATCTGCTGAACCCGTGACTGTGCGCTCGCCTGTTTGTTGCGCAGAATCGAGATCTCCGCCGCGGCGGAGCGGGAGAGCGCCCCGATGCGGGAACGGCGATGTTTCGTCTCGATTGCCGCGCGCTCCCGGTCGAGCTCCGCCTTCGCCCGATCATTTCCAGCCTGAATCTCGTCGGGTGCTTCGAGCTTGAGCTCCGCTTTTCGCAGTTTCGCTTCGCTCTCGGCAAGACTCATTTCTTCGTTCTCCAGAGAAAGTCGCAGGTCGGCCTGCCGCTTTTCGATCGATTTCGCGGCCTCATCTGCCTCGGCTGATTTCTGCTCGAGGTCCCGCTGAAGCTCCGTCGTGTCGAAACCGATCACGGGACGGCCACGTTCAATATCGCTGCCTTCCGGAGCGAGCATCGAGAGCTTGTATTGCCAGATGTTCGGAAGCCGAGGAGGTCCGAGCTGTGACGAGTCCATCGATGCGAGCGTTCCGGTCACGTTGACGCCAATGACCAGATCCCCCCGTCGCGCCTTGACGAAGGTTCCCTTCCGTTCCGATACGAGACCGTGAACAGCTGAAGCGATCATCCCGAGCAGGAGAACCACGAACCCGACCGCTCCGGCTCGAACTGCCGTTTTCTTCGTCATGCTCCCGTCCTCATCGGCACGAGCTCCTGCCCCTCATTGAGGCCCTCCGTAACGATGCATTGCGTCGCGTTGCAGCGTCCAACCTTGATCTCCTTCCGGCCACCCCTACCGAGCTGAACGGCGGGGGAATCGGTCGTGAAATCGATGGCGCCCCGCGGGACCAGCAGCGAGTTGTTCGCCTCCGCGGTCTGCACGATGATCTTCGCCGAGAGCCCGGGACGCATGATTGCTGCGTCGATCGTATCCAGCTGGATGCGCACGGGAAATGTCCGGCGCATGGAGAGACGGCTCTTTTCCTGCGCAATCGGTCCGATGTGGTCGATCTTTCCTGAAAACCGCCGGTCGGGATAGGCATCGAGCGCTACTTCCACCGGCATGCCGACCTTCACAGCGCCGTCGTCGACGTCCGCGAGGTCAGCGACGACGCGCGTGGAGCGGATGTCGGGAATTCTGCCGATCACGAAGCCGACGTGAACCGAGTCGCCGACCTGGATTTTTCTCGCTTCCCACGGGATGTCTGCCACGACGAAAATACCGCTGCGGGGAGTCTGCAGTTTCATGCCGGCGAGCGCCAGCTCGGCAGTCGTTCTTGCCCGGCGCGCCGTTTCGATCTCGATGAGGAGATTGTTTCGGGTCGCCTGGGTGGATGTCTCGTGCGCACGAAGCGTTTCGAGCGCTTTGGCCAGTTCGTTTCGCGCACGGACCACGGCCAGCTCACGGTCCTGGTAGTCGTTTCGTGAGATCAGCTCCGCGGGGATTTTGAATTCGAGCTCCGCCTGCTCGAGCTCGACCTTCTTCGCTTCAGCCTCGAGGGTTCGGGATGATCGTTCCGCCGCAGCGTCCGCTTCGGCCTGTTCGAGACGCTGCCTCGCTTCGTCTTCCTGGCGGCGGTTCTCTTCGAGATCCTTCGTGAACGAGGAAGTATCGAGTTCCACCACGACATCTCCCTCGTTGACCTCGGTGCCTTCCAGAGCCAGCCACTGAATCGACGTCTGCCACTCGGGGAGGCGGGGAACCGAGATCACGGCTCCCTCGGCGGCATCGAGCTCCCCGCTGAGAATGATGCGTTCCACCAGAGTGCCCCTCGTGACGACAAGGCGTTCGGACTGCGAGGCGGAGGCGGGCGGTTCGGCAGCATCACTCGCGCAACGGGACGACAGGAGGAGTCCACCTGTCAGGAGCAGCGCGAGCGGTAATGCAACAGCGGGTCGATTCTGGGTCACCATGGGGTTAGACGATTGAATTGTCGCAGGGTTTGGGGTGAATGGAAGAAACATTGGGTGATTAGTACACAGTAGACAGTTCACAGAAGACAGGAGCCCTCCCTGCCAAGGCTACGAAATGGGCAACCCTGCGATCGATTGGGACTTTCGAACCGACAGCGACAGGGGACGGGGCGGTGGGCTACTGTCTCCTGTCTACTGTGTACTGTCTACTCCTCCTTCTACTCACTCCTTCACCCATTCGCAGCCTCAATCACCCACTTCTCGTACAGCTCACTCGGCAGCTCGCGGATGAAACGGGAGGGTTCCATAAGAATATCCATCTGCATTCGGTCGCGGGCCATCACCGGGAAGACGAGATACAGCTCCTGCTTTGCCCGTGTAACGGCGACATAAAACAGACGCCGTTCTTCCTCTTCGCCCGGTATCACCAACTCCAGAGTGTCGGGATCACTTCCGTGAAGAGTCGGTAGCTCGTCTTCGATATCGCCCGTTGTCAGCGCAAGGGCGGCCGGAATCTGGTCCCGCCGGACCTGAATGATTCCACCGGGCACCCGAAGCGCCCGGGAGGAGGGAAAGCGTCCCTCCGCGAGCCAGATGACGAACACGATCCTCCACTCGAGGCCCTTCGCCTGATGGACGGATGACAGAACGATCTTCTCGTCTTCGGCCCCTACGGTCGCGGTGTCCTCACCGGCGATGGGATTTGCGAGAGCGACCTCGTCCAGGAACTCCTCCACGTCTGCGTACCGGAGGGCGTACTGCGAGAGCTGCTCGAGATCATCGAGCCGCGCTTGTGCGTTAGGAAATTTCGAACGGACGTGATCGGCGTATCCGCTTTCGACGATCAGGTGGATGGCTTCCGACGGATTCCGCTTCATCCCTTCACCGTCGAGCATCCGAAGGAGGCTCCGGAGCTTTTCGAGGCTCACTCCGGCGCCGCGACCTTTCATCGCGCTCCCTTTTCCGAGGAAGGTATCGAGTGGATTCGGTGTCGCGGCGATCTGGCTCCAGACTTCCGTCGCGACCTTTTCTCCAACCTTGGGATAGAGCTTCATGGCCCGTTTCCACGAGAGCTCGTCCCGGGAGTTCGTGACGATCTTCAGGTGAGCCATCACATCCTTAACGTGAGCCTGTTCGAAGAATCGAACACCGGAGCGTATCTCGTAGGGGATCAACCTGCGCGATAGCTCCATCTGGAGCTCGAGCGACTGGTAATGCGAACGGTAAAGCACTGCGATGTCGCCGAGGCTCTCGCCCTCATCACGAAGCTCGAGGATACGTTGCGAGACAAAGCTCGCCTGCTCGAAGACGTCGTCGACACCGACGAGGGCGGGGTCGGGGCCGTCGCCGCGAGTAGCGAGCAGCTCTTTGCGGAACTGAAAGCGGTTCGCTCGGATCGAAGCGTTAGCGAGGTCGAGGATCTGCCGCGTAGAGCGGTAGTTCGTCTCGAGCTTGTGAATCGTTGCTCCGGAGAAGCGAAGGGGGAATGTGATGATGTTCTCGAACGACGCGCCGCGGAAAGAGTAGATCGACTGCGCGTCGTCGCCGACGACCATGACGTTCTGACGCACGGAGGCCATTTTGTCGACGATGGCGGCCTGGAGACGATTCGTGTCCTGATATTCATCGACGAGAATGTGGCGGAACTTCAGGCGGAGCGCTTCGGAGATCTGAGGGTGATCATCGAGGAGCTTCTGCCAGTTGAAGAGGAGATCGTCGAAGTCCATTGTGTTCGCTTCTCGTTTTCTTTTCTGGTAGCGATCGAAAACGTCGGAAATCTCCTGGGTGTAGAGCGCGAAGTGGGGATAAGTCTGCTCGATGTAAGGCACGAGAGGCGTGCCCGTGTTGCGCGCGAACGAGTGGATGTCGATGAGGATGTCGCCCTTCGGAAAGCGCTTCGCGAGCGTGTCGATTCCACTTTCGGAGATTGTCGCCTCCATCATTTCCACCGCATCTTCCGCGTCGAGGATCGAGAAGTTTCCGCGGTATCCGAGCGCATCCGCATGCTGGCGGAGAAGCCGGTTCGCCATCGAGTGAAACGTGCCACCCCAAAGCCGTCGGACGTCCGTCGTCACGAGCTGTTCCACTCTGGAGAGCATCTCCCGGGCAGCCTTGTTAGTGAAGGTGAGCAGGAGGATCTCCGAAGGGTCGACCCCGTCTTCGATAAGGCGAGAAACGCGGTAGGTGAGGGTCCGGGTCTTGCCGCTTCCTGCGCCGGCGATGACGAGAATTGGGCCACCCTCCGCCATCACGACGTCGAGTTGTTCCTTGTTCAGTTCGTCTTCGTAGCGGACCTTGTAGACCTTGCTGCGGACGGGGCGATCGAGTCTGTACCTGCGGACTTTCATCTGCGCACAGTCTAAACAAAACGCGCGGGCAGAATGATTCGCCAGTTCAGTGTCTGCGAGTCCATCGCGGCGTGTCATCCCGAGCGACGAGCGAGGGATCTGGGAGGGGGCCTTGAGACGGGAGCCACCGCCCAGATC
>JBGSYJ010000197.1:0-9908 GCA_041750915.1 Thermoanaerobaculia bacterium | reverse complement strand
TGCGCCGCCGTCATGCCTCTCGGAGCGCCGATCGGATCGGGCCTCGGGATTCGCAACACGGCCAACATCCGGATCATCCGGGAGTTCTCGACCGTTCCCGTCATTCTCGACGCGGGCGTCGGCACGGCCTCGGATGCGACGATCGCGATGGAGCTGGGCGTCGATGCCGTTCTCATGAATACCGGAATCGCAGGAGCGCAGGATCCGGTCGCGATGGCCAGAGCGATGAATTACGGAGTGAAAGCCGGACGACTGGCGTTTCGCGCAGGCCGGATGGAGCGCAAGCTCTACGCGAGTGCCTCGAGCCCTCTGACAGACATGATCGAGTAGTTCATGTATGTGGCAGGGCCTTCCCAGGCCCTGCCTTTTCCGTGGAGTTGAGATGTACGACGGTTGGAGCGACGACCCGGGATGAATGCTCCAGCTGTCGTACATCGTTACTGCCCGAAAAGGCAGGGCCTGGGAAGGCCCTGCCACATGCCTGACTTTACCGGAACTTGCGGCTGAGTCGATCGCGGCTGAGGTTGTCGACTTCGGCAAGGATCGGGCTCAGAACCTCGCGCTGCTTATCGACGAGCTGCGCAATTCCAGTCCGTGCGAGGGAGAGCATCGACTGCAACTCCTCGTCTGAGAATGTGGCTCCTTCGGCTGTTGCCTGCAGTTCAATGAACCGCATCTTGTCGGTCGCTACGATGTTCATGTCGACGCCGGCTTTCGAGTCTTCTGCGTAGTTGAGATCCAGCACCGGCGTGCCGTTCACGATCCCAACCGACACAGCAGCCACCCACTCGCTGATTGGCCACGAGACGATCTTGCCTGCGAGGTAGAGCTTTCCGAGGGCAAGCCCGAGGGCGACGAACGCGCCGGTGATGGCAGCGGTGCGGGTCCCGCCGTCGGCCTGAATGACATCGCAGTCGATCCAGATGGTCCGCTCGCCCAGCTTCTCGAGATCGACGGCCGCGCGGAGAGAGCGGCCGATGAGTCGCTGGATCTCCATTGTCCGGCCGCCCTGCTTGCCTTTCGTAGCCTCCCGCTGCGTACGCTCGGAGGTCGCGCGCGGCAGCATGCCGTACTCCGAAGTGATCCAGCCTTTACCAGTGCGATAGAGAAATGAAGGCACTTTCTCTTCGATCGACGCGGTGCAGATCACGCGAGTCTGACCGATTTCGATCAAGACAGACCCTTCGGCGTGACTGGTGAAACCGGGATGAAGAGTGATCGGGCGCAACTCGTCGGAGGCGCGGCCGTCAATGCGGGGTTTGGGATTCGAGGACATTTGTCTCCTGTGGAGAATTCAGAATTGAGAATTCAGAATTCAGAAAACGAGAGCCGTTTCTTTCTGAATTCTGAATTCTTAATTCTAAATTCGTGACTTGTCACGGTTCAACCACCGTGCCCTTCGGCACGACGACGATCCCGGTATCGGTCACGGTGAAGCGTTCGCGGTCATGTTCCACGTCGTAACCGATCGTCGTGTTCGGCGGAACCTTGACTCCCTTGTCGATGATCGTCTTTCTGATCTTCGAGTGCCTGCCGACCTCGACACCATCCATGAGGATCGACTCGTGGACGTCCGAGTACGAATGAATCTTGACGCGGGGAAAGAGAATCGAGCGATTGATCGTGCCGCCGGAGATGATGACCCCGTCCGAGACCATCGAGTCGGTCGCCTGGCCGACGCGTTTGGTCTCCGCTTCCGCGAAAACGAACTTCGCCGGCGGCAGATGCAGAGCCGAGGAGACGATCGGCCATTGGGGGTTATAGAGATTGAACAGGGGCGTGACTGCGATCAGATCCATCGAGGCCGCGTAGTACGAATCGATCGTCCCGACGTCGCGCCAGTACCCCTGGTTGAAGTCGTCCTCTCCCGGCACAATGTTCGTCCCGAAGTCGTACGCGTACACCTTCATGGTGGGATACATCAGTGGAATGACTTCCTTACCGAAGTCATGTGCAGAGTCGCGAAGGGCGTTGCGCTCGAGCACGTCCGTCATCACCCGCGACTTGAAGATGTAATTCCCCATGGAGGCCAGCACCATGTCGGGCCTACCTGGTATCGTCTTCGCGCCCGACTTCGGCTTCTCGACGAAACCGGTCACGCGGAAATCGTCATCGATCTCGACAATGCCGAACGCATGCGCTTCCTCGAGGGGAACCGGGATCGTGGCGATTGTAAGGTCCGCATTCGTGTCCAGGTGGTTCTGCATCATCTGGTTCACATCCATTTTGTAGATGTGATCCCCACCGAATACGCAGACTTGCTCCGGACGCTCGTCGAAAATCAGCTCCAGATTCTGATAGACCGCGTCTGCCGTCCCACGGAACCAGAACGGGCCCTTCCTCATCTGAGCCGGCACTATGTCGACGTACTGGCCGATCTCTGGGGCCAGCCGCCAGGTGCGCGTGATGTGCTCGATCAGCGACGTCGATTTGAACTGCGTAAGTACCTTGACCTTGAAGAAGCCCGAATTGATGAAATTATTGAGGGCGAAGTCGATGATGCGGTACCGCCCGCCAAATGGAACAGCCGGTTTCGCGCGATCCCGGGTAAGCGGATACAGCCGTTCCCCCATGCCTCCGGCGAGCACCATGGTGAGGACGTTTCTGTATCCGAGTGACCCGTACATGCTTTTTTCCTCCGGCCAGCAGACCACAAGTGCCGCGAAAAAGAAACCGGCCTGTGCGTCCTCGTCCGGCAGATCGACGCTCAAAGGACGCAGGATTCTTCTATGATCTAATCCGCGCTATGGCCAGTAAGAATTACTATGAAACACTCGGTGTCAAGAAAGATGCCAGCGAAGCCGATATCAAGAAGGCCTACCGGAAACTCGCCCGAAAATACCATCCCGACGTCAACCAGGGAAAGAGTGATGCGGAAGCAAAATTCAAGGAAATATCCGAAGCCTACGCGGTTCTGAGCGATTCCGATAAACGCGAGCAGTACGACCTCGGAGACACCCAGGGCTTCCCCTTCGGACAGCAGGGCTCGGGCCCGGGCGGTCCCGGCGGTTTCGACTTTTCCCAGTTCATGGGAGGCGCGAAAGGGGCTCGGGGACGCAGCCAGCAGGCAGGCGGCGCCGACTTCCGCGACATCTTCTCCGATCTCTTCTCCGGCGCGGGCGGAGGTGGAGGAGGCTTCTCCCAGTCTCCGAGGCGCGGTTCCGACGTCGAAGCAGAAGTGACGATCGGTTTCAGCGACGCCATCGACGGCACGGAGCTTCAGTTGACGATTCCGAGGCAGAAGGAATGCCCGACCTGCAGTGGGCTGGGGCACGTCGGAAACAACGTCTGCTCCACCTGCCGCGGATCGGGAGTCGTCGGCACGCGCGATTCCTCCCGCGTCAAACTGCCGAAAGGTGTGGCCGACGGACAGAGAGTGCGGCTCCGCGGGAAGGGGTCGGCAGGCGTGCACGGAGGTCCCGCCGGGGATTTACTCGTACGCGTCCACGTACAGTCCCACCCCTTCTTCGAGCGGAAGGGCGACAACATTCATACGGAGATCCCGATCACCGTCGGCGAGGCAATCCGCGGAGCTGAAATCGAGGTGCCGACGATTCATGGACCGGTCAGGGCGAAGATTCCCTCGGGTACGCAGGGTGGTCAGACCTTCAGACTCAGCGGAAAAGGCGTCATCCGTGCAAAGGGTGCTGCCGGGGATCATTTCTACAAGGTCCAGATCTCGGTGCCCAGAAGCATCGATCCTGATGCCGAGAGCGCCGTGGATGCGCTCGAGAAGCAGTACGTACAGAATCCGCGATCGAACCTCAAGGTGACGCTTTGACCCTCGTGGAACCATTGAACAGACAGGGACAGATTTTCCTCATAGGCGATTCGCACATCGGTCTCGCCGATGGCGACGAAAAGCCGATCGTGAAATGGCTCGATCGCCTCGCCGCGCTCAGACCGTCTGCTCTTTACCTCAACGGCGACGTTTTTCATTACCTCATCGGGGACACGAAGTTCTTCACTCAGTCGGTTTACAAATTCTTCGCGAAGCTTCGCGAGCTGAAGGATCAGGGCGTTCGGATTCACTACATCGAAGGCAACCGCGACTTTTTCCTCAACGGCACCCTCGCCGAGGAGTCCGTGACGGATCTCGCAATGTCCGCAACCTTCGAGGCAGGTCCCCATCGGTACCTCGTCATACACGGTGACATGATCAACGACCGCGATCACCAATACAGAATGTGGCGCCGTCTGTCGAAGAATCCCGTGACCCGCGTGGGAGTTCGCATCATTCCCGGCCCGATCGCCCGCCGGTTCGTCGACAGGATGGAAAAGTCCCTCGCGAAGTCCAACTTCAAACACAAACGCCGGCTGCCTGTCGAACTGATGGAGGCTTACGGCCGGAAACAGCATGGTAAGGGTTTCGACAGAGTGATCTTCGGTCACTTCCATCACAAGACCATCGTCCCGGCGGGCGACGCAACCGTCTGCGTTCTCCCCGCGTGGTACGAAAGCGGTGAAGCAATGATGGTCTCGCCGGAATCGGGCGAATACGAGTTTGTGAAGGTATGAATTGGGAGTAGACAGTACACAGGAGACAGTAGACAGGAGCCCACCACCCGCTGTGACTACTGACCACTGACTACCCCCTACTGACTACTGTCTACTGTCTACTGTCTACTGCATATGAAAATCACCTTCCTCGGCAGCGGAACCTCCACTGGCGTCCCCGTCATCGGATGCCGGTGCGAGGTCTGCACGTCAGAAGTTCTCGAGAATCAGCGACTACGGCAATCGGTGAAGATTGAAGCTGGAGGGCTCTACGGTCTCATCGACACCACGCCGGACCTCCGCGCGCAGATTCTTCGCTCTCCGATGCCGCGCCTGGACTTCATTCTCTACACCCATTCGCATTCCGATCACATCATGGGGCTCGACGACATCCGCCCGTTCAACTTCAGGCAGCGTGAGGCGATCGTCGCCTACACAAACCCGATGACCGCAAAGGCGATCCGGCGGGCATTCCGCTACATATGGGACGAGAGCCAGCTGGGCGGCGGGAAGCCGCAGCTCGATCTTCGTGAAGTGGATGGACCGTTTGCGCATGAGGGCCTCGAGATCACTCCGATTCCCGTCGCACATGGCGACTGGACAATTCTCGGCTACCGCATCGGTCCTTTTGCCTACATCACCGACACGAATGGGATACCAGATTCCTCGATGAAGCTTCTGGAAGGGGTGGACACTCTCGCGCTGGACGGGCTTCGCCCCGGGCCGCGGCACAGCACTCATTTCACGATTCACGAGGCAGTGGAGGTCGCAAGCCGTATCGGGGCGCGCGCGACGTGGCTGATCCACCTGGCTCATGAAGTCGATCACCACGCAGTGGAGGCCACCCTGCCCGACTCGTTCCGTCTCGCGTACGACGGACTGGAGCTCGACTTTCCGGAGTACAAGTAGCGGCGGATTCCGATCCGCCGTTCTTCGGGTCGGCGCACCTCGCGCGTTGTGGCGCCATGGCCCTCGGATGAATGCCCCATAGGTCGTACATCTTTTCTCCCTCGGAGAGGGACATCGGAATGTCCCTCTACTTTGGGCGATTGAGATAGAGTCACGCTCCTGTCATGAAAACCATTCCGAAAATCTCATCCGCCCGGGGGACCATTCGAATCCCGCCGTCCAAATCCGCGACTGCGCGGGCTCTGCTGCTCGCCGCCATGTCCTCGGGCCAGACGACGATACACAATCCGCTGGACTCCGACGACACACGCTACATGCTCGAAGCGATCAGAAAGATCGGCTTCGAGGTCTCAGGCACATTCGCCACCGCGGTGACCATCGGCGAGAGACTCAGCATGTCCGCCAACGACGTCGAGATCGACGTCGGCATGGCAGGCACTGCAATGCGGTTTCTTACCGGCTACCTGAGTTTCACACCCGGGCGTTTCATCCTCAAGGGTGAGGAGAGGATGCACGAGCGCCCGATCGGCGACCTGGTCAACGCACTTCGCTCCTGTTCCGCGGAGATCGAGTACCTCGGAAACGAAGGCTACCCGCCGCTCCAGATTCGGGGAAAGATCGTCCGAGGGCGATTTGAAGTGGCGATAGACGCATCGACGTCGAGTCAGTTCGTTTCCGCAATCATGATGGCAGCCACGCGGATACCGGGCGGCATCATCGTTCGCATCGAATCCCCTGTTTCGCAACCATATGTCGATCTCACGCGTGACATGCTGATCAGGTTCGGCGCGCAGGTAGACGAGCTCGGTCCCGGCAGATTGAGGATATCGGCCGGCGAGATGAACGTCACCGAGTTCACGGTAGAAGGCGACTACTCATCCGCATCCTACTGGCTCGCGGCGGCAGCGGCCACAAGCGGCGAAGTCATCCTGCAGGGACTCTCGAGAGAGACGGCGCAGGGAGACGCCGGATTGATCGATCTGCTCACCAGCCTGGGCTGTACCGCATCCTGGCGGGGCGATGAGTTGATGTTCCGCGGACCGGAACAGCTCTCGGGCGGCAGCTTCGACATGAACGGGATGCCGGATGCCGTTCCGACACTCGCGGCGATCGCACCGCTCGCATCCGGGCCAATCGACATCTCGAATGTCGCGAACCTCCGCGTCAAGGAGTCAGATCGACTTGCTGTAATCTCCGAGTGCCTCGAGAGACTCGGTGCAGAATGCGAGACCAGCGAATCGGGTCTGAGGATTCTTCCCGGCTGGAATGACGCCGCCGCGTCGATCGATCCCCACGGCGATCACCGGATGGCGATGAGCTTCGCGATCGCTGGACTGGCGAGGGGGAACGTTTCGATTGAAAATGAACGAGTCGTTTCCAAGTCGTATCCGCGGTTCTGGCGCACACTGGACGAGCTCGTTCAGAGCTCTCAGGGCTGATCGAGAAGAGATTTGATTTGTGCTCACGATTCGCATCTAATCCTTTCCGTCCGTATCAATGACCCAGCAGATGCAACGAGGCTCCCCATTCCGAGCCCGGAACCCTTCAACCATCGACTATTCATGCGACGCCGGCAGGTTGCCTGATTGACTACGAAATCCAATTCTTCAGATGGAAACGACTCACCAGCCGAGGGGCTGAAGGTGCCGCTCCCCGGGATCGACTGTGCGTCATGCGCGCGACGGGTGACGATGCACCTCGATCGCATCGAAGGCCTCTCATTCGAGCTCAGTCTCGCCGGACAGCAAATCAACATCGCACCGGAATCGAGCCCTCAGGCAGTTCAGCAGGCGCTCGAAGCGATCCTGAACAACGGGTTTGATCCCCGCGCCTCGCGCGTTCTGCTTCCCCTGTTCGATCTTCCGGCAGGATCACCGGCTCCGCACGTGATTCAGGCGGCGCTCGAATATCTTCCGGGAGTCATTCGCTCATCGGTTCACGTTCCCGACGAGGCTGTCGAAGTGTGGTACGTACCGGGCGAGGTCGGCATTGCGGAAATTCGCGAGCGGATCCGTCAGACCGGTCAGCGAACGGATACTCCGGCTTCTGATTCCGAGCTGGATGTGCGTCTCAACGTGTCGCATCGGCGGGCTCGGTGGGAAGCGATCGCAAGCCTGATCGCCGCGATCATCATTACCCTGATTTCCATTCCCCTGGCGGGCGATCAAACGCCTACGGTTGCCGAACCGATCGCTTCTGCCGCTGGCGCATTCGTCCGGAGCATTGCCCCGGTTCTCTACGAGATCGATCCGACCGGCCTCGAGGTCGGCATCCTGTTGATCACATTCGCCTTCCTCATATGGCTGGGACGGAGCTGGATGGAGTCGGGGTCGTTTACGCTCATGAAGCGCACTCCCGACTCTAATACGACTGCCGCTGCCGCAGTATTCGTTCTGGCCGCCGGTATAACGATTGCGTCGATCCGCGTTGCATGGAAAGAGGATCTGAGCTACGCGTTCCCTGGCTACGCAACGCTATTCTGGATGATCGCGCTGTACTCGCTCGCGCGTCTCTTCGAATCGCGCGAACTGGGGCGGATCCGAAGGCTCGATTCCGCGAGTGGTATCAGCTCGGCTCCGGGCGACACCGACGTTTACCGACGCGCGCAGACAACCATGTCGCTTGCTTTGAGGATCGTGATCTGTATCGCGGTTGCATCGTTCGTCCTGTGGTTCGATCTCGCCGGTGAATCATCGCTGCTTTACGCCGTCATCGCCTTCGCGGGCGTCATGATCGTCACCGTCCCTGCCCTTTTTGGCTTCGCTGTTCCCGCCGCTCTGTCGACAGGCATGCAGGAGGCTGCGAGGCGGGGCGTCGTCATCAGGGACGCGGGGGCATTCGAAAGTCTGGGCAATCTTCGCAGCCTCGCCGTTCTCAAGGAAGGAATCCTCACCGAGGGCCGGCCTGTAACATCCGACTATGTATTGCTGGGGGGAATTCAGCAGCGGGACCTGCTCGAGACGGTCGGGTCACTCGCGCGACTCGCTGATTCCGATCTTGCGCGCGCAGTGATCGCCAGAGTGGGATCCTTCGCCCCCAGCGAAGTAACGGAGTTCCGCGAATCACCCGGCCTCGGGTTCAGCGGAAAGGTCAGCGGACGCAAAGTCACTGCCGGGACGGCTCGATTCGTCGCATCGGCTGGTTTCGAGCTCGAGCCTGTCAACGAAGAGCTCGCGCGCTACGGAGGCGAAGGCAAGAACACGATCGTGGTTACGATCGATGGCAAGGTTGCCGGTGTCATCGCCATGCGCGACGAACCGCTCGCCGGTGCAGCTGACGCGGTCGCGAGACTGCAGGGACTCGGCGTTGACGTTCACCTCTTCGGTTCCGACGACTCCTCGACACTCGAGGCCATCGGAGCGGCGGCTGGAGTCCGCACAGTGACCGCAGAGGTTGATCCGGACCGCCTGCGCGGCGTCATCGCAGAGGCCGGAACAACGATGAAGCCGATGGCTGTGCTCAGCGCAACAACGGCGAATGGACTTCTGCTCACGGTCTCAGACCTTCCGATTGCCTTCACGGATGATAAGAGCCGTGCCGTCGACCTTGCGCGTGTGATCCTTCCCGGGCGTGGACTCGACTCGCTCGCCGATGCAATCGTGATCTCGCGGGCAGCGTCGAACACCGCAAGCAGGAACATTCACCGCGCCGTCGGCTACCACGTCGTGGCGGTTCTCATCGCAACGCAGATTCTGCGTCCACTGACGGGTGCTGCAATCTCGCCGGCGATCCTTGCGCTGGTGATGCTGTCTGCCCTTATGACAGCGGTATGGAGCAGTCGCAGGTTCGAAAAGCAGGCGAGAGCTCTCTGATGCAACTGACACCCATCGAGCTGGCTGTGACGATCATCGGCGCCTCGCTGATCATCCTCACACTCTGGTACCTCCGGCCCCGAACCTCGTGGGCGGCGCCGCCTGCTGCATCCTTCCAGGAGGTCGTCGTACGGATCCTCCCCGACCGGTTCGAACCGGCAACGATCGTGTTCTCCGCAAGCACACCAGCAAAGATTCGCTTCCAGCGGATGGATGGATCAGACGAATGGGAGACGTGTGTCGCTCCGGACCTGTCAATCGAACGAAAGCTTCCGGCGGGAAAGATCACGACGATCGATGTGACGTCCGATCAGCCGGGGGTGTATCCATTCCATTCCGGCGTAATCAGACGGGACGGCCTCATCGTCATTCAGACGATGTAGTGTGCAGGTCTTCAAGGCTTGCCACCCGAGCGCAAGAATGATGACAGGTCATTGCGGCGATGGATGAGCGCCTGTCATCCCGAGCCTGGGTGGTTGTGCGGGAGGGTCGAGGGACCTCGCGCGATGGTACATAGTTGCTTCGAGGAGAAATCCGCACGTCGACTCTTTCCTTACGAATTGACTATGTACTAGCACCGGAGTTCCCTCGCCCCTCCCGACCACACACCCAAGCTCGGGATGACAATTCGGCGGCACTTCGCCCTTAGGACCCCGTCAGTTTCTCCAGCGCCGTCTTCATCGCTTCGCG
>JBGSYJ010000196.1:0-4797 GCA_041750915.1 Thermoanaerobaculia bacterium | reverse complement strand
GGCCGGGGTGGGAACGACCGACCGGCGCACGATGCCGATCGCCGGAACCGCGTACAGTCCGTTTCTTTTCTGGGATGGCCGTAAGGACAGCCAGTGGGCGCAGGCGCTCGGACCGATGGAGAGCCCGGTCGAGCACGGCGGCACGCGCGCCCAGTATGCGCACGTCATCGGCCAGCATCATCGTGCAGAGTATGAGTCGATTTTCGGCGCGCTTCCTGACCTGCGCAGCGTTCCCCGGGTCGCCGGGCCGGTGCCTGACGCATCCGCGCGCTTTGCCTGGGAGAATCTTGGCGACAACGAGCGAGTCGCTGTCACAACGGTCTATGTGAATATCGGGAAGGCGATCGCGGCATACGAACGTCGAATTCAGTACGGCGAATCGCGATTCGATCGGTATGTCGAAGAACTGACGAAGACAGGACAGGCGCCAGAGGATGTGCTGACACAAGAAGAAGTCGCAGGGCTCCGCCTCTTCATGGGAAAGGCGAACTGCACGCAGTGCCACAACGGACCGCTGCTCACGAACAACGAGTTCCACAACACCGGCGTACCCGCGAGCCTTGTTGCGCCGCAGGATCACGGCCGGTCAGCGGGGAGCAGGAGTGTTCTGTCAGATGAGTTCAATTGCCGCAGCCAGTGGAGCGACGCGCCGGATCGGTGTTCCGAGCTGGAGTTCCTGGTCACCGATGCCGCCCACCTGGAGCGCGCTTTCAAAGTACCGTCGCTGCGGAATGTGGCGGACCGCGCACCCTACATGCACGCAGGGCAGATTGCGGCACTCGAGGACGTCCTCGCGCATTACAACGCAGCGAGGTCCGCGCCGGCCGGACACACAGAGCTGAGGCCACTCCGATTGAACGCCCGTGAGCTGCGCCAGCTCTCCTCGTTTCTTCGTGCGCTGAGCGGGGGAACGAGTGCACCGCCGGAGATGCTGCACGCGCCGGAGCCACGATGAACCATGAGGTCGTTGCGAATAAATCACTTGGAAAAACGCGTCTGACCCGTCGGCGCCCGTCTGATTTTCAACTCCTTCGTCCTGGATCCTGGCATCCACTTTGTAGTATAAAGTACATTGTATGGACAACCAGCCCTCCTCTGCCCGTTCCTCACAACGCTCAGCTGGGACGCTGTCCCGGCGATCCTGGAGAATATTGAGCACGCAACGGAGCCAGCCTCAGGCATCCTGCGCACTCACCTCGCGCGGAAGACGAATCTGACACAAGACGACTGGCGCACGTGGAGCTACGGATACCTGAAGGGCCGCGCAGCACTGGCATCGCGAGTGCCGCTGGATAAGGTTCGCTCTCGGTAGGTCAAACCGCCCCACTGTTGGCCGTGCCGCCCTCAATGCTGCATCAGATCGTCGACGGCCCGCGCCAGCTCCACGAGATATTCGTCACCACGCGGGTGATGGGTGAGACCGACGAGAATGTAGTGACGGCCCGCACCTGTGACCAGAGCCGTGTCGTGGAACCAGTCCTGCCACGATCCCCACTTGCGCAGGATCTGCACGTCACGACCGGCAAGTGCTTGGACGAACTTGATGTCGTCGTGCGGGATTCCGGGTGCAGCGAAGATCGACTTCATCGTCGCCGACGCTTCCGGTGAGACGAGCTTGCACTGTTCCATGAGCAGATAGAAACGCAGCAGCTGCCGCACGGTCGCAGCGTGCGAGTGATCGGCCACCGGATCTCCGTAGCGCTCGTCGCCTTTGCCGTAATGTTTGCCTACCCAGAGGCCTCCTCCGTGCGCGCGATCGTAGAAGCCGTAAGAATCGAGCACGGCCTGGATTCTCTGCAGACCCAGTTCACGCGAGAACTTCGTCGCCATCTCATTGCTCGACGCTTTTGTCATCCGTTCCAGCTCATCGCGGACTTCCGGCGCGAGGTTCGTCGCGGCATCGGGGTGCGTCTCGAAATACGCAAGGAGAATTCCGATCTTCGGTACGCTCGCCGCATACTCGATGCGGTCGGGATGAATCATTGCGAGACGGATGCGATTCAGATCGAGGACGCCGACCGCCGAACCCTCAGACGCCATCTCGAAGCGACTGCGCAATTCCGCGTCGATCACTTCGATCTTCAGTTGCAATGAAGCGTCGACGGGAGTCGAGAAATCGAGGGTGTAAGTCTCCAGCGTCTCCTGTTTCTGAGCAGGTTGCATCGAGACACAGGATGACAGAACGATAGAAACAGCTGCAAGACGAAGGGCGAGCATCAACGCAGAAGCATAGCCGAAAGATGACCGCGCCAGTCGCGGCGCCTTGTGCGCCTGACCGCTGCAACGCTGATGAACGATCGGACAAATGCCAGGCACTTGCGGGCGCCCGGTTCACGCGCGACATGCGATAGGATTCCCGGATCCAGATTCCGTCCAGCAGTCACGGAGGCAACCCATGTCGGATCGTCCACTCTACATTCCCGTCATCCTGGGAACATCCCGCAAGGGACGGCAGAGCGAGAACGTTGCGAACTTCGTCGCCGAAGGACTGGCGGCGAGGGCGGGCGTGGAGACCGGCCTGATCGACATACGCGCGCTGGCGTTCACGACGGACGACGCAGGCGAAGCCATCAAGGATCACGGGTTCTCGCAGCAGATGATGCGAGCCGACGGAATCGTACTCGTGGTGCCCGAGTACAACCATGGTTATCCCGGATTGCTCAAACATGCGCTCGACACCAACCTGAAGGAGTACATCCACAAGCCTGCCGGCATCTGCGGCGTGTCGGCCGGCGGCTTCGGTGGGACGCGCGTCATCGAAAATCTTCTTCCGGTCCTGCGCGAACTGGGACTCGTCACCATCTTCTGGGACCTCAACTTCCCGTCGGTGCAGAGTCTCTTCGACGACGAGGGCATGATCCGGGATGAGGCGTACTCGCGTCGGCTGGACAAGTTCTTCGGGGAGCTGATCTGGATGTCGCGGGTACTCCGTCACGGTCGCGAGAAGGTGGCAATCGATTGAAGGAGGAGCGAGTGAGAATCGAACGAATGCGATGTCCCGATTGCGGAGATGCGATGAACCAGCACGCGCGAAAACTCGATTCTAGTGTGCCCCACGCCGCCGGAGACCCGGTTGGAAGGATTTTCGAAGTGCACCAGTGTCCGCGATGCGGTGTAATCGGCGAGCGCGACGAGGAATCGGATCCGCCTCCCTCCCGTTGATCGAGCTGCACCTCTCGCATGTCCATGTCCGCGCTTATCCTTCCCTAGGTCTGTCAGGGCGCTGAACGGCACACAGCCCCTGTCAATGCATCGGGGGGCTATACTCCGGCGGGTGCGGATCGGCGCCGGTGGGCCCAGAGATCCGTCAGGGCTTTTTCACGTCCGCTCGCGATGCTCAAGAAAGCTCTCATCGTCGGTTGCCTGCTGTTAGGTTCTGGAAGCCCCGTGTGGGCCCATCCCGCGGTGGGTCTTGTCATGGACCGGCAAGGCAACGTCTTCTACTCGGATCTCGTACACGTCTGGCGGATCGCACCCGACGGGAAAAAGTCAATCGCAGTGCGGGACGTGCACACGCACGAGCTGGCGATCGACAGCCTGGGAAACGTTTTCGGGGAGGATAGCGAATATCTGGGCGGCGACCGCTATCGCCACCGCATCTGGCGGCGCGGCACCGAGGGCCGCGTCACGGACGTGGTGCCGTGGCGCGATGGGTTCTGGCGTGAGTACGGCCTCGTCCGCGACCATGCCGGGGCGATGTACTGGCTGTACTGCCCTGAGCGGAGTTGCGTGATCCGAAAGCGCACTCCCGACGGGCGGACCACGACAGTCGCGCCGGGCGTACGCTTCAACCATCGCATCAACTGGATCGCGGCCGGCGTGGATGGATCACTCTACGTTGTGGATGGCTCGGACCTGCGCCGGATCAGTCGGGAGGGGCACGTGAATACCGTGAAGCGTGATCTCGGTCCACAGATGATGGGACTCTGGCCGGACGCTCGGAACAACGTCTATGTAGCGGTCTATGGATCTCGGGCGGTCGTACGTGTGAGCCCGGATGGACGCGTGGCTACGGTGGCCCGAACGCCCGCGCCGTGGGGCCCCTCAGGTGTGCTCGTCGCGCCGAACGGCGATTTGTGGATTCTGGAGACTTCCACTTCGAATCAGGTACGTGTGCGGCGAATTGAGGTCAATGGACGGTCAACGATCTTTTGAGGTTGACATCGAAGCGCCTTGTTCGTTTTGACGAACATCAGATCCTCACCGTACTCTTCGACAATGGCGAGATCGGACCGTATCGATGAGATCAAGCGGCTCTACCCCCTGCTCTACTTCGCTTGCCACCGCTCCCATGGCAGGAGCGATGGCCTGACCGAACGCGACCTGCGCATCCTTCACCACGTGCAGGAGGGAGGTGAGGCTTTCGCTTCGGGGCTCATGCGTCACCTCGGCCTCTCGCGCTCGACGCTCTCAGCAGCACTGGCCAGTCTCGAGTCGAGGGGATTGATACAGCGGCAGAATGGAAACGACCGGCGCAAGTTCATCCGGCTGACCGCGAGCGGAGCTCGAGCGATTCAGTCCGATGAGGGACTCGATGGAAAGGCCATCGGGAACATTCTCGACAATCTCGAAGAAGACGATCAGAAGCGAGTCATCGATGGTTTCAAACTGATTGCGCAAGCGATTGAGAGGCGAAAGCGATGAGATGGTTGATTGGGATCGTGCTGGTTCTGGTGTTGATTGCGGTCGCGATTCGAATGATCGGCGCATCGCTGCCGGTCAACCATACTGTGAGCGTCACGCGAACCATTCCCCATCCTTCTGAAGATGTCTGGAGCAGGATCTCCGACCCCGGAC
>JBGSYJ010000195.1:0-3626 GCA_041750915.1 Thermoanaerobaculia bacterium | reverse complement strand
CTGGCGAAAGCACACGGCGCGGGGATCGTGCATCGCGATCTCAAGCCCGAGAACGTGATGATCAGCACGGACGGCTTCGCGAAGGTCCTCGACTTCGGTCTCGCGAAGCTGACGGCACGAAAACCGATCGGCGAGGGGAGCACCGATCCGACAGCGGTCCGCGACCAGACGAGAGAAGGAACGATTCTCGGAACGATCGCATACATGTCGCCCGAGCAGGTTCAGGGAAAAATCGTCGACCATCGGTCCGATATCTTTTCTTTTGGCGCAATCCTCTACGAGGCGGCTACACGTCAGCGACCGTTCGACGCCGACTCCGACGTCGACGTGATGCACAAGATCCTTCACGACAAGCCCCCGCCGGTCGACGAGGTCAACCCTGAGGTTCCCGCCGAGCTCCGCCGCCTGATTCGGCGCTGCCTCGCGAAGGATCCCGAAAAGCGCTTTCATTCGATGAAGGATCTCGCAATCGAACTGCGGGAGATCGCTGATGAATACGAAGAGCTCTCGATCTCGGGCCCGTCGAGGAATTCAGGATCGATCTCGGGAGACGCAGTCGCACCACCAGCGAGTCGCAGAACCCTGTTCCTCGTATCGATCGCCGCGATGGTCGTGACGCTCGCTGCCGTCGGATTCGCTGTGTACCAGTGGCGGGAGTCGAGACAACCGCGCTCCGGCTCATTTGCATCGATGAAGTTCAGACGCGTCACGACCTCTGGCGCGATCCAGGGAGCGATCGTTTCACCGGACGGGAAGTATGTTGCCCATGTCAGTCGAACAGCGCAGCCAGGATATGGTCTCTTCGTCAGGCAGATCGCGACCGGAAGCGATGTCCCGGTGATTGCTCATTCCCGATTGCCCATCTCGAACCTCAGGTTCACACCTGACGGTAGCTATCTATACTACTCGTATCCGGACGACGCCGCAGGGTATCTGTCGACGTATCAGGTTCCCGCATTTGGAGGCACCCCGCGCAAGATCGCTTTCGACGTCGACACCGCGGTGACATTCTCGCCGGACGGAAAGCAGATTGCGTTCGGCCGCGGAGCACCGGATATCGGAGAGTCCCACCTGCTGGTTGCGAATGCAGATGGTTCTGGCGAACGGAAGCTCGCGACGTTTCGGCGTTTCGGGGCTCCGGACGATCCTGTATGGTCGCCGGACGGCAGGAGTATCGTCGTTCCCGTCCGGCTTCCTCCCAGCGGAGCGTTGGTCATTCCGGTCGAAATCGACATCGCGACGGGAGAGCAGCGTGAGATCGGCACGAAGAAGTGGTGGTGGATCGCGTCGATGGCGTTGCTGCCCGATTCGTCCGGACTTCTGATGGCGGCGCTCCCGGCGGAAGCTGGAGCCGTGCAGGTGTGGCTTCAACCGATGCCCGAGGGCGAGCCGGTGCGGGTAACGAACGATCTGAATTCGTACGTCCAGATCTCGGTTGCAGACGACGGGACGACGATGGGGCTCGTGCACTCGGATTTCATCGGTCGGGTGGTGGTCGTCGATCCGTCGGGAAACATCGAGGGAGCGATCCTCCCAGGCCTGAAAGATCAGAATGTAGGGCAGGTGAGCGCCTCCCGAACTGGGGCGATCGCGGTGGACATCAATGGTCCCGGCTTCTCCAATGTAGGAATCATGGACTCGATCGATGCGCCGGTGCGTATGCTCACGAGCGACGACATGAGCTTCGATTCGTCCATTGCCGCGGACGGAAAGAGCGTTGTTTTCTCGTCGGGCACCGAGGCCGAGAGTGCGCACATCAACTCGATCGGCGCCGACGGATCCTCGCGCACACAGCTGACCAAAGGTGAAAGCGAGTTTGAACCAAATATCACATCGGACGGCCGGACACTCGTATACGAATCGAACGATGGGATCTGGAGAATGAGCCGGTCGGGAGGCGCGCCGGTCAGGATCGCTGAACGGACGAGTGGCCATTACGCAATCTCACCCGACGCGAAGCTCATCGCATACTTTAACTGGTCGACAGACACCGAGATGCCGGAGCAGATCTTCCGCGTTGATCCGCTCGAGGGAGGCGAGCCGGTGATCCGGGAGCGGTCGACGCGCGACCGGATGGTGGCCTGGACTCCTGACGGCGATCTCACAGTGGTTGTCACAGCGGATGGAGTACCGAATCTTTTCCGCCGGCCGCTCTCCGGAGGAGATCCTGTGCAGCTCACGAAGTTCACCTCGGGTGGGATTCAGTCATTCGCCTGGCTTCCCGATAGACGACTGCTCGTAGTCCGCACAGAAGACCGCGCCGATTTCATCCTCGTCACCGACTTCCGGTGACTCACGTCTGTTCGGCAGCCTTCTGCAGGAGTTGCCCGCGAGACTTCGGATAGAACGTCGCGTAGCTTGTCTGCTGCCCCGAAGAAGAATGGTCCGCTGACTTCGTAGATTTCGACTCCCGCGGGCACTTCGTGTCCCTCGACGACCCGCCTGCGATGCACCATTTTCGGGATTTCGCCCTCGACCTCGCTGCTATCGTCGATCAGGTCCGTGACGCCCTCGACATACTGCCGCGGATGCGGCTGGAGAATTGTATCAGTGCGCGTCCGCAAGGGTCCGCCAAAAAGGGCGCGTGTCATCCTGAGCGCAGCGAAGGATCCCCTTGCTACTGGCTGAATCGCAAGACTTCGGGGGATCCTTCGCTGCGCTCAGGATGACACCTCGTGGCTCGAGAGGACGGCTGTCTGAAATCTGTCCAGGAGCCCGCCGTGTATACTCGGTCGATGGCTATCCGCATCGTGTACTGCCACACGTGAGGCACTACGGCGTCCAAAGCGGCGAGTTTCGCTGCGTTGATTGAAGACCGGCTCGGGCAACCTGTTGATCTCGAGAAGGGCCGGCAGGGACAATTCGACGTCCTGGTGGACGGCCGTTCCGTCGTTTCGAGAAAGGGCGGACTGCTCGCAAAGATCACGGGCAGGCCGTGGCCGACCGATGACGAAGTGCTCGAGGCCGTGCGAACCGCGATCGAGCAGTGATCTCCGCAGCACTGACGCCAGCTCTCAGCGCTCAAGCGCGGAACCGAGGAGTTCAACGAAATGAGCAGCGACCTCTTCACTGAAAATGAGCGGGTCGTTCGTTTCATCGCGAGCGTTGTGATGCAAACGATCAAGTGAAACCACGATACCGATCAAACATGATCCTGCCTGAACGCTGCTTCGGCGGCACCGTCGGACCACAGTGCGAGCACTCGGTGTCGAGGCATGACGTCAATTTTTGTAATAAGGTCTGGGTTTGTCATCCCGAGCAAGCGCGGGTGGGCGGGAGGGGCGAGGGATCTCCGGAGATAGTACATTCGTGATTCGTTATGGGAGCAGGGTGGCGGAGAAGACCAATAGGCAACTCTGCACCATCGCCGGAGATCCCTCGCCCCTCCCGCCCGCACAGCCAGGCTCGGGATGACTCCGCGATTCATCCCGGTCCACTCACAACTCAGAACTCACAACTCAGAACTTCTCTCCGTCAGCTCACGCGGGGAAGAGCCGTTCGAACTCCGGGTTGCCGCGGAGAATCTCGAGGTCCGGATCGTGACGGGCCCAGTTCGGATCGCGAAAGCCTGCATCCCATGCGCGCTTAAGCGCCGAGAGCGAGTCTTCGGCACGGCCGAGCTGTCC
>JBGSYJ010000194.1:0-23240 GCA_041750915.1 Thermoanaerobaculia bacterium | reverse complement strand
TGTGAATCGATCCCCACGCACAGATCGCCCCGGAGATGATTCCAAGCAGAGGCGGGAAGAGGGTGAAGGGGCGGGCCAGGGTGAGGTATCTTTTCATGCTCTGGGGAGAGTCTACTTGAGGACAGTAGACAGTAGACAGTAGACAGTAGACAGTAGACAGTAGACAGTAGACAGTAGACAGTAGACAGTAGCCCCCGCCCGGGGAAGGCCCACGTTCTCTTTCCAATTGCGCAGCGAGCCGAGCCTGAATAGTCTCTGGTTTGGTAAGTCAGCAGAATGTCGAAGGGCGGGAGGGCTACTGTCTACTGTCTACTGTCTACTGTCTACTGTCTACTGTCTACTGTGTACTGTCTACTGTCCTCCAGACGTATACTTCCCCAAACATGCGAACGCCCGTCTTTGAAAATGGCCAGTCCGGCGAGGACTTCAGTCCCCCGCCACCACAGAGGAGTATGAGCTCAGAACGCACGATTGCACTCTTCATCGACTTCGAGAACATCGCCATCGGTGTTCGGGAAGCAAAGTACAAGAAATTCGAGATTGATCTCCTGCTCACACGCCTTCTCGAGAAAGGCAAGGTCGTCGTCAAGCGCGCCTATTGCGACTGGGACCGGTTTCCAGACTACAAGCGCGAGCTTCACGAGGCGGCAATCGAGCTGATCGAGATTCCGGGCCGCGCCTATTCCGGAAAGAACTCCGCGGACATCCGGATGGCCGTCGATGCGATGGACATGTCGTGGGCCAAGGAGCACATCAACCTCTTCGTCGTCGCCTCGGGTGATTCCGACTTCTCGCCACTCGTTTCAAAGCTCAAGGAGAACGGCAAGTCGGTCATCGGCGTCGGCGTGAAAAATTCTTCCAGCGATCTGCTCATCGACAACTGCGACGAGTTCATCTTCTATGAAGACCTCGTCCGCGGCGTCCAGCAGGTTCCTCCCGTTGCGGCGAAGGACAAAAAGCAGGCCGAGGTCTTCACGCTGCTCATCGACTCGATCAAAGCACTCATGCGCGAGAACAAGGAGATCCTCTGGGGCTCCATGGTCAAACAGACGATGCAGCGCAAGAAGCCGACCTTCAACGAGGAGTATTACGGATACGACACCTTCAGCGACCTCCTGGAAGACGCACAGACGAAGAGCATCATCAAAATCAAGAAGGACACCAAGTCGGGATCGTACGTGATTACGGGGTTCGCGCAGCCGGGCGGGTGAGCAGAATGTTTGCTATTGAAGAGAGAACGGAATGTTGAATGTTGAAATTGTGAATGTTGAATTTTGAATTGGGTCCGCCACCCGCCCCGGTGCTCCATTCAACATTCAACATTCACAATTTCAACATTCAACATTCGTCCTTTAAGTCTTCTCAATAACCGATGTCTGACCCCCTCCACAACCGCGCGCACTATCCCGCCCTCATCATCGGCACTGGCATCGCCGGACTGACGACGGCTTTCTCGCTCGCGCGTGCCGGGGTGAAGGTGCTCCTCGTGACGAAGACCGAGGATCCGGCGGACTGCAACACGTTCTGGGCGCAGGGTGGAGTGATCTATCAGGGAGTCGACGACTCCACTGAGAGACTCGTCGAAGACATCATCCAGGCGGGCGCCGGGCTGTGTAACGAAGAGGCGGTTCGGTTTCTCGCCTCCGAAGGCCCGGGAGTCGTCCGCAGGCTTCTTCTGGACGAAATCGCAGTGCCCTTCTCGAAGACCGATGCGGGCGAGCTGGATCTCACGATGGAGGGGGCGCACTCGGTTTCGCGCATCATTCATGCTTCGGACGCAACCGGCCGCGCGATCGAGATCTCGCTCCTCAACCGGATCCGGAAGGAACCGAACATTACGCTCGCCACAGAGGTCACGGCAATCGACCTGCTGACGACCCACCACCATCCCGACGACATTCAGGTCCGCTACCGCCTCGCCAACGAATGCGTGGGCGCGTATCTGCTCGACAACCGCTCCGGCGAAGTCCTGACCGTATTCGCCGATTACACGGTTCTGGCGACCGGAGGAATCGGGCGAATCTTTCTGCACACCACGAATACCCGGCATTCGATCGGCGACGGCGTCGTCATGGCGAGACGAGCCGGGGCTGCGATCATGAACGCCGAGTACATCCAGTTCCACCCGACTTCGCTCGCGCATAAGGGAGCGAATCATTTCCTGATTTCAGAGGCGACCCGCGGCGAAGGTGCCCGTCTGATGAACAAGCGTGGCGAATACTTCATGGAGAAGTATGCCCCGACCCTCCGCGATCTCGCGCCGCGCGACATCGTCACGCGCGCGATCGTCGAAGAACTGACTGAGTCGCGCGAAGACTTCGTCTACCTCGATCTCTCGCGCTTCTACACCGGGTCAGAGCCCATCCGCGAGCGCTTTCCCACGATCCACAGGGAGTGCGCGGCGATCGGAATCGACATCGAGAATGAACCCATCCCGGTCGTTCCTGCAGCACATTACTTCTGCGGCGGCATTCTCGCCAATTCCTTCGGTGAGTCGACGCTGGAGCGTCTCTACGCAGTCGGCGAGACCTCCTGCACCGGCGTTCACGGGGCAAACCGCCTCGCCTCGACCTCGCTCCTGGAAGGCGTCACCTGGGGATACTTTGCGGCTGCATCGATCAGCCAGAAGCTCGAGACCTCGACGACACCGGTCGAGTCAACGGCCTCCGCCTCCCGCATCTCGTCCGAGGCCCCGGGCGCGGCCGCGGTCCGGCGTGCCCTCTCTTCCCGGCCACCAGGCACCGGCGCCCTCGCCGAGGTGATTCTCCGGACGATTCCAGACTGGAAGCAGCCGGTGGACAGCGTCGAAGACCCCGCACTGATTCTTCAGGACTGGGCGACGATCGAGCATACGATGTGGAACTACGTCGGCATCGTCCGGACATTCGAGCGCCTCGACCGCGCCGTCGCCGACATGCAGGCCCTCGGGCAGCGGCTCACGAAGTTCTACCACTCGACCGCGATGAGCCGCGAGATCGTCGAGCTCTTCCACGGCCAGAACATGGCCGCGATCGTCGCGGCCGCCGCGTTGAAGAATCCGGTGTCGCGGGGAGTGCATTTCAGGAAAGATTCGTGAGGTTTGTGGGGGAAGGGGACGGAATGTTGAATGTTGAAATTGTGAATTGTGAATGTTGAATTGGGGACCGTGCTCCATTCAACATTCAACAGTCGCAATTTCAACATTCAACATTCGTCTTCAAAGCCCCCGACCCTCGCAATGCTGACGAACATAGCCCCTTCCCCATACAATGTCTCAAGCCATGACCCCCGACCCGGAACGCATCCTCTCTCCCGAAGTCACGACTGACGACGAGCTCGGAATCGAGCTGTCACTCCGGCCGCGACTGCTTCGCGAATACATCGGACAGTCGAAGATCAAGGCGAACCTCGACATTTCGATTCAGGCGGCGAACAAGCGGCGGGAGGTGCTCGACCACGTGCTTCTGTTCGGTCCACCTGGACTCGGAAAGACCACCCTCGCGAACATCATCGCGAATGAGATGCATGCCGGGATCAAGGCGACATCGGGCCCCGTCATCGAGAAGGCAGGAGATCTCGCAGCGATTCTGACGAACCTCGAGGAGAAGGACGTTCTCTTCGTCGACGAGATCCACCGGCTGGCTCCGCAGATTGAAGAAGTTCTCTACTCAGCGATGGAAGACTTCCAGCTCGACATCATCATCGGACAGGGGCCCTCAGCGCGGACGGTGAAGATCGAGCTTCCGAAGTTCACGCTGATAGGCGCGACCACGCGGGCAGGTCTGCTGACCGCGCCGCTGCGCGCGCGGTTCGGCATCGTGCACCGGCTCGACTTCTACGACGTCGAATCGCTCACGATCATCGTGCAGCGGTCGGCCGAGATCCTGGGCATCCCGATCTCTCCCGAAGGGACAGTCGAGATCGCGCGCCGTTCGCGCGGAACTCCCCGCATCGCGAACCGCCTTCTCCGACGCGTTCGCGATTTCGCAGAAGTGCGTCACGACGGAACCGTCACACTGGATGTTGCCAGCGAAGCGCTGAAGATGCTGGAGGTGGACGACTTCGGTCTCGACGAGATCGATCGCAAGCTGCTCGTCGCCATCATCGAGCGTTTTGCAGGAGGGCCCGTCGGCCTCAATGCAATCGCGTCATCGATCGCGGAAGACCGCGGCACGATCGAGGACCTGTACGAGCCGTATTTGATTCAGATCGGCTTCCTTCAGCGCACTCCCCGCGGACGCGTCGCCGCAAGGCCTGCCTACGAGCACCTCGGATACCCCGACGCGCTGGCGACGAGGAATCAGGCGAAGCTGTTCTGAAGAAAATTTAGAATTGAGAATTCAGAATTCAGAACGCGAGCATCGTGACGAGAAATGAAACGATTGTCATCCCGAGCTTGGTTGTGCGGGCGGGAGGGCGAGGGATCTCCGGCGATAGTACATAGTTACCTATAGGCGTCCGCCACCACACCGTGCCCATCACGAATCACGAATGTACTATCGCCGGAGATCCCTCGGCCCTCCCACCCACCCGCGCTGGCTCGGGATGACAAAATCCTGCCTGAAACTCATCTCTTTCTAAATTCTGAATTCTGAATTCTGAATTTGTCTTCATCCCCCAGCCGGCAGTGCAATCGTAATCGTCGTCCCTCTTCCTTCGTTCGAGTCGACGGAGATGCTTCCGCCATGCTCCTGAATGATGCGATAGGAGATCGCCATCCCGAGTCCCGTTCCTGTGGGAAAGTTCGTCCGGAACGGCTGGAAGATCCGGCGCTGATCGTCCTCGTTCATCCCTCGACCGTTGTCGGCGAAGTGAATGCGATAGAAGCTGTCTTCCCGATCAGTGGAGACATGCATCGTACCGCCTGAGGCCATCGCCTGAATGGCGTTCTTGGCAATGTTCCAGAACACCTGCCGGATCTGATCGGCATCGCCCTGAATGTGAAACGACGGCGGCTCGATTGCCCGCTCGATTCGATGAGCCTCCGAGAGCTCGCTCGAGTTCGATAGAAGGTCGAGCGTCTCGGAGAGGCTGAGCGCAATATCGAAGTCGCCCGTGCGTTTCTCCTGTGGCTTGACGAATCTGAGGAAGTCAGCGATCGACTTGTTGAGACGATCTGATTCCTTGAGGATGATCGACATCAGCCGCTGTTCCTGCTCGGTGAGGTTGTTCGAATTCCGGAGCACCTGAACCGAGCCGGCGATTGCCGCGAGCGGATTGCGGATTTCGTGAGCGATACCCGCTGAGAGCTCACCGACAGCAGCCATTCTGTCCTTCATCCGCAGCTGCGTTTCCAGCGTCTTGACCTCGGTGAGGTCCTGAAAGATCAGCGTCAGGCCGTACGCGCTCCCTTCGATCGCATTGAGCGGCGTCATCGCGTAGCCCACGCTTCGGATCTCGCCGCCGCGCACGAACGTCGTCTCGCCGCGGATGACCCGATTGGTGAGCATCGAGCTCCGAAGCTCGTTCCATTCGTCTTTCCAGAACAGGCCGATGTCACTGAGGTGCTCGCCGACCACGGCGTTAAAGGGCAACTTGAGGATCTCGCATCCCGCGGGATTCACGAACGTGATCGTCCCGTAGGGCGTGATCGTCATCAGGCCCGAGGGGACCGACTCGATGACATTTCGGCTGAGCGCCTGAAGCTCCGCGAGGTTCTGACGGTTGAGGTCGAGCTCTTCGAAGGTCTTGCGCAGTTTTTCGGAGATGAACGAAGTAAGCATCGCGGTGGCGTAGAAGCCCGCGATGTTTGTACCGAGGGTGAGATAGAGGCGGAAGGGATCAGGAATGCCGGACGAGAAGAAGCTGGGAGCAGGCGCGCTCAGGATTCCGTAATACATCAGGTCGACCATGCCGCCGAAGAGGATCGCCGCTCCGGACGCCGCAAAGAGTCCTCCGCGACGGTAGAGCAGCATCGACGCCGTGATGATCGTCACCAGATAGATAAACGAGAACGGCGAGTCCCAGCCGCCGGTGTAGTAAATCAGCATCGTCTCGATCAGGAGGTCGCCCCCGAGCTGAACAGCCAGATTGAACTGCCTGTTCGGGAACCACCGGGCCAGCCCGATGTACCCCAGGGTCATCACGTACGTGATCCCTGCGACGAGGTAGAGATAGTTGATCGGAAGGACGACCTCTACGGTCGACTGGATGATGAGCGCCGCGAGCAGGAGCGTGGTGGTGACCACCACGCGGATTGCGATCAGCGTGCGGGGTTCAGTGGGGAACATGTCTCGAAGGATGAAAGATGAAAGATGAAAGATGAAGCACACCCACCCTGCCCGATACGGGTTGGGGCTTCATCTTCCAAGTGTCATTACTTCATCCCTATCGCTTTCGCCAGGATGAAAGACACGAAGGACACCACCCCGTCCTATACGGGGTGGCGGCTTCATCATTCATCTTTCATCTCTCATCTTTGCTGTCCTATCCGATCTGTCCGATCAGTGCGAACATCGGCATGTACATGGCGATGACGATTCCGCCGATCACGACTCCGAGGAAGGCGATCATGACGGGCTCGAGGAGTTTCATGAGACTCGCTACGGCGATGTCGACCTCGTCTTCGTAGAACTCGGCGATCTTGCTGAGCATCGTGTCGAGCGCGCCGGTCTGCTCACCGACGGCGATCATCTGGATCACCATCGGGGGGAAGACATCGGTGTCGGACAGCGGTTCGCTGATCGTCTTGCCTTCCTCGACCGACTTCCGTGTCGCCATGATGGCATCTTCGACGATGGCGTTTCCGGCCGTCTTCGCCGTGATCATCAGGCCGTCGAGGATCGGTACGCCGGAGCTCGTGAGCGTGGCGAGCGTCCGGCAGAAACGGGCTACCGCGATCTTGCGGAGCAGGATTCCGAATATCGGCGTCTTCAGCATGATCTGGTCGAGGACCCGCCGGCCCTTGTAGGTCTTGTAGTACCGCTTGAGGAAGATCGTCACACCGATCGCAACGATGGTGATCAGCCACCAGAAGTCGCCGATGAAATTCGACATGGCAATGACCACGACCGTCGGGAAAGGAAGCTCGGCGCCGAGCTGCGAAAAGAGGGATGCGAATACCGGGATGACCTTCCAGAGGATGATCATCACGACGATGATCGCAATCGAGATGACGGCGACCGGATAAATCAGCGCGGACTTGACCTGACTGTTGAGCTTGACCGATTTTTCGATGTAGGCGGCGAGTCTCTGGAGGATCGTGTCGAGGATACCGCCGGCCTCGCCCGCCGCGACCATGTTCGTATAGAGATCACTGAAGACCTTCGGATGCTTGCGCATCGCGTCAGCGAGATTCGAGCCGGTCTCCACGTCCTGCTGTACCTGAATGAGCACGGCTCGAAAGACCTTGTGCTCCTGCTGGGTGGCCAGGATCTCCAGGCACTGAACGAGCGGCAGGCCCGCATCGATCATGACCGAGAACTGCCGTGTGAAGATCGCCAGCTCTTTCGGGGGAACCTTCCCGCCGAATCTGGCGAAGGCGAGTTCCTTGCCGCGTTCTTTGACGGCGGTGACGACAATCTGCTGCCTTCGCAGAGTCGCGATCACCGCTTCCTTCGAATCCGCTACGAGAATGCCGGTCTGTACCTGCCCTTCCCGACCTCTCCCCTTCCACTGGAAACTTGGCATTTCGAGCCTCCGAAATCGTTGCTGGGCGCTACGCAGTGCGCGGTCTGTTCATCCCCGCCGGCCCCCCGGCCTGCTGGGTGACGAGTCCCGCACCTCTTGAAATCATCTCCTGGAGCTCGTCAGGATTCGACGAACGTCCGAGTGCCGACTGCAGTGAGATCAGCTTCTTGAAGTACAGCGTCGCAAGCGACTGGTTGAACGTCTGCATGCCGTACTTCGACTGTCCTGTCTGCATCATGCTGTAGATCTGATGGACCTTATCTTCGCGGATCAGATTCCGAATCGCGGGATTCGGAACGAGGATCTCCATCGCCATCACACGCCCTTTGCCATTAACGCGAGGCAGGAGGGCCTGACAGAGAATCCCTTCGAGCACGAAGGAGAGCTGCGCGCGGATCTGCGGCTGCTGATGTGCCGGAAAGACGTCTACCACGCGGTTGATGGTCTGCGCGGCCGAGTTCGTGTGCAGAGTGCCGAAGGTCAGATGTCCCGTTTCGGCGATGCGCAGCGCAGACTCGATCGTTTCGAGGTCGCGCATCTCACCGATGAGCACGACATCCGGATCCTGCCGCAGCGCCGACTTGAGCGAATTCGCGAACGAATGAGTGTCCGCGTGAAGCTCCCGCTGGTTGACGATGCAGCCCTTGTGGGTATGCAGAAACTCGACAGGGTCTTCGATGGTGATGATGTGCTCGTGCCGTTCCCTGTTGATCTTGTCGATCATCGCAGCGAGCGTGGTGGACTTGCCGGACCCTGTCGGGCCGGTCACCAGCACGAGTCCGCGCGGCTTGTTCGAGATTTCTTCGACAACGGGAGGGAGCCCTAGCTCACGGAATCCGAGAATCTCATAGGGAATCTGGCGGTAAACGGCAGCGGTTGCCCCGCGCTGGTTGAACACGTTCGCCCGGAACCTCGCGAGTCCCTTGATCCCGAACGACAGATCGAGCTCGAGGTCCTCCTCGAAGCGATGCTTCTGCGCGTCGGTCAGAACCGAGTAGGCCAGCTGTTTGGTCTCGGGCGCCGTCAGCGGCGGAACGTCGAGCGGCGTGAGCTTGCCGTCGATACGGATCTGCGGAGGAGAATTCGTCGTGACGTGCAGGTCCGAGCCGCCTCGCTCGACCATCGTCTTGAGCAACTGATGAAGCGTTATCTGGGCCATAATTGCCTTTCCCCGGCCGGGCAGCATCGCCCGTTTTTCCCCACCCACAACCTGGAATTCAGAATTGAGAATTCAGAATTCAGAAACCCCACCCGCCTTTCTGAATTCTGCATTCTCAGTTCTGAATTCTCTATCAAATTACCGTCTCCCTCACGACCTCTTCAATGGTGGTGATTCCATCCATGATTTTAACCAATCCCGAGCGGCGAAGCGTGATCATTCCGTTATCGATCGCCTTCTTCTTCAGCTCGATGCCCGATGCTCCCGACATGATCATCTCGCGCAGCTCGTCGTCAATTCCCATCACCTCGACCAGGCCCACACGTCCCTTGTAGCCCGTGTTGCTGCACTTTTCGCAGCCTCGACCCTTGACCGGACTGAACTCGCCAATCTCGTCCTTGTGATAGCCGAGGTTGAGAAGCGCCTGCGGGGCGACATCCATCTTTTCTTTGCAGTTCGTGCAGATCCGGCGAACGAGACGCTGCGCCGCGATCAGCTGCACGGAGGTGGCAACGAGAAACGGCTCGATGCCCATGTTCATCAGGCGGCTGACCGTCGAGGGAGCGTCATTCGTGTGGAGCGTCGAGAGCACGAGGTGACCCGTGAGCGCGGCCTTGATCGCGATCTCCGCAGTTTCGAAGTCGCGGATCTCACCGACCAGGATGATGTTCGGGTCCTGACGGAGAAACGAACGGAGCGTTGCGGCGAAGTTCAGCCCGATCTGCTCCTTCATCTGCACCTGGTTGACACCCATGAGGTTGAACTCGACCGGATCCTCGGCCGTCATGATGTTCACCTCGGGGGCGTTTACCTTCGAGAGCGCCGAATAGAGCGTGTTGGTTTTTCCCGATCCGGTCGGACCGGTGACGAGCACCATGCCCCACGGCTTGAAAATCGCCTCTTCGAACTTCGCCAGCGATTCCGGCTCGAAGCCGAGCTTCGTCATGTCGAGCTGGAGGTTGTCCTTGTCGAGAAGGCGAAGCACGATCTTCTCGCCGAACAGCGTGGGAAGGACGGAGACGCGAAAGTCGAGCTCCTTGACCTTGTCTTCGAGCTTCATCTTCAGCTTGATGCGTCCGTCCTGCGGCAGCCGCTTTTCGGAGATGTCGAGCTTGGCGAGAATTTTCACGCGCGAGATGATCGCGTCCCGCAGCTTCAGAGGCGGGTTCATCATCTTGTAGAGAATTCCGTCGATGCGGAACCGGACGCGGTACTCCTTTTCGTACGGTTCGATATGGATGTCGGAAGCGCCCCGCTTGATCGCATCGCTCAGCACGAGATTGACGAGCTTGACGACCGGGGCCTCTTCGGCCTCCGCAGTGAGGATGTCGATGTCGATCTCTTCGTCGTCCTGAAGGACCTCGAGATCTTCTCCATCGGCTCCCTGAAGGTCCTCCATGACCTTCTTGAGCTCGAGCGACGAGGTGCTGCCGTAGTAATTGTCGAGAGCGTTCTTGATGGCGAGGGCCGACGCGACGACGGGCTCGACGTTGTAGCCGGTCATGAACTTCACGTCGTCCATCGCGAAGACGTTCGTCGGGTCCGACATCGCGATCGTGATGGTCGCGCCGGCTTTGAGGACGGGAATGATGCTGTACTTGCGCGCGACGTCAGCGGGGACGAGCTTGATCACGCCAGGATCGATCTCGAAGTGCGCGAGATTGATCGAAGGCACACCGAACTGCTGGGAGAGACACTCGGTCATGTCCTCCTCGGACACGAATCCAAGCTGGATGAGCGTCTCACCGAGTTTCGCCCCGGTTTCCTTCTGAACAGAGAGCGCTTCTTTGAGCTGATTCTGGTCGATCAACGACGACTTGATCAACAGATCACCGATCCGTAAACTCATCCGCTTCCCATTCCCTCCCGAACACCCCAGGGGCCACAGCTCCCCCTCAACGCCGGAGCGCCGCGTGGATGCGCTGCGTAAACATCTGCCTTAATTAGACCTAGTGCGTCTCGTCGAGTTTAACGGAAAAGGCCGGGCAACGCAAAATCAAACGTCCAGCAAACTGGCCGCCATCCTGATCACATCATCCACGCTGATCGCCTCGAGCGAGCGCGTTGTCTCCCACGTTGAAACACAGCGATCGAGCTGGCCGTACGGACCGTTTCTCGAGGGATCAGTCGGCCCATAAAGTCCAACAACCCCCGTTCCAAGGGCTGCTGCGAGATGGAGAGGGCCCGTGTCGCCGGAGACCATCAGCCGGCAGCGCCGCAGCAGAAACGCCAGTTCCCGAAGGGTGGTAGGCGGAGCGAGAGTCGCCGACGAGCGAGAGACAATCGATTCGCTGTCTGACTCCTCGCCGGGGCCCCAGATGACGAGCGGCTCCAGCTGGAGCTCTGCCGCGATCCGCTCGGCAAGGCGGGCAAACTTCTCCACGCTCCAGCGCTTGGCCCGATGCCCTGCTCCAGGATTCAGCACGACGGTTCGCGAGTTGACGCATCGTGCGATCCGGCCCGACGGGTCATCCTCGAATCGCGAGAAATCGAGAGCTGGCGGCGGTTCGACGGCCCCGGCTGCAGCTGCGAGTTGCAGGTTCATGTCAACGACGTGCCCGCGCTCAACACGGATCTTGCGGTTCGTCATCAGGAGCGAGAGAGGTTCTCTTACGGCCGAGCGGTCAAAGCCATAGCGCACCGACGCGCCTGCCATCACTCCGACAACGGAGGATTTCACCAGCCCCTGAAAGTCGATCGCAGTCTGTTCACCGGCGAACTCTCTGAGGCCGCGACGGAGGGACGTCACTTCCCCGCGGCTCGCTGCCGACAGGGGTGCGCGACGCCAGGAGCGCGTTGACGCGACGAACACTTCATCGACGGGAGCGACGAGTCGCACCAGCTCTGCGAGCGGTTTCTCCACGACCCACCCGAGCCTCGTCTCTGGAGGAAGCGACGCCCGCAGCGACGCTACCGCCGGCATCGTGTGGAGTACATCGCCGAACGCCGACAGCCGGAGAACGAGGATGGAAGGGGAAGTCGGCATCAGCGCTCGGGCCTCTGTTCAAACAGTGGACCGGGACGAAATTCCAATCCGTTGTGCAGAGCACTCACCGGAGCTATCGCCGGATCAGTCGAGCGATCATCTCGCTCGTCGAGTGGTCCTTCGGATCGCCGACAATCGCCACCCGTCCTCCATACGACTTTACGATCGCAGCCTCAGGCACACTCTCCTCTGTGTAGTCGGTCCCTTTGCAGTGAACATCCGGGCGAAGGCGCATCAGGAGCGCTTCGACCGTCAGCGCGTGAAAGACCGTCACATAGTCGATCATCCCAAGCGAAGCGATCAGCTCCGCTCTTTCGGACTCGGGAGCGAGGGGGCGTCCGCTTCCCTTCAGCGAACGAACCGACTCATCACCGTTGACCGCCACTACCAGGACATGCGCTTCCCGCGCAGCTCCAGCCAGATACCGCAGGTGTCCCACATGCAGGAGATCAAAACAACCGTTCGCGAGCGCGATGCTCCTGCCGAAGACACGCTCACGCTCGAGCGCCGTCTGGAGGTCGCTCTCGTTGAGAATCGGAGCTGGTCGATGAAGGGCCATCAGTTCAAATGACGAATTACGAATGACGAATGACGAATAGAGACGACGACGGAACGTGGTCTCGAACTGGATCAGTCGGATAACGTGTCATCCTGAGCGTAGCGAAGGATCCCCTTATTGATTGCGGCATAGCGAGTCCTGAGGGGATCCTTCGCTTCGCTCAGGATGACACGCGCTCGTTCGCTGCAGCCTCGTGGATTCTCGCTATGTCCTCTCCCCGTTGTCCCTATTCGTCATTCGTCATTTGTCATTCGTCATTTGAGCTCGTTCGTCATTCGTCATTCCTCAATTCCCTCGTCCCGTTCGATCGCGCGACGAAGCTCGTCGTTGGTGACCGTCGCAGTGCCCATCTTCATCACCACAATCCCGCCTGCATAGTTCGCGAGTTTGGACGCCTCCACGAACGAGGCGCCGGCGGTCAGCGCGAGAGTGAACGTCGCGATGACGGTATCGCCAGCCCCCGTGACATCGGAGATCTGATCGGTCCCATGGACCGGAATCATCAGAGGATCCGCTTCGTCTCTCTGGAAGAGCGCCATTCCCCGGCTTCCTCTGGTGATCAGAAGCGCCTCGGCATCGAGTCCCTGACGGAGGGACTCTCCGACAAACCTGAGACTCTCTTCCTCGTCGGCGCCAAACAAAGAAATGCCTGCTGCGGCCGCCGCCTCTTCCTCATTCGGCGTTGCGGCCGTCACATCAGGAAAGTTGAGGAGCTGGTGCCGCGAGTCGAGAGTGATCGGCTTGCCCCCGGCAAAGCCAATGAGATTGCCGGCCAGAGACGGCGTGACGACTCCGTAGCCGTAGTCGGATATCAGCGCGCCGTCGCCGATCGCAACCTGATCGCGAAGCATCCATGCGAACTTGTCGGCTTCAGCGTCGGTGAACTCCACCTGGTCCTCGATGTCGTACCGGACGATCTGCTGCTGCGCGGAGTGAGGCATACCGCCCAGGACCCGCACCTTCATCGGAGTGTGGTATCGCCCGAGGGGAAGGATGCCGCTGCAGTCGATGCCTCGCTGTGTGAGGTTATCGATCAGCTCGTGGCCTGCAGCGTCGTCGCCGACGACCGAAATCGGGACCGGAAGTCCGCCGAGACTGAGGATGTTCGTGATCGCGTTCCCGCCACCGCCGGGGAGGATGTCGTCCTGATACTGGCGGAGAATCAGTACAGGAGCCTCGCGCGAGATTCGCTTCGGCACCCCATGGATGAAGCGGTCGGCGACGATGTCACCGTATACGACGATGATCCGTTCCTTCATCGCTTCGGTGAGTTGCAGAAGGCGGGCGCGACTGAACATGGCGGAAGAATACCATTGCGGAGAATTCAGAATTGAGAATTCAGAATTCAGAATGGGACAACGAAGTTCTGACTGACGTGACGCGATCCGACGAAGAGGACTTCTACATGGAAGGACCGTTCATGGTCTTCACCGAGAGCTTTCTCCGGCGGAGGGGTTACTGCTGTGAATCGGGTTGCAGGCACTGTCCCTGGGGCTTTCGAGCGGACCGTCGGAACGAGCCAGATTCCGAGCCGGAGATCTCTACGGACGAGTGACTGTGTTCGGGAGATCGCCAACCGGCATCTCGCGCAACTCCCGCTTTTCGTTCTCGCTCAGAATCGCGTCGAGATCCATCAGAAGGTGCAGGTCATCACCGCTTTCGACAACGCCGAAAAAGAGCCTGCCCGCCATGCCGCGGACCAGCGCGGGAGGAGGCTGAATCGAGTCTAGCTCGATCTCCAGAATGCGGCGGATCTCATCAACCTTCAATCCGACGTCGCCAACGTCCGTGTTCACCACGAGCACCACAGGACGCGTTCCGGAACTTCCTGAGTCGCCGGTAAGGAGCCGGCTCGCGAGATCCACGACTGGAATCGGACCTCCTCGGAATGGGATGAGTCCTTTGAGAAACGTAGGACCTCCCGGCACCGGACTCGCTCCCTCGAACGGGAGGATCTGCCGGACACCCATGATGTCCAGAAGGAAAGACTCCTCTCCGACACGAAAGAGGATGAATCGGGCGGTGGGCTGTTTCGACATATCCGTTCTCGATGATAACGGCTCCTGCCCGAATGGCCCTGAGGTAAAGCAGAGGATGTGTCATCCTGAGCGAAGCGAAGGATCCCCTGATTGCTGGCGGCAGAGCGAGTCCTGAGGGGATCCTTCGCTTCGCTCAGGATGACACGCGTTCGTTCTCCACGCCTTCCAAAATCAATCCTCGATCCTGCTAAACTGGCAGACTTTCACCCGATCGAACAGGAGAAGCCGGCATGACCAGTTTCTATCCCCATCTGACCACGATCGTGGCTCGGATGTCTGCCTTCCTCGGCAGGAAGCTCGAGCTCTCCACGGGAGAACCAGAAGGCGATTTCGTGGTGCTCGAGGAGCCGGATGCAACCGAGCCCGGGCTCGGGATCCGTTGCGACGGCGCCCAGCCGCTCCTGCCGGAGGAGAGAGATCTGCTCCGGGAGATGCTCTCGCTTGCCAGGCGTGAAAGTCTCGCGCGCTCGACCAGCGTCATTCTCGAGGATCGCGTGCAACAGCTCGAACGAAGAAATGAAGAGATCCTCGCGAACGCGCGACTCGAGGCTGATCTCGCCCTGCGCGACCCTCTGACAGGCCTCTACAGCCGCGGCTTCGTTCTCGAGAAACTCGAAGAGGAGATGAACCGGGCGTGGCGAAGCGGCTCCCCCGTGTCACTGCTCATGATTGACGTCGACCACATGCGATGGATCAATGAAACTCACGGAAAGGGGACCGGGGATCAGGTGCTTCGTGCCATTGGCGGCGTGATCAGGAACAGCTGCAGGCTCTACGACGTGCCCGCACGTTTCAACGGAGAGCAGTTCTGTCTCCTGCTTCCAGGTACCCCCGCCAACCGCACCCATGTCGTCGCGGAGAGAATCCGCAGGCAGATCGAGTCCCTCGCCGTTCACACCGATTCTGCAGACGTCCACGTGACTTCGTCAATCGGCGTGGCCGGGCTGGAAAGCGTCCCGGAAGAAGCCGTGTTCAACTCGACGTCTCTGCTGGAGAGGGCCGACCGCGCTCTCGCAACGGCAAAGACTCAGGGAAGAAACCGGACCGAGATGTGGCGGCCGTCGATGGTCGTGGCGCGGGGCGCGGCTGAGCACTGAGGAGATAGTAGACAGTACACAGTAGACAGGAGACAGTAGCCCGCCCGCCCCTTTGGCATGCCGCGGGGTGTCCTACTCAACCCTGACTACTGGCTTTCTCCCTGCCTCCAAATCCCCCGAAGCTCACCCCCGCGACAAGTCTAAGGGCGGGGGCTACTGTCTTCTGTCTACTGTGTACTGTCTACTCGGTGTGTACTGTCTACTGCCTTTTTCCCCATTCCCTCCAACCACTTACGCCTCACTTACGCTTTTCCCATTGACTTCCGCCCTGTTACCGCCCATATTGTCGTCTGGACAAGGAGCGGAACTTGACATACCTCACCGAGCGCCAGCGGGACATCCTGAACTTCATCCGGGAGTACCAGGAAGAGATGGGAGTCGCCCCTACCCACCGGGAAATCTGTGAGAAGTTCGGCTTCTCGTCGTACGGGACGGTCTACAAACACCTGTCGCTCCTCCAGAGCAAGGGTCTGATCCGCCGCGACTGGAACCAGAAGCGTGGTGTTGAGGTCGTCGACCAGCCGCCGAGCGAGACCGGCCTGACGACCGTCCGGGAGCTTCCGCTTCTGGGCTACATCGCGGCAGGACAGCCGCTCGACGTCGTCCCGTCCGAGGACACGATCACCGTTCCTACCGAATTGACTTCACGCGGAGAGAACTACGTGCTGAAAGTCCGGGGCGAGTCGATGATCGATGACGGAATTCACGACGGAGACTTCGTGATCATCGCGCGGAGGGAGCGCGCCGAGAACGGCGAGATGGTCGTCGCGCTTCTCAACGGCGAAGTAACGCTCAAGCGGTTCTACTCAGAAGGCAAGCGTGTACGGCTTCAGCCGGCAAACGTCTCGATGGCGCCGATCTTCGCGCCGCGCACCGACGTGGCCGTGCAGGGAGTCGTCGTGGGATTGATGCGGCGGTTCTGACCGTCCGGGAAAGGTGAGGGCAGGAAGATGGATATCGTGCTGAAGCTGAGAGAGTTGAGACGCCTTCAGGGATTGAGCCAGAAGGACGTTGCGCTGCGATGCGGCGTGGGAGAAAAGACGATCAGTTCATTCGAGACGGGTGAGCGCATCGGGTCGCTGAAGATCTCTCAGCTGCGCAAGCTGCTTGCCGTGTACGGCATCTCGGAGGCGGAGTTCTTCGGCAACACGATCGAGCGGAAGACCGCTCCCTGGGAAATGGAATCGAGACAGGGAGCCGCAAAACTGCTCGACGAGATCAGTGCCCTGCCGAGCTCCGTGCAGCACTCGCTTCTCGGCAAGTTTCAGCTGATGATCGAAACTGCCTCAGACCTGCAGTCCATTCGCGACAGCCGTCCTTCGTTCCGTTCGGAACCGCCAGTTCACGAATGGCAGATGCTCACTTCCAGGAACTAGCCCGCATTTTTCACACCGCTTCGTCGCGAGGATGCGGGGCTGGTATCAGAAGCGGAATCCCGCGGACATCTGGAAGGTCCGCGGCTGCTGGTAGTCGAATACGGACCGGGCCTCCCCGAACTGCCTGCCCTTCCGGTAATGAGCACCTTCCTGCGGTGAGCCGGTGCGGGGATCGAATGGCGCCAGGGAGCGATCATCGTATGCGGTGTGAACAGTGGTATTGCCCCGCGTCTGAGCGGATTCGTCGAAGAGGTTGATCACGTCCGCCTGAATGAACGCCTCCGTTCGCCGAACTGGCAGGGCGAATCGAAAGGCCAGGTCAGTCGCCGTCACGTCGTCCCATCGGAGCGCTCCCCTTTCGGTGAAGAAGTACGAAGCCTGGCTTGGCGGCGTGACGTATCCGGGATTCTCGATGGATGGGGGCCGCACCCATCCCTTCATTTCGTAGGGTGTGCCGGAGTCGAAGCGCTGGAGCAGGCTCACGCTCGTCTCACCGAAGAGCGAGGGAAGCATCAGCTCTGCCCATAGTCGCAGCTTATGCGTCTGATCGGCCTGGAGCAGCCCGACCGGATTGTTGCGCTCGAAGCTGTTGTACTCGGGATAACGGCCGGCCTCATTCGCAACCGGTCCCCGACCGATGGTCTCATCGACGACATTCCCTTCGAGTCGGGACCAGGTGTAGTTGCCTCCCAGATGGAAACGTCCGAACACTCGGTACCCTCCCTGAAGCTGCACGGCGCGATAGGACCGTGTGAGATCTGTCGTGTTCTCGATGACCGACCGGTCGAAATTCTGCCCGAAGGCATCGTGGACGGTACCAGTCGTCAGGTCCGTTCGCATCGCGTAGAAGTTCTTCCACTCACGATCGATCACATCCGCGCGCACGAAGCCGCTGCGCCCGACCATCGCGGATGCTCCGATGGTCCACTCCTCCACGCTCGGTGAACGAATCGTTCCCTCAATCGTCGACGTCAGACCGGGGATGTCGACGGCCACCGGCGTCTGCATGGTGCCGCCGTTTGCGACGAACCAGTCGAACAGATGAGCCATCGCTTCAGAGCTCGTCAGGGTCTGATCTGCATTGATCGTCGGGCCGGCATACTCCCAGGAGAAGTAGGAGGGATTCCCCGCCGAAGAGCCCATCTCCCCGATGGCACCGGCGAGTTTGGTGACGTACCGGCTGAAGCTCGCGTTGAACCGAAGGCGACCGTCTCCCTGCGGATCGAAGGCTGCTGCGAGTCTGGGACTGATCTCGGCGTCGTCCGCCACTTTCACTCTCGAGCCGTTCCTGCCCTGGTTGTCATCATAGCGAGCGCCGAGATTGAACGACCAGCGCGATCCCAGGTTCATCCTGTCATTTACAAACAGCGACGTCGTGGTGAAGTTCGTGCCGCTCGTAGTCTCGAAGATCGGGTACCAGACGATGACCGTCGATCCCGGCTCGAATCGCGGCCGTACAATTCCTTGGCCATCTCGTTCGACCGCCCTGAATGAAACGACTCCAAAATCGCTGGCCGACTGGTAATTGTTCGCGATGGTCTGCTCAATCCACTGTTCCACCCCGACGATGATCTCGTGGGTCCCACCCTTCGCAGTTCCGAAGTAATGACTGAGTTTGCCGGAATAGTTCTCGCTGTTCCGTTCCTGATCGTCACAGATTCCGCAGAAGAGGGGCGCGCCGAAGAATGCTCCCGTGCCGGACGCATCCAACCCCCAGGAGCCCGTTGCCGGATCGCGCGATTCACCGCCGAAACCCTCGAAGGCGAACTCCTTCTGCGATGCGTTGCCACTCACGATGACCGACCGGCCGAAAATGCCGCTGTAGCGCAGCGATGAAAAGCTGTTGGGCCTCTCCACATGACCATCAATGGCGGAGAGCTCCATGCAGCCGGCCTGGCAGTTGTTGAGCTGTTCGTGATCGACACTCGTATGCGAGAGCACCACTGCATGATTCATCGACAGCTGCCCGGTGAGCTTCAACTCGAACCGGCTCTCTTCAGTCGAGACGGGATACGGAATCTCGCTGCCCGCCAGATACGACAGGCCATCGTTGTCGTACCATCGCCCCGCGGCGAAGAACCAGAGCCGATCCGTGAGAACGCGGCCGCCCAGGGTACCCTCGAGAACCTGGTTCAGATGGTCCAACCCCTCGAGGCCTCTTCGGTCGGATGACCAGGCCGGGTTGCTGAGACTGTCCCTGATAGACCCGCTGAAAACATTACCGCCCGATTTAGTCACCGCGCTCACGACTCCCCCGGTGAAGCGCCCATACTCGGCCGAGATGGCGCCGGTCAGAATCGTCGTCTCGTCGATGGCGTCCTCGATGTAGAGCGTATGAGCCTGTCCGCGAATATTCTCGTTGACCACAGTTCCGTCGAGCAGGTAAAGGCTGTCGTAAGAAGGAGCCCCTGAGATCGCGAGCACGGCGTGCGTCTCGCTTGCTCCCGGTCCTGTGTTGTGCACACCGGGTGCAAGTGCAGCCGTGGCTCGGAGGCTTCTCGAAACGGGCAGACTGTCGATCATCTCTGCATCGAAGCCGGTCTGGATCTCATGCATCTCGACGATCGCCGGGGCTGTAGCGGTGATGGTGATCGCCTCGACCACTTCCGGGGTTCTCATCTTCATGTCGAGGCGCACGACCCTGCCGAGACCGACCCTGACAGGACGGGCAATCGCCTGAAATCCACCTTTCTCGAACGAGATCGTGTATGGACCAGGAGGAAGAAACGCAAATGTGTAGCGGCCATTCGCGTCGGTGACGCTCTGACGCGGCGACTGGAGTTTCTCGGAGCTGACCGTGACCAGAACTCCAGGGATCACCTCGCGCTCGATTCTCGTCACGCCGGTCAGTGTGCCGGTGGTTCCCTGCGCGGGTAGAGCGAGAGCGAGCGAAGCACCGCCGAGGAAGATGATGATCAGAGAGCGAAACAGTTTCGTCATGGTTGCTCCGGCCGACCTCTTGTTTCAGTCACGCGCTGAAACGAATGCGCAAGAAATGTCACAGCACGGTTTACACCACGGGTACTCGAAGCATAACTCTATGAAGAGAGACTTCTTCCTGTCTGGTGTTACGAATGTGTAACGTCGATTCATCCGGCTGGTTGGCGTCACGGTTCAGATCCTTGAATCGCGAGCGGCCGGAGACAACGAAAAGCCCCGGTCTTTCGACCGGGGCCTGAGTACGTACTGCGACAGCCTGCTGTTTAAAATCTGATACCCACTGAACCGCGGTAGGTGCGCGCCAGCTGGAAATGACCCTGGGTAGCCTGAGTCGTTCCAGTCGTACCGCGGCCGAAATTCGCACCGCGACGGTAGTGAACACCTTCAATTGGCGTCGTCGTGTACGGATCGAACGGCTGGAGCGTTGCGGTATCGCGGGCCGTCAGCACGGTGGTGTTTCCGCCGATCTGTGCTGACTCGTCGAACACGTTCAGCAGCTCGCCCTGGACGAACAGCTCCATGCGACCGAGCGGCAGACTGTAGTTGACCGCGAGATCTGTAGCGGTGAGGTCATCCCACCGATACTCACCCCGCTCACTGAAATAGTACAGAGCACCCGAAGGAATGCTGACGTAGAGGTCATCGTTCGGACGGCACACCGGGCACTCCGTGTCGCCGGTACTCGTCACGTCGATGGCTCCGATTTCGGAGTAGGACGTTCCGGAGTCGAAGCGCTGAAGGACGCTGATGTTGAAGTTGCCTACCGGAGTCGGCAGGTCGTAGCTGGCCCACGCGCGGATCTTGTGGGTCTGATCCGCGGGAAGAAATCCGACCGGATTGTTCTGCGCGTATCCGAGAAACTCCGGATAGTAGTTCGCGCCTGTCGATGCGATCGGTCCGGAGCCCGTCGTCTCGCCACCATGATTCCCGCGAAGCTCGGACCATGTGTAGTTTCCTGCGACGTCGAGCCGATTGAACAGACGGATGCCACCTTGCAGAATCACAGCCTGATACTCGCGAACGAAGTCATTGCTGTTCTCCGTCAGTGCGAGGTCAAGCTCAATGCCTGCGAGCGGATCGAAGACGCGACCCGTCGAAAGATCGGTGCGGGTGGTGTAGAAATCGGTCCAGTCGCGGTCCTGGTAGTCGATTCGGAAGTATCCGTTTCGGCCAACCGAGAATGCCGCACCGAAACTGATCTCTTCAACTCCGGGCGACTCGAGTGAGCTCTGGATCTGACTGGAAATACCGTTTGTTCCGCCGCCCAGCAGCCAGTCGCGATCCTCGATGCCACCCTCGCTGTCGAACCATGCGAACATCTGCGTGAGAAGCTGCTCGGTGCTGACGCCAGTGATCGACGGTCCGCCGTACAGCCAGTAGAGGATGGATGGCGAGCCGGCCGGAGAAGCAGCGTCGCCGATATTGCCGTTGGAGATCTTTGAAACGTACTCACTGTAGCTTGCATTGAGGCGGATGCGGCCGTCGCCTTTGAGGTCGTAAATGACTCCGAGGCGTGGGCTGATCTTCGAATCATCCGCAACCTTCGCGCCGGCGCTGTCTCTGCCGTCATTCACGTCATAACGTGCGCCGATGTTGAAGCTCAGATTGCTGTTGAGGTCCCACTTGTCATTGACGAAGACGGACTCGGTCGTGAAATCGTTACCGAGACTCGACTGCAGGATCGGCCAGTAGATGATGAATCCGGCATTCCGGCCGACGCTCGCGAGCAGAGAACCATCTGCGGCGCGAGTCGGTTCTGCAAACGTCCACACTGTGAAGTCACTGCCCGACTGATGATTGTTCGAGAAGAGCTGCTCAGAGAAGTCTTCGTATCCGGCAACGATGTTGTGCGAGCCGAGCGACCCAGTGGACAGGTAATACGTTCCCTTGAACGAAAGGGCCTCCGTCGCGCGGGTCTCGTCTCCGCAGCCTCCGCAGAATGGCGACGCGCCACCCTGGCCACCGACGGCGGCGAAGTTGATATTCGTTGCGTTGATCCGGTTACCCTGAGGACCGCCGGAACCGGAGAAGGTGAGCGAGCTGTCGGAGTAGTTCCCCTCGAGCAGCAGGCTGCTCGTCAGAATGCCGCTGTAGCTGACACTGAGAAGGTCCTGCGGCTGATTCTCGGGGCTCGACAGAGTCCGCTCCTCGAAGCAGCCGAAACCGGCGAGACAGCGGTTGCTGATCTTGTTCTCGAGTTCGAGGATCGAACCGACGAGCGTGTGCTTCGGGGTAAGCAGGCCTGTAAGTTTGCCTTCGAGCCGCTGCTGTTCCGCGCTCGTCGTGTACGGGCTTCCACCTTCTAGAAGGAAGTTGCCCTGGGAGTTCTCAACGTAACGGCCGGCTCCGAAGAACCACAGACGGTCGCGGATGATCCGTCCACCGAGCGTGCCCTCGTAAGTCTCGTTGAGTTTGCTCTCCTGCGCAGAGTCGGAGGTCCAGTCCTCATTGGTAAGACTGTCCCGAAGCGATCCGCTGAATTCGTTACCGCCAGACTTCGAGACCGCTGTTACGACGCCGCCAGTGAAGCGACCGTATTCCGCCGAGATCGCGCCGGTGAGAACTGTCGTTTCCTGGAGCGCGTCTTCGATGAAGACATTGAGCGGCTGTCCGCGGAGAACTTCGTTCACCACGGAACCGTTGATGTAGAAGGTGCTGTCATACGAGGGAGCGCCGGAGATCGCTGTGTTTCCCCCCGGACCATTGTTTGTGACGCCCGGCGCGAGGTTCACCGTTCCGAGCAGAGTACGCGCGACCGGCAGATCCTCGATGAGGGAGGCCTGCAGGTTGGTCTGAATCTCCTGAGTCTCGACCACCGTGGGAGCGTCGGCCGTAACAGTGATCGCCTCGGCGACGGCAGAAAGACGCATGTTCCCGTCAGCGCGGGCCACGCCGGTGAGCGTGACGTCTGCCTGCTTGGTAATTGTGTTCATGCTCTCCATTTCGAACGTGATTTCGTACGTTCCGGGAGGAAGCGCTCCGAAGTTGTAATTGCCGTTGCTGTCGGAGTAGGCCACACGAGTTCCCTGAAGCGAGGGCGACTGAATCGTCACCGTAACTCCGGGAAGCGGAGACCCATCCATTGTCGTGTTGCCGGTGAGCCGGCCGGTCGTTCCCTGCGCGAGCAGTGTTCCACTCGCCAGAAGCAGTACAGCCAGAAGTGCAATGTATCTATGAAGCGAACGCATGAGGAAGACCATCCTTTCCTGTGTCCACCGCAAGAATGAAGATGTTGCGTAGCGGTGAACGACTGATAAAATCCATGGGAGTTTTGTTACAGACGAGGAAAGAGGTCGGTCAGGTGCAATCCATTCAGTGTCTCCTTTCCGTTGCGATTGATCTCGACGGTTTCTAATGACTCCGTCCCCTCGGGGCTCCCTGCCAGGAGCAGAAACTAAGGGGACACTGAGTAGATTGAAGAGCAGTTCGCGCACCATCATCTGATCGTTGCGAATAGTCGTGGTGATGTCGTCGAT